>DASXUH010000065.1:0-8118 GCA_036504935.1 Geothrix sp. | reverse complement strand
CCAAGTAAGATGAGGCATGAACCCAAGCCGCCTCCTACTTTTCTGCCTCGTGGCCGCCACCCTGGGCGCCCAGCCCTCCCCTGAGCCTCTCCGCGCCACCGCTGAGCGCCTGCGGGCCGAGGCCTTCCGGACGCACGGTGCCTATGCGGATCTGGCGTGGCTTTGCGACCACATCGGCCCCCGCCTGTCCGGATCGCCGCAGCTGGACCAGGCCATCGCCTGGGCCCAGGCGCGCCTGAAGGCCGCGGGTCTCACCAACGTCCACGCGGAAGCCGTCATGGTGCCCCACTGGGTGCGCGGCCACGAATCCGCCGAACTGCTGCTGCCCGCGGCACAGCGGGTGAACCTTCTGGGCCTGGGCGGCAGCGTGGGCACGCCCGAGGGCGGCCTCACGGCGGACGTGGTGGTGGTGGGTTCCTTCGACGAACTCGACAAGCTGGGCGAAGCCGTGAAGGGAAAGATCGTCCTCTTCGACGTGCCCTTCAGGGGCTATGGCCACACCGTGGTCTACCGGCACGGCGGCGCGGCGAAGGCCGCGAAGTACGGCGCCGTGGCCGCCCTGGTGCGGTCCGTGGGCCCCGTGAGCCTGGACACCCCCCACACCGGCGCCATGGACTACGACCCGGCCTACCCGAAGATTCCCACCGCGGCCGTGACCATCGAGGCCTCCACCCAGATGCGGCGCATGCAGGCCCGGGGTGAGCGCATCCGCATGAAGCTCGAGATGGGCGCGAAGACGTTGCCCGACGCGCCTTCCGCCAATGTGGTGGCCGAGATCCGCGGCACGGAGAAGCCCGAGGAAGTGATCATCCTCAGCGGCCACCTGGACAGCTGGGACGTGGGCCAGGGCGCCCAGGACGACGGCGCGGGCACCGTCACGGCCATGGAGGCGGCACGGCTCATCCAGGCCCTGGGCCTCAAGCCCCGCCGCACCCTCCGCGTGGTGCTGTGGACCAACGAGGAGAACGGCCTGCGCGGCGGCAAGGCTTACCGTGACGCTCACCGCGCCGAACTCGGCAAGATCATCGCCGCCTTCGAGACGGACTCGGGCAGCGAGCGCATCAAGTCGTTCGGCCTTGACCTCCGCAAGGCCACGCCGGAGGCCAAAGCTGGCGCTTTAGTCTCGTTGAAAAGCCTGGGTGCAAGCCTTGAACCGTATGGCGCCATCGATCTGCGGCTCGGCGGTTCCGGCGCGGACGTGAGCCCCATGGTGGCCGAGGGCGTGCCCGGCATCGGCGTGGGCCACGCCGCCACCCACTATTTCGACGTGCACCACACCCAGGCCGACACCTTCGACAAGGTGGAGAAGGACGACCTGGCGTTCAGCGCCGCCGCCCTGGCCAGCTTCGCCTACGCCCTGGCGCAGTCGGACGTGCGGTTCCAGTAGGCCGCTGCCATCGGGAACCTCACAGCCCGGGCGGGAACCCCACGGCGAGCCTCACTCGGGCGATGCCGGGATCCACGCTGCCGTCGGCCCGGCGGATGAGGATGGGGGGTTCGACCTCGGGGCACTGGGCCCTGGTTTCGAAGTCCTCGGGCAGATCCCGGCGGCGGGCGGCGGCGAAGACATCCAGACCGTAGGGTTCGCCCTCCTTGAAGACGATTTCGCGGCGGTGGAGGCAGAGCAGTCCGGCCTCACCCAGGCCAGCCAGGGCCCGTTCGCGCTGATCGTTGGGGAAGACACAGGCGAAGAGGCCGCCCGGGGCGAGGATCCGGGCGGCGGCCCGGGCGTAGTCCGCGATGCTGCCACGCACTTCCAGACGGGCGGGCACGGACTGGGGGTGGGCGGCAGGCAGCCGGTGGCCTTCGGGCCAGTAGGGCGGCGTGCCCGTCACGAGGTCGAAGGGGGCTTCGCCTTCAAACAGGGCGGGGTCGCGGAGGTCGCCCAGGCGGGGGAAGACGCGGTGCTCCTGACCGTTGTAGCGGATGCTCTTCCGGGCCAGCCGCAGGCTCTGCTCCTGGGCCTCCACGGTATGCACCATGGCCCCGGGGCAGCGCCAGGCGGCCATGAGGGCCACGCTGCCGATGCCCGAGCCCAGGTCGGCGATGCGACCGGGGCTGGGACACCAGGTGGTGCCGTACCAGGCGGTCACCAGGTCATCCACGCTGAAGCGGTTGCCCTTCTCCAGCTGGAAAATCCGCCAGCGCCCGCTCAGACCATCCAGGGTTTCGCCCGGCTCCAGGTCCACCCCGCCCGGCGGCACAGGACCCGGGCGGATCCAGCCCTTGTAGGCGGGGGCATCGTCAGGGGCGGATCGGCGCGGCATGGCTCCAGTGTGCGGTGGTGCGGGAAAGGCAGGAAGGACAGGAAACCGCAGATGGCGCAGATTTCCGCAGATAGAGCCGCGTTGCCAAGCGGACCGCATCTGCGTCATCTGCGCCATCTGCGGTTCCAGCTCAAAGCCCTTCCCCCCTGTTTCCCGCACTTCCATCTGGTATCTGGACAGCGGCTGCGCGACACTCAAACATGGCCGTACCCGGGAAAGCCCTGGAGCCCGTCCTCCGCGAGGGGGAAGGCTCGGCTTGTGAAGGGGATAGTTGTCTCACCCTGGACGGGGCCTTCGACCGGGTGAAGGCAGCCTTTCTCCAGCATCATCCCAAGGGGGACGTGGCCCTGCTGCGCCGGGCCTTCACCGTGGGCCGGGACATGCACGCCACCCAGCTCCGCAAGAGCGGCGAGCCTTATTTCTTCCACCCCTTGGCCGTGGCCCAGAGCCTGGCGGACTGGCGGCTGGACGCCGCGAGCGTGGCCTGCGGCCTCCTCCACGACGTGGTGGAAGACACCCTGATGACCCTACCCCAGGTGAAGGCGCAGTTCGGGGACGAGATCGGCGAGATCGTGGACGGCCTCACGAAGATGAGCAAGCTGGCCTTCACGGACAAGCACCTGCTCAACGCCGAGAACGTCCGCAAGCTGCTGGTGGCCATGGGCAAGGATGTGCGCGTGCTGCTGGTGAAGCTGGCGGACCGCCTCCACAACATGAAGACCCTGGATGTCATGGAGGAGGAGAAGCGCCGCCGCATCTCGCGCGAGACGCTGGAGCTCTATGCGCCCCTGGCCAACCGCCTGGGCATGGGCGTCGTGCGTCTGGAGCTGGAGGACCTGGCCTTCCACCAGCTGGAGCCCGAGCAGTACGACTACCTGCGGAACGCCGTGGAGGCCAAGCGCGCCAAGCTCTCTGGCACCATCCAGGAGATCCACGGCTCCCTCCAGGCCATCCTGCGCCAGCAGGGCATCAACGCCCACGTCACCGGCCGCGTCAAGCACCTCTACGGCATCTGGAAGAAGATGGGCGCCCAGGCCAAGGGCTTCGAGGACATCCACGACTGGCTGGCCTACCGCATCATCTGCCCGGATCGCGCCAGCTGCTACACGGCCCTGGGCCTCGTGCATGGCCTCTACCGGCCCGTGCCGGGCAAGTTCAAGGACTACATCAGCCTGCCCAAAGAGAACGGCTACCAGAGCATCCACACCACCGTGCTGATGAGCTCCGGCGACATCTTCGAGGTGCAGATCCGCACGGAGGAGATGCACCTCCACGCCGAGGCCGGCATCGCCAGCCACTGGACCTACAAGGACGGCCGCATCGCCAACCGCCTGGAGATCAACCAGGTGGCCTTCCTCCGCCGCATGGTGGAACTGCACCAGGACGCCCAGGACAGCCGCGACCTGGTGGCCAACCTGCGCGGCGAGCTGAACTTCAACCGCATCCAGGTGTTCACGCCCAAGGGCGATCTCCGCAGCCTGGTGGAAGGCAGCACGCCCGTGGATTTCGCCTATGCGATCCACACCCAGGTGGGCCACCGCTGCGTGGGCGCCAAGGTGAATGGGCGCATGGTGCCGCTCAAGCACACCCTCCAGAACGGCGACCGCGTGGAGATCCTCACCCGGCCTGACCACAAGCCCAGCCGGGATTGGCTGGGCTTCGTGAAGTCCGCCGGCGCCAAGAGCCGCATCCAGGCCTTCATCCGCGAGGAGGAGCGTGCCCACGCGATCACCCTGGGCCGCGAGCGGCTGGAGCGCGAGGCCCGCGCCATGGGCGTGCGCTTGGACGACCACGAGTCCCAGGCCAAGCTGGACGCCCGCCTCGTGGAGCTGAAGCTCGCCAATTGGGACGCGGCCCACGCGGCCCTGGGCTTCGGCCGGCTCAGCGTCCACAAGCTCATCGAGCCGCTGGTGCCCGAACCCGAGCGCGCCCGGCCCAAGGAGAACACCTCGAACCTCCTGGATTCGGTGGTGGTGGGCGACACCGCGGGCATCCTCTACGCCCTGGCCGCCTGCTGCAAGCCCATCTGGGGCGACGAGGTGGTGGGCTACATCACCCGCACCCGCGGCACCGCCATCCACCGGGCCGACTGCCCCCAGCTCAACACGGCCACCCTGCATCCCGAGCGCCGCGTGAACGTGGCCTGGGGCAAGCACGGGACAGAACTGTACGACACGGAGATCGCCCTCACGACCGAGGATCGCCCCGGCATGGTGGCCGCCATCTCCGAAGGCATCCAGCGCGTGGGCATCAACGTGCAGCGCTTCCACGGCTCGGCCACTGAAGAGGGCGCCGGACTCTTCCACATCGCCCTGCGGGTGCGCGACCGCGCCCACCTCGTGGAGCTCATGGCCGGCCTGCGCCGCATCCGGGGCGTCTACACCGTGGAGCGGGTGAAGGGGTCCGTGTTCGGGAAGGTGAAATGAGCGCCTGGCGTCCCCCCGATGAAGCTCCCCCGGTCCCCTGGCCCTGCGTTGCGGAAAGCCTGCGCCGGCCCCAGCTCGGGCCGAACCCGCACAAGATCAGCGCCCGCATCCCCGAGGACCCCCGTCGTGCCGCCGTAGGGGTCATCCTCTGGGGCGATGCCGCCGGCGCCCGCAAGCTGGTGCTGGCCCAGCGCGGTTACGGCGCGCCCCACCACGCCGGCGAGATCGCCTTCCCCGGCGGCATGGTGGAGCCCCGCGACCGCGACCTGCCTTCCACGGCCCGCCGGGAGATGGCCGAAGAGATCGGCGTGTCCGAAGGGCTCTGGGAAATGGGCTGCTTCCCCGACGGCGTGGCCAAGGCCCGGGTGCGCTTCACCCCGGTCTTCTTCCGGTGGGAGGCTCCTGAACCCAGGTTCCACCTGGATCACGAACTGGAGCAGGTTCTCATGCTGCCCCTGGCGTCCCTCATGGAGGCTCCCTGGACCATCGAACGGCTGGAGCGCCATGGTCTGGCCCTGGATGTCCCCAGGCTCGAACTGCCCCAGGCCCCCCTCTGGGGCGCCACAGCCTTCATCCTGAAGGCCTGGCTGGACGTGTTGAAGGACTGTGCCGTCCTGGGGGGGCCGGCACAGTCCTGACATCCCGGGCTGGCGGCTACTTCACGTTCACGGTCAGCCAGGCGGTGTTCACGGTGGCGTACTCGGCGGAACCAGCCCCGAAAAGATCTGCAGCCGCGTTCAACGTGGCCACCCGGGCGCCCGCATAGTTGGTGCTCTTCGTCATGTAGGTGGTGAGGGCCCGGTACCAGATCCGGCCCGCCGCATGGTTGCCGATGCCGGTGATGCTGGTGACACCGTTGGTCATGGGCGAGGCGATGTTGTCGCAGAGGCCATCCACCTGGCTGCCGTGGGCCAGCAGGAAGAAGAAGTGGTTGGCCACGCCGGAGCTGTAGTGCACGTCCAGCCGCCCGAGGGTGCTGCTGTAGAAGTCCGGGCTGCGGCCATCGCGGCTGGGCTTGTACATCCAGCGCAGGGCCTCGTTCGGATAGGCATGGCCCCAGCTGTTCTCGAACATTTTGTAGTTGGCGGTGACATGGTTGGGACCAACTCCGGGGCCGGGCGTGCTGGGAATCACGCTGCCCGTGCCGCCGTTCAGGGTGTAGAACTCCACCAAGGTCCCGAAGATGTCGGAGTTGGCTTCATTGAGTCCGCCCGATTCCTTCCGGTAGACCAGGTTCGCCGTGGCCGCGCAGACACCGTGGCTCATCTCATGGCCCGCAGTGTCCAGGTCCGCCTCGCCCACGGAGCCGCCCACCTGGCCATCGCCATAGGTCATGCAGAAGCAGCTGTCGGACCAGAAGGCGTTGTCGTACTGGCTGCTGTAGTGCATGCGGCTGTAGGTGGCCTTGCCGGCGTTGTCGATGCCGTTCCGGCCGAACACACTCTGGTAGAAGTCCCAGGTGGCCTGCATGCCCCGGTGGCCGTCCACGCCGGCGGTCTGGGCATTGGCGCTCATGCCGGGAGTGCCTCCGTACTGGAGCCCGTCGCCCCAGGCGTTGTCGGCATCAGTGAAGATGGTGCTGACGCCCGACGTGCCGTTGAGGAGGTTGGTGGTGACATTGTTCCCGAAGGTACCGCCGCTGCCCCGGGTCGTGTCCCGCAACTCGTAGCCCGTGGCCGTGCTGTTGGTGCTGAGGGCCACCGTCCCGTACCACTGGGACGCGCCGGTTCCGCTGGCGCCGGTGGTATGGAGGGTGTCCCAGGATTCGAGGACCTGGCCCGTGTGGGCGTCCACCAGGAAGTCCGTGTGCTTTGTCTCCTGGGCCCCGTTCTCCAGCTCCGTGTGGATGTGGTAGGCCAGCACGTGCCGGTTGGCGCGGCCAGGTCCGTCGGATTCGAGGCTGGCCACGACCAGGGTCGCCGTCGGCTCGTAGGCGTAGCTCCCGCGGGGAGCCAGGGCCGCGTGGGCGGCGCCCAGCGCTTCGCCTCGCCCGAGGCTGGGTTCCACGTTCAGGGCCAGGCCGCGCACCAGGTCGTCGGTGACGGCCCGCACCCGGCCGTTCCGGAAGTGGACGATGGCCTCACCCTCCAGCACAGGCACGCCCTTGTAGGTCTGGTCCAGCCGCACATGGTCCTCGCCGGAGGCGTCGGCGACGAGGTTCTTGAAGGTGAGGCCCAAGTGCTGGTCGAGACCCATCTGGAAGGTGCGGGCGGCCAGATGGGCCTTGGCGTCCCGGGCGAGGGCATCGGTCCTGGCCTGGTCCGGGGGAGCGGCCAGTAGGAAGGCGGGAAGGAGGAATAGGACCATGTGGCGCACGGGGCATCCAGAGAGAGTGAGATCGGGGTGTCCATCCCGGTCCTGGGGTCACGATCCTATCTAATAGCTGTTAAGAGATGTTAATTTTTCGACCAATGATCAACTTGTTGAATAAATCCTCCAACCATGAAAGTTGCGATTCGGGTGAATCGGCACGGCGAGGCCCTGGCATGGCGGGGACCTGCTTCTGCCGCGCCAGGGCCTTGGAAAGGCGTTGGATCAGGCCTTCTTCTTCTCAGCCTTCACGGAGCCGTCCTTCTCCAGGTACTTGTCCGGATCCTTCTGGAGGGCCTCGCCGCAGTGCTTGCTGCACACGCGGTACTCCCGGCCCCGCACGGCGACGGAGGCGGACTTGGCATCCACGGTCATCTTGCAGACAGGATCCTTGGTGTTGGTGGCGGGCTTGGCCTTCTCGGCCGCGGGCGCGGCCAGGACGGCGAGGGTCAGCAGGGCGGCGTGGAGCATGGGTCCTCCTGGGCGGAACCCCGAGTCTACCAGCGGTGGATGGCCCTCCACATTTCCCGGCCACGGATCAATCCGCGTTCGCGCACGCATGGGCCGGGGAACCTTCCCCTGGGCTCGTGCGCCGAAGGACCGGGCTGGCCTCCGGGGCTGGGAAGGGAAGTCCGTCCCGGAGGACCAAGGTGCGGTGGAAGAAGGCCTGGTTCTCGATGTTGTGCGTCACCATGACGATGGTCTGGCCCTGGTCGTTGAGGTCCTTGAGGAGGGCCATGGTGGCCGCCGAGGTCGCGGTGTCCAGGCTTCCCGTGGGCTCGTCAGCCAGAAGCAGGGGGGGATGGTTGATCAGGGCCCGGGCGATGGCGACCCGCTCCTGCTCGCCTCCGGAAAGCTGGCTGGGCAGGTGCCCGCCCCGGTCGGTCAGGCCCACGCGCGCGAGCACCTCCATGGCCCGGCTCCGCTTGTGGGCCTTCGGCATGGACTTGACGGCCAGAGGCAGCATGACGTTTTCCAGGGCCGTGAGGTAGGGAACGAGGTTGAAGCTCTGGAACACGAATCCAAGGTACTCCCGCCTGAAATCCGCGAGTTTCTCGGTTCCGAGGGCGTAGAGGTCGATTCCGTCCACGTGGATCACCCCTTCCGTCGGATGG
>DASXUH010000064.1:0-1887 GCA_036504935.1 Geothrix sp. | reverse complement strand
TGGTGGGGCGGGGTGTCTGGGCGAAGAATGAAGGAAAGCCCTCGTCCCTTGGAATACATCCCGTTCTCTCCATCTGGAGGCCCCCATGAAGTACATCGACGATATCCGTGATGTCCGGTTCAACCTTCTCGAGTGGCTGGACCTGGATGCGGTGCTGAAGTCCGAGCACTACCAGGAGGTTGATCGCGACCAGCTCAGTATGGTGCTGGATGAAGCCTTGAAGGTCGCCAAGAGCAGCGTTGCCGCCTGCAACGAGACGGGGGACCGGGTCGGCGCCCAGTGGGAGAATGGGAAGGTCCAGCTGCCGGAGGGATTTGCCGGAGCCTTCGAGGACCTGGCCTCGGGCGGCTGGATCAGCGCCACCATGAGCCCCGAGTTCGGCGGCATGGGCTTGCCGGAATCCGTGGGGACTGGCATCAGCGAGTTCCTCATGGGGGCGAACACGGCGTTGGGCCTCAAGGCCTTGCTTACCCGCGGCGCCGCGAATCTGATCGAGACCTTTGGAAGTGGCGAACTCAAGAGCACCTTCTGCGCGCGGATGTACTCCGGTGAGTGGACCGGCACCATGTGCCTCACCGAGGCCGGTGCCGGCAGCGACCTTGGCGCGCTCAACACCAAGGCCGTGCGCCAGGACGACGGGTCCTACCTCATCACCGGCGAGAAGATCTTCATCACCAGCGGCGACCACGAACTGACGCCGAACATCATCCATGCCGTGCTGGCGAGGATTCCGGGCGCGCCCGCCGGACCCAAGGGCATCAGCCTCTTCGTGGTGCCCAAGGTCCGGGTGAACCCGGACGGGTCCCTCGGCCAACCCAACGATGTCACTTGCGCGGGCATCGAGCACAAGCTGGGCATCCACGGCTCGCCCACCTGCAGTCTCGTGTTCGGCACCAACAACGGCAGCCAGGGCTTCCTCCTGGGAGAGGAAAACCAGGGTCTCGCCCACATGTTCCAGATGATGAACGCCGCGCGGTGGGAGGTCGGAGTCCAGGGGCTGAGCAACGCGTCGGCGGCCCATCAGGCGGCGCTGGCCTACGCGCGGGAGCGCCTCCAGGGCCGTGGCCCGGGAGCGGGAAAGACCTCGGGGCAATCCCTGATCATCGAGCACCCGGATGTCCGGCGTTCACTCCTGCTCCAATCGGCCTACGTGCAGGCTATGCGGGCGCTGGTGACGTATACGGCCTGGTGCATGGACATGGCCCATGTCTCCGAGGGCGAGGAGCGCGACCGCTGGCAGGGCCTCGTCGAGCTGTTCACACCCATTAGCAAGGCATGGTGCTCGGATTGGGGTTTCCGCGTGACGGAATGGGCCCTCCAGATCTATGGCGGCTACGGCTATACCATGGACTATCCGGCGGAGCAGTATCTGCGGGACTGCAAGATCGCCTCGATCTATGAAGGCACCAATGGCATCCAGGCCCTGGATCTTGTTGGCCGGAAGTTCAGGATGCAGGATGGGCGGCCCGTGAAGGCCTTGCTGAAACTGGCAGGGGAGGCGGCGCAGTCCCTGGCCGAGGATCCGACGCTAGGCGCCTCCGCCCGTCAGCTCGCGGAGGCCGTGAAGGCCACAGGCGCCGTGCTGACCCAGATCCCCGCCCGCGAGAATGCGGGATTGCTGACCCTCCTGAATGCAGTGCCGATCCTTGACATGCTCGGCCATGTGGTCGGAGGCTACCTCCTCCTCCAGCAGGCAGGTGTGGCAAAGCAGAAAGCCCTTGCCCTCATGGGCGAGCGTGGTGTGGATCCGGCAGACCAGAAGGCCGTCCAGGCCCACTTGGCGGGAAGCAAGGAGGCGGCCTTCTACCAGAACAAGGTGCAGGCGGCGATCCACTTCGCCCACCGGGGCCTGCCCCTCGTGGCGGCCCAGGCCGTTGCACTGCTGGC
>DASXUH010000063.1:0-13987 GCA_036504935.1 Geothrix sp. | reverse complement strand
CCTTCGCTGCGTCCCTGGCCATCACCCAGCTTGGCAAGCGGGGTGTGCCCGCCATCGGCACCACCGCCGTGGCCCTGAAACAAGGAGCGGTGTTCAGCATCGGTGACGGCACCAAGGGTGAGCTGCTCACCACGGACCGCCTCATCGGCACCGTGGATGTGATCCTGCCCAGCCGCGCCATGACCGAGAAGGGCACGCTGGTGCTCCGCGAGGAGGGCATGGCCACCATCGCGGTCCTCGCCGCCGAATGACCCGTTCCGCACCCAGGAAAGGCCCGGCCTCGCCGGGCCTTTCCGTCTCAGAGTGTGTTTTAGAATTCGCACGGGCCGCGCTGGGAGCGCCGGGCGAGCATGGCTAGGGTCTGTTTTCAAAGTGGGGTGTGGCCGCGCAAGGGGCGCCGCCCAGCCGCGCGCCCAGCTGCGTCATGGCGCTTGAACGATGTCCCGCATCGCCCTGCGCGCGCTTCCTTGCTGGATCACGCGGCTGGCCGCCGTCGCGGCTCGCGGGAATTCTAAAAACACACTCTCAGAGCCACTCTCCGAATTGCTCCCGGTAGGTCCTGCTGAGGGTGAGCCGGGTGCCGTCGCGCATGATCACCATCAGGTCCCCGCCGGTCCAGGGCTGGAATTCCTTGATGCAGTCGAGGTTCACGATGGCGGAGCGGTGGATGCGCCGGAACTGGGCCGGGTCCAGCCGCGCCAGGAGGCCCGACATGGTCTGGCGGAGGAGGTGGGAGGTGCCCTCCACGTGCAGGCGGACGTAGTTGTCCTCGGCCTCGATCCATTGCAGGGCGCTTGTCTTGACCAGCATGTGCCGATCCCCCTGGCGGACCAGGAGGCGATCCACCCAGGGGCGCTCCTGGCGCAGGCTGGCCAGCAGAGCCTCCAGGTCCGGCACCTTCTCCGGACCCGCCCGGAGGCACCAACGGCGGGCGCGATCCAGGGCCTGGTGGAAGCGCTCAGGCGAGAAGGGCTTCAACAGATAGTCCAGGGCGTGGACCTCGAAGGCCTTGAGCGCGTGCTGATCGTAGGCCGTGACGAAGAGCGTGGGCGGCATGCGCTCCGCGCCCACGGCTTCCACCACCCCGAAGCCATCCAGCTCAGGCATCTGGATGTCCAGGAAGACCAGATCCGGCCTCAGATCCTCGATGGCTTTCACCGCCGCGAGCCCATCCGCGCACTCGCCCACCAGCTCGATGTCCGTCGAGCGGCGCAGGAGGTCGCGGATGCGCTGGCGGGCCAGCGCCTCGTCATCCACCACCAGCGCCCGGAGGTTCAAGGCGCCACTCCATCGGCGGAAGCGAGAGGCAACCGCAGCGTCACCAGGGTGCCCCGGCCCGGGACACCCAGCAGATCCAGCTGGCACTGTCCCTTGAAGATGAGGCCCAGCCGGGCCCGGACGATGCCAAGCCCGGTTCCTTCGCGGCTGGACCGGAACCCCTCGCCATCATCCTGCACTTCCAGGGTCAGCCACTCGGAATCCCGCGAGGCACGTAGCCGGAGTGTCCCGCCTTGGGGCCGGTCCGAAAGGCCATGCTTCAAGGCGTTCTCCACCAGGGGCTGGAGGATGAAGCTGGGCACTCGCAGCTCTTGCAGTTCCGCAGGAACTTCCATCTCCACCCGGAGACGATCCTGGAAACGCACCTGTTCGATGGCGAGGTAGGCCCGGATGAAAGCGAGTTCCTTGCGCAGGGGCACCATCTGGTCTGGCGGGGCCTCCAGGGTCATCCGGAGGAAGTCTCCCAGTCGGCTGATCATGTCGTCGGCCCCGTCCGGGTTCGCGTGGACGAGGGCGGAGATGGAGTTGAGGGTGTTGAAGAGGAAGTGCGGCTGGAGCTGCATGCGCAGGGCTACGTTCTGGGCCTCGGCAAACCGGGCTTCCAGCTTGGCGGCCTCGACTTCCCGGGCCTTGTACTTCCGGTAGATGCGCAGGCCGTGGAAGGCCCCCACCACCGCCCACATGAAAAGGAGGTTCATGTGGAAGTAGGCCCGGTAGAACCGTGGCAGGCCCTTGCGGAGCTGCACCCGGTCGAAGGCCTTGCTCCAGTCACCCGAATCCACCACAAGGGAGATGAGGTAGGCCACGAAGAGCCCCAGTGTCGCCACAAGGACACTGACCAGCAGGTGGAGGAGCCAGGCCCGCCAATGGGACCAGGCGAACGATTCGATGGGATGCCGGTCGGCCAGCCAGATGAGGAAAAGGCCCAGCAGGCCCCAGATCCCGTTCTGGAGCAGGTTCATCACGAAGAGGCGGAGGACCGGCGCGGCGGGGTACATGACCATGTCCCACGTGGCCATGTAGAGGCCCAGCAGGCCCCAGATGCCCCAGTACCAGCGCCACTTCCCGAGTGAGGGCTCCATGTCACAAGCCTAGATGCATGAGGAAGTTCCCGCCAGCGGCCTGGGGCAGGCCGAGGGAAATCGGGGGCGGTCTGCTCCGGAATCGGGAGTAGGATGGGCCCGCCGGGAGGTCACCATGGCCACGATCACCCTGAACGGGAATCCCCTCCACACCAGCGGCGATCTGCCCCCCGTCGGCTCCGCCACCCCCGCCTTCACCCTCACCCGCACGGATCTCCGCGAGCTCGCCAGCGTGGATCTGGAAGGCAAACGCGTGCTGCTGAGCATCTTCCCCAGCCTGGATACCTCGACCTGCGCCGAGAGCGTGCGGAAGTTCAACGCCCTGACGGCGGACCTGAGCGACACCGTGCTGTTGTGCGTGTCCATGGACCTGCCCTTCGCCCAGGACCTCTTCTGCGGCTCGAAGGGCATGGAGCGCGTCGTCCCCGTCTCCACCTTCCGCCATCCCGAGTTCGGCGCCCATTTCGGGGTCACCCTCATCGATGGGCCCCTGCGGGGCCTCCTCGCCAGGGCTGTGGTGGCCCTGGACGAGAACGGCACCATCATCCACACAGAGCTGGTGCCGGAGCTGACCCATGAACCCGACTACGACCTGGCCGTCCACGCCATCCGGAGCCACCACCATCCGTGTCCTGAAGATGCGATGGAGAGCACGGAATAGGCGAAATCGCGCGATGCGCGATTTCGCCTTGGTGAAGTGATTCAGGGCTGCTTCGCCATCAGCCTCGCCCGGGTGTAGGGGATCAGCCCGCCGGCGTCCATGATCCCCTTGCGGGCGGCGGGGAGCTTGACCTGGTCGTAGACCTTGCCCGTGGTCTTGTTGAGCACCTGGTCTACCGTGATGTCCAGGTCATCACCCTCGCTGGCCTCGAGGCCGGGACAGATCGCCACCTGCAGGCCCAGGTTGATGCTGTTCTGGAGGAAGATGCGCGAGATGCTCTTGGCCACCACGGCGACCTCGTAGCCCTTCAGTGTGGAGCAAGCCTGCTCGCGGCTGGAGCCGCAACCGAAGTTCTCGCCGCCCACGATGATGGAGCCGGCCGGAAAGGCCTTGGTCTTGAGCTGGGCGTTGAACTCCGTCCGGTCGAAGAAGGCGAACTGGGGGGTTTCAGTGGGGAGCACCGTGGCCATGAAGCGGCCGGGATAGATGTCATCGGTGCTGATGTCATTGCCGAGCTTGATGATGACCTTGGACATGGTTCAGCCCTTTCTCGGATCGGTGATGACCCCGGTGATCGCCGACGCCGCGGCCACCACGGGGCTGCAGAGGTAGACTTCGCCCGTGGGATTGCCCATGCGGCCCTTGAAGTTGCGGTTGGTGGTGCTGAGGGCCTTCTCGTGGTCGCCCAGGGCGCCTTCATGGACGCCCAGGCAGGGGCCGCAGCCGGAGTTCATCACCACGGCGCCAGCCTTCATCAGATCGAGGACATAACCCTTGTCCAGAGCCTGGGCGAAGATCTTGCTTGAGGCCGGGAACACCAGCATGCGCGTGCCCTGCGCCACCTTCTTGCCCCGCAGGATGTCGGCGGCGGCGGCCAGATCGTCCAAGCGCCCATTCGTGCAGCTGCCGATGACGATCTGCTGGATCCGCGTGCCCACCACGTCACCGATGGGCTTCACGTTGTCCACCATGTGGGGGCAGGCGATCTGAGGCACCAGCTTGGTCACGTCGATCTCCACAGTCTGGACGTAGCTGGCGTCCAGGTCGGGCGTGACGCAGGGGATAGGATCGGTGACGCCTGCCTCCTCCCGCAGGTAGCGCAGGGTCTCCGCATCTCCGGGAACGATGCCCGAGGTGGCGCCGGCCTCCACGCTCATGTTGCAGATGGCGATGCGGCCACTGGTGCTCATCTTCCGGATGGTCTCGCCGTGGAACTCCAGCACCTTGTAGTTGGCCCCCTGGGCCGTGAGCTTCCCGATGAGGTGGAGGACGAGGTCCTTGGGCCCCACAAAGGGCGGGAACTCGCCTCTCACCACCACCTTGATGGTGGCGGGCACCTCGATGTTCACAGCGATGCCCAGGCTCCACACCGAGGCCATCTCCGTGGCGCCGATGCCGAAGCTGAAGGCGCCCAGGGCTCCGTGGCTGGTGGTGTGGGAGTCGGTGCCCACCACCACGAACCCGGGCCGGACATAGCCGTACTCCGGCAGGATCTGGTGGCAGATACCACCCACGTCGCCGCGGATGTCGTGGAACTTCGTGATGCCGTGCTCCGCCACGAAGCCGCGGATCTTCTTCTGGTTGGTGGCCGTCTTGGGCGATTCCGCCGGCACCCGGTGATCGAAGATGATGGCGATCCGTGAGGGGTCCCACACCTTGGCGGTCAAACCGGTACCTTCGTACACCTCGTGGAACTGGTTGATCACCAGCGCCGCGTTCTCGTGGGACATGGCGAGGTCCACCCGTGGTTCGACCACATCCCCAACTTTCACGGAGGCCTGTCCAGCTGCGCGGGCCAGCATTTTTTCAACGACCGTCATGCCCATACATGCCTCCTCAGATCACACTTTTGGTTTTCAGTTCAGCCAGATCGGATTCGCCGAGCCCCAGGTGGCCGTAGACCTCGGCATTATGCTCTCCCAGCAGCGGCGGCGGCGCATCCACGGAACCGGGAGTCTTCTCGAACAGGGCCGTCAATCCGAAGACCTCAATCTCGCCCACACCTTCCACATGGAGCTTGCGCAGCACCTCCCGGTGCTGCACCTGCGGCTGCCGCAAGGCCTCCTCCAGCCCCAGGATCTCCCCGCTAGGAACATCCTTCGCATTCAGTTCCCCTACCCAGAAACCGGTAGGTTTCTGGGCCAGCCGAGCCTCCAGTAACGGCGTCAACGCCCGTCGGTTCTTCTTGCGGGTATCCCGTTCCTGGAAGCGGGGATCCGTCTTCAGCTCGGGGACCTCCAGCACGTCGCAGACGGCCTCCCACTGCTCCTGCTTGTTGGCCGCGATGTTGATGTGGCCGTCCTGGGTGCGGAAGGTGCCGCTGGGGGCTGCCGTGAAGTTATCGTTGCCCATGAGCACGGGCTGCTCGCCACCGATGAGCAGATTCGCCGCCACCCAGCCCATGAGGGGCATGATGCTGTCCAGCAGGGCGATGTCGATGGCCTGCCCCTGCCCCGTGCGTTCCCGGTGGAAGAGGGCAGCCATCACGGCGAAGGCTGCGTTCAGTCCACCGACCGTATCGCAGACAGGGAAGCCCGTGCGCAGGGGGCTCAGGCGCTCGTCGCCGTTCACGGCCATCTCGCCCGACAGGCCCTGGATGATCTGGTCATAGGCGGGCTTGAGGGCGTCCGGCCCCGTCTGGCCGAAGCCGGATATGGCGCAGTAGATGAGCCGCGGATTGATCTCGGCCAGCGATTTGTACCCCAGGCCGAGCCTCTCCATGACACCCGGGCGGAAGTTCTCCACCACCACGTCCGCGTCCTTCACCAGGCGGCGGAACAGCTCCTTGCCCTCGAGAGACTTGGTGTTCAGCGTGATGGACTTCTTGTTGCAGTTCTGGGCCAGGAAGCTGGTGCCCATGAGCTTCTTGTTCAGCTCAGGCACGATGCCCAGCTTGCGGGCCAGGTCGCCGTCCTTGGGATTCTCCACCTTGATGACCTCCGCGCCGAGGAGGGCCAGATGCAGGGTGGTGAAGGGTCCGGAGAGGACGTTGGTGAGGTCGAGGACCTTGATGCCTTCGAGAATCTTCCTGCTCATGCCGTCACCTTCGCAGCGATGGGGCCCGACTTGTACACGCAGCCGGGGAGCTCACGGCCGAGGTGCCTGGCCACATCTCTGGTGACGTCGATGAGCGACGCCAGATCGATGTCCATGCGCTGCCCGGTCCGCTGGAGGCCGTGGACCAGGTCTTCCGTGGCCACGTTGCCCGCCGCCACCTTGGTGAAGGGGCAGCCGCCCAGCCCGCCGAAGCTGGTCTCGATGGCTTTTGCTCCGGCCTCCATGGCGGCGTGGACGCTGGCCATGCCCAGGCCGTAGGTGTTGTGGATGTGGGCCGTCACCTCGGCGGCTGGATCGAGTTCCAGCACCTTCTGCACATAACGGCGGACCTGGGCCGGATGCGCGTGGCCGGCTGTGTCCGCGAGGCTGATGGAGGTCAACCCAGCCTCCAGGTAGGCGGCCACGATGCCCAGGACGCGATCCTCGGGGATGGATCCCTCGAAGCCGCAGCCGAAGGCGCTCTGTACGCTCACCTGCACCTTCCGTCCAACCTGCTTCGCCGCCAGGGCCGTGGCGATGATGCGGCGTTGCGCCTCCTCGGTGCCCATGCCGGTGTTCTTCCGGCTGTGGGTTTCCGAGGCGGACACGCCCATGCAGATGAGCGGCACGCCCACTTCCAGGGCCCGCTCCAGTCCCTTCTCGTTGAGCACCAGGCCGGATAGCAGGGCGCGGTGCTCCTCCTTCACAAGGATGCGGAACAAGTCATCCGTGTCCGCCATCTGGGGCACCTTGTCGCCCCGCACGAAGGAGCCCACCTGGACGATATCCACGCCCGAATCCGCCACGCGGCGGATCCAGTCAAGCTTCACCTCCGTCGGCACCACGGCGGCTTCGACCTGGAGGCCGTCGCGGGGGCCGACTTCGTGGATGAGAATCTGTTTCATGGAAGGGCTCTTTTTCTTTTACCGCAGATGGCGCAGATGACGCAGATCAACTGATCAGGTTTTCATCTGCGAAATCTGCGCCATCTGCGGTTTCAATTTAAAGTTTCCTGGCAATCGCTTCGCCCATGTCGAGGGTCGAGGCGCTGCCGCCCATGTCGTAGGTGCGGACCTGGCCTTCGGCGATGACCGCGGCCACGGCCTTCTCCAGGCGGGTGCCCTTCTCGGTCTCGCCCAGCCAGTCGAGCATCATCTTCGCGGCGAGGATGGTGGCGATGGGGTTCACCTTGTACTGGCCGGCGTACTTGGGCGCGCTGCCATGGCTGGGTTCGAAGACCGCCAGCTTGTCGCCGATGTTGCCCGAGCAGCCGAAGCCGAGGCCGCCCACCATCTGGGCCGCCAGGTCGCTGACGATGTCCCCAAAGAGGTTCGTGGCCACCATCACGCCATAGTTCTTCGGGTTCTTCAGCATCCACATGGTGATCGCATCCACGTTGGCGTCGTCCATGGCGATGCCCGGATACTCCTTGGCGATGCGCTTGCCGGTCTCCAGGAACATGCCCTCGGTGGCACGTACCACGTTGGCCTTGTGGATGACTGTGACCTTGGGGTAGCCGAAGGTCTTCGCATACTCGAAGGCCCCGCGGATGATGCGGTCGCAGCCCTTCACCGTGTTGATCTTGCAGGTGATGGCGAACTGGTCCCCCGGCAGGTCCGCGAAGTGGCCGAAGGGCTTGCTGAGCCGCTTCAGGCTGTCTTTCAGCTCATCGGGCACGGGGCTGAATTCGACGCCGGAATAGAGGTCCTCCGTGTTCTCGCGGAAGATCACCATGTCGATGCCTTCCTTGTAGTTCAGGGGGTTGCCCGGGTAGGCCTTGCAGGGCCGCAGGCAGGTGTAGAGGTCGAACATCTGCCGCATGCGGACGATGGGACTGCGGTAGATGAGGCCCTTGCCCTTCAGCCCAGGCGACAGCTCCGCCTCGGCCTCCTTCACGGGTTTGGAAGTGATGGCGCCAAACATGGCCGCGTGGCTGTTCTTGAGCAGGTCGATGGTGCGCTGGGGGAAGGATTCGCCTTCCTTGCACCAGAACTCCCAGCCGATATCGCCATGGGTGTAGGTGGCGTCGAACTTCAGCGCATCGAGGCAGATCTTGGCAGCCTCCATGACTTCGACGCCGACGCCGTCACCGGGCAACCAAGCGATGTTGTATTGGCTCATGATCGGCTCCTGCGGGAAGGGGTCTTGCCCAGGCGCAAGGCCGCACCGGGACCGCCCAATCATGACCTCCCCGTTAAGTTTGAGCTCCGATCGCCATCACAATTCCCAGCGAAAACCTGGGTTTCGACTCTCCGGACCTACAGATCGTCAAAATCTACTTGCAGGCCAGCCAGCTGGCGCCGGTGCGGACTTCCGCCGCCAGCTTCACGCCCAGGGGGCCCAGGTCGTCAGCGCCTTCCATGGCCTCCTTCAGTAGGGCCGAGGCACGCTCCACTTCCTCCGGCGGCGCTTCCATGAGCAGTTCGTCATGGACCTGGAGCAGCAGGCGCGCCTGGAGGCCCGCGGCCTGGAGGCTGCGATGCAGGCGCACCATGGCCCGGCGCATGAGATCCGCGGCGGTGCCCTGCACGATGGTGTTCACGGCCTCGCGCAGGCCCTGGGCCTGGAACTGCTTGTTGGGGCTCTCCAGCTCGGGGATGCGGCGGATGCGGCCCCAATGGGTGCGCACCAGGCCCTCGGCCAGGGCCTTCTCCTTGGCGCCATCGATCCAGGCGGCCACCCTGGGCATGCGCTCGAAGTACCGCTCGATGAAGGCCTTGGCCTCCTTCTGGCTGACACCGATGTTGGCGGCGAGAGCGAAGGCCCCCTGGCCGTAGAGCAGGCCGAAGTTCACGGCCTTGGAGGCACTGCGCTGCTCCGAGGTGACCTGGTCCATGGGCACGTTGAAGACCTCGGAGGCCGTCCGACGGTGGATGTCCTCGCCGGCTTCGAAGGCGCCCAGCAGCACGGGATCCTGGGCCAGGGCCGCCACGACCCGCAGCTCGATCTGGCTGTAGTCCGCATCCAGCAACACCCAGCCTGGTTCAGGCACGAAGGCCCCCCGGATGGCGCGGCCTTCCTCAGTGCGGATGGGGATGTTCTGGAGGTTGGGATCACTGGAGGCCAGCCGTCCCGAGGCGACGGCCGCCTGATGCAGGCGCGTGTGCACCCGCCCGGTGACGGGGTTCACCATCTGGGGCAGCGCCTCCACGTACGTGCCCAGCAGCTTCACCATCTGCCGGTGGCGCAGCAGCTCGCTGGCGATCTCGGCGCCCTGCTTCTCCGCCAGCTCCTGGAGCACGTCCTCGTCCGTGCTGGGTGCCTTGGTCTTGCCAGTGTATTTCACGGGCTTGTAGCCCAGCTTGCCGAAGAGGATGGCGCCCAGCTGGGTAGGGCTGTTCAGGTTGAAGGGCTCGCCGGCGAGTTCGAGCACACGGGCTTCCGCCCGCTTCCGCTCACCGTGCATGCGCACGGCGAGTTGGGAAAGGACATCGAGGTCAAGCCGCACACCATGGCCTTCGAGGGCTGCCAGGACATCCACGAGGGGGAGATCCACCTCTTCGTAGAGCCGCTTCAGCCGGTCATCCGTGAGCTTCGCGCGCAGCTTGTCGCAGAGCTGGAGGGCCAGGTCCGCGTCCTCGGCGGCGTACTGCACGGCCTGCTCGAACTCAGCCTCGTCGAAGCGCTTCTGGGCCTTGCCCTTCCCCACCACCTCCTCGAAGGCGATGGGCTTCACGTCCAGCAGGCGTACCGAGAGGTCGTCCAGGTTGTGGCGGACGCCGCTCTCCAGCAGGAAGCTCAGCACCATGCTGTCATCCGCCAACCCCGCCACTGGCAGGCCGTGACGGGCCAGCACCTGGAGGTCGTACTTGAGGTTCTGGCCGCACTTGTCCACCGCGGGGTCCGCGAATAGCGGAGCAAGAACGCGTCGAGCTTCCGCGAATGGCACGTTTCGGGGATCCAGATGGGGCGCCAGCTCCGCAAAGAAGGTCGCCGCGTCCCCGCGCAAGTCCAGCATGGATGTGGGCAGGCCGCTGTCTGGCAGCAGCCCAGGTAGGGAACCCTCCGTGTCCGCCGTGGCCGGCTTCAGGTGCGCCAGGGGCACGTAGAGGCCCTCATTGGGCGCCCAGGCCAGGCTCAGACCTACGATGTGACCTCGCGTGGGGTCGATGCTGGTGGTTTCCGTATCCAGGCCGAAGCGGCCCGCTTTGCGGCAGGCGGCCACGGCAGCCTCCAGATCCGCCAGGGTGGCCGCGGCCCGGTACTTCCGCGCGCTGCCCGCCTCCTGGGCACTCTGGGTGAACTCCTTGGTGAGGGTCTGGAAGCCCAAGGCCTTGAAGGTCTCCCGAGCCTTGGCCTCATCCACCCCGGGATAGACCAGGTCCTTCGGATGCAGAGGCAGCGTCAGATCCGTGACCACGGTGACGAGGCGCTTCGTGAGCTCCAGCCATTCGGCCGCTGTCTCGAGGCCTTCCCGCTGCTTGGGCTTGAGGTCCGCCTTCGCGGCGATCACACCTTCCAGACTTCCATGCGCCTCCAGCAGCAGGGCCGCGCCCTTCTCGCCGATGCCGGGAACCCCCTTCACGTTGTCGGACGCGTCCCCCACCAGACTCAGGAAATCCACCACCTGCTCGGGCCACACGCCCATGCGGGCCTTCACGCCCTCGCGGTCGTGCCAGATCTCGCCATCCTTGGTGTTCAGCACCTGGATGTGGAGGTCATCGTCCACGAGCTGCAGCAGGTCCTTGTCCGGGCTGACGATGACCGCCGGCAGGCCATGGGCCGCCGATTCCCGGGCCAGCGTGCCCATCACGTCGTCCGCCTCGTATCCCGACAGCTCCACGATGGGGATGTTCAGGGCCTCCACCAGCTGCCGGATCATGGGGATCTGTGGGCGCAGATCCTCGGGCATCTCCGCCCGGTTGGCCTTGTACTCGGGATAGAGCTCATGCCGGAAGGTGGGCCCGGGCATGTCGAACACGCAGGCGATGTGCGTCGGCTGGTGCTTCTCCAGCAGCTGGAGCACCAGCCGCGTGAAGGTGTAGGCGGCGCCGTTCTTCAGCCGCGGATTGGCGAAGTAGCTTCTAAAAATAAAAGCGAAGGTATCGATGAGATAAAGGCGGTCTTCGGACATGCCTCCAGTGTCTCAGAACCCACCTCGTTCCAGCGTGTCCAGGAACTCCCCGCATCGGGTGGTCTGGATAGCCTCTTGACAGCACGAACGATCGTTCTATTTTTGAATGACCGACCGGGAGCTTCCCATGCCCTCCTCAAGCGCCAGCCCTGCCATCCCCCTCACCCCCGGGAAGGGTATCCTCACCCGGCAGGCCATCCTGCAGGAGGCCATGGACCTGGCCTCCGTAAACGGGCTGGAAGGGCTCACCATCGGCTCCCTCGCGGTGGCGACGGGTATGAGCAAGAGCGGCCTCTTCGCCCATTTTGGGTCCAAGGAGGAACTCCAACTGGCCACCGTCCAGGCCGCCAGGGCGGCTTTCCAGGAACGAGTCTTCCTGCCCGCCCTTAAGGCGCCTCGTGGCCTCAAGCGCCTCTGTGCCGTCATCGCGGCCTGGCTGGACTACGCCGAGCGAGAGATGTTCCGCGGCGGATGCTTCTTCGCCGCGGTGTCCGTGGAATTCGACGGCCGCCCCGGTCCAGTCAGGGACCTCGTGGCGGCCTGCATGATGGACTGGAGGGGTTCCCTCACCCGCCTGGCCCGGGAAGCCAAGGACATGGGCGAGCTGTCTCGTGGCGCGGATCCGGAGCAGTTAGCCTTCGAGTTCGATGCGCTGTCCATGGGCGCCAACGGAACCTACCAGCTCCACCGGGATCACCGCGCCTTCGCCATGGCGCGGCGCGCCGTCAAGGAGCGGCTCAAGACCTTCAGCGCGCCCGGCGCGCGCTTCTCACCGCTGTGAGGACGCCATGAACCAGCGAGCCGCCCTTCCCTACAAGTTCCGTGCGCTACGGCTCGGTTTCCGGGTGCTTCGGGCCGCATCGCCCAGCCTCGCGCTACGCTGGGCCGAACGGCTCTTCTGCACGCCCCGTCGGCACCGGGAGCCGGAACCGGAGCTGGCCGCCCTTCGCCGGGGCCGTGCCTTCCACTTCCAATCGAATGGCCTGCGCCTGCAAGCGCACGCCTGGGGCGAAGGCCCAGCGGTGCTGCTCCTCCACGGCTGGGAGGGCCGCGGCGCCCAGTTCCACGCCTTCATCGATCCCCTGGTGGAGGCGGGCTTCTCAGCCATCAGCTTTGACCAGGCCGGCCATGGACGTTCCCAGGGCCGCCAGGCCGGGCCGTTGATCTGGGCACAAGCTGTAGAGGCCCTTATCGACGAGATCGGCCCCATCCACGGAATCGTGGCCCATTCGCTGGGCGCGGCCGGCGCGGCCATTGCCATGGATCGCGGCGCGTATGTACCGCTCGCGGTCTTCATCGCGCCGCCCGCGGAGCCGGATCCCTTCTATGGTGGGCTCCTTTCGGCACTTGGTCTCCCTGAGAAGGAGCATCCGGCCGCCTTCGAGGCCTTCGCGGCACGTCTCGGCGTCCCCTGGAACAGGGTGCGTCTGCG
The DNA here is from genome assembly GCA_036504935.1 of Geothrix sp. Lineage (GTDB taxonomy): Bacteria > Acidobacteriota > Holophagae > Holophagales > Holophagaceae > Geothrix. The sequence continues at coordinate 1,424 of DASXUH010000063.1, read as the reverse complement.
CAGCCTCGCGCCGCGACTCTCCGCACCGCTGCTGGTGATCCATGACCGCGGGGACCGGGAAGTTCCCTGGTCCAGCGGTGCGGCCATCGCATCAGCCTGGCCCGCGGCACGCCTCCACAGCACGGAGGGCCTGGGCCATCGCCGGATCCTCCGTGATGCCGCCGTGGTGGAGCGATCTGTGGCCTTCCTGAGCCAAGGCGCGAATGCCGCGATCCTTCCCTTCCACGGAGATGGACCCCACGCCCTGGAATGGCACCTCTTTCGCCGCGATCTCCGGACGGCCTAGCGCAGTCCGTAGGCCCGGCGCAGGATCGCCTCCCACCAGGCCGCAGGCAGCAGGGCCTTCAGCTTGCCCATCCAGAAGGCGTCCCGGCCGATGACCACGCGCCGCGGAGGACGCTCGGCCACCAGGGCCTTCAGGATCTTCCGGGCGCAGCGTGCGGGATCCATGGCGAAGCGCTCGCCCTGGTGCTTCCGCACCGCCAGGTAGCGGGCGAGGATGGCCTCGTAGCGCGTGCCGCGGGCCCGCTCGGGCAGGTCACCCCAGGCCTTCGTCAGAGTTTCCCTGAACTCCGTGCGGATGGCGCCGGGCTCCACCAGCACCACGGCCACCTCCCGGCCGATCTCCAGCCGCAGGCTTTCCGCCAGGGCCACCACCGCGTGCTTGGAGGCGTTGTAGGGGCCCGCCAGGGGGATGGACAGGCGCCCCAGCAGGGAGGCCACCTGGAGGATCCGCGCGCCGGGTTCCCGCCGCAGCAGGGGCAGGAAGGCATTCGTCACTTGGTGGAGGCCGATGACGTTGGTCTCGAATTGCGCGCGGAGTTCCTCCGCGCGCAAGAGCTCAAGAGGCCCTACCTGGCCGTAGCCGGCATTGTTGACCAGGGCCTTCAGGCGCAGGTCCGTGCAGGCGATAGCGGCTGCCTCGATGCTCGCCCCATCGGTCACATCGAGTGGAAGCACACGAAGATCGTCGCCCGCGGGAAGATCCGCCAGCATCTCCACCTGCCGCGCCGTGGCCACCACGCCCCAGCCCGCCTCCCGGCAGAGCGGCACCAGGGCCCGCCCGATGCCCGTCGAACACCCCGTGATGAGGATCCAGTTACGCATGCAGCCATCTTTTCACACACTGCAAAACGGGGCGCGAATGCGCCCCGTTTTGCAGTTGCCGCCTTCGGCGGGAAAACTACTTCTTTTTTGCGGGGGCCTTGGCGGCGGTTTTGGCCTCAATCTTCATCGCCACTTGCTTGTAGGTGACGGTCACCTTGTCGCCGACCTTGAGGGCTTCCTTCCCGGCGGTGCCACCGTCGGTGTAGAAGCGCCAGGCTTCCTTGCCGAGGTCCAGGGTGAAGCTGTCGGGGGCCACTTCCTTCACGGTGCCGGTCTTCTGGTAGCTGGCAGCCGCAGCGGCCCAGCCCAGGGCGGCG
>DASXUH010000062.1:0-3509 GCA_036504935.1 Geothrix sp. | reverse complement strand
CGGACACACCACACCGCCCCGGCGGAGGGCCGCCAGACCCTCCTCGATGCGGGCGCGCTCCGCCTCGCGCAGGGCCTCCTCCCAGGCGCCCTCCAGGCGCACGCGCAGGCAGGGCGGCACCCAGTGGATCAGCTGGCCCTTCGGCTGGACCAGCAACGGATGGAACAACTCCTCACCGGGGAAGTGGCCGTGGGTGGCCAGCCGTGCCCGGCGGAAGGCCAAGTCATCCTCGGGCTCCGGTGTGCGGTCCGCCCGGGAGGCCACGGCCTCCAGCAAGGCCTGGCCATCGCCACGCTCGCCCTCGAAGCGGGGGTATAGGGTGAGGGACTCCAGGGCCTCGCCCGTGCGGCGCTGGGTGTCGGGATCGAAGGGCGACAGGCGCTCCAGTTCGTCGCCGAAGGTCTCCAGGCGCAGGGGCTGGGCCAGGTGATCGGGCCAAAGGTCCACCACCATGCCGCGGGAGCTGAACTCGCCCGGGGCCGAAGCCATCTCCGTGCGGCGATAGCCCAGGGCGATCAAGGTTTCCAGCAGCAGCTCCCGGGGCACCTCGGCACCCTGGCACAAGTCGAGTTTCTGTTTCTGGAACCAAGTGGGATGGGGCAGCTTTTCGCAGGCGGCGAGCGGCCCGGTCACCAGCACCTGCACTCGGCGCTCCAGCAGGCCCACCAGGGTGGAGAGCCGGTCCCGCAGCACCATGCCCGGCGGGCTGCTCTCGCCGCCGGCGTAGGGCGCGAACCCTGGGAAGTGCGCCACGCCCGCCTCGGGCAGCAGGGCCTGGAGGTCCTGGGCCAGGGTGCGGGCCTCGGCCTCCGAGGGGGCATCCACCCATAGGGACTGGACCCGGCCCCCGCGGGTGATCCAGCGGGCCAGGACCAACGCCAGCACCGGTGGAGAGGTCCAGCGGAGCCGCGCCCCGGGGGCGGTGAGGACCTCCGCGGGGGCCTCGGCGAGGCGCAGCAGATCCTTCAGGTCAGGGCCGGCAACATTCATAGCGTTCTTCAGAGTGCCTCAAGCGGCGCTCCGAGACGAGCGTTCATATCTCGCGCACCGCCCATTCCCGCGGCATGAGCACCCGGTCCCACCACACGCCCTTCCCGCTGCGCCGACCCACGGCCAGGAACATGCAGACTTCCGCACCCCTCGGCAGATCCAGCAGACGGGCCGCCCGCCAGGGATCGAAGCCCTCCATGGGGCAGGTGTCGTAGCCCTCCGCCCGCATGGCCAGCATGAAGGTGGCGGCGGCGAGTGCCGTGCTCTTGTGGGCCATGACCCGGATGTCGGCACGCGACATGAGGTTCGGAGTGGGCTTGAACAGGGAGGCGATGCGGCTGAAGGCCCGCTTCAGGGACCCCAGGAGGCCGAAGGGGCCCGTGGTGTAGATGAGCGGGATGATTCTCCGGTAGTAGGCGGCCTGGCTGGGGCGGAGGGGCCCACGGCTTTCGAAGGTCCGCAGGATCTCGTCCCGGTTCCGCCGCCAGGTGTCGCGATGGGTGACCAGGGCGATGAGCACGGGCGCGGTCTTGGCGGGTATCTGGTCCAGGCAGGCGGCATTGGCCGCCTGCCGGACCAGAGGATCCCGGATGATCACGAACTCCCAGGGCTGGAGGTTGCTGGAGCTGGGCGCGAGCCGGGCGGCATCCAGGCAGCGGTCCAGCACCTCCTGGGGCACCGGGTCAGGAAGAAAATCCCGCACCGTGCGCCGGGCCTCCACCGCCGCGTAGAACAGCGATTCAGGCATCCGGCGCCTCCGCCAGCGGGCGAACGACTGCAGGCTCGGGTTCCACCCGGCCCAAACGCCGCCGGACCCAGGCCCAGGCTTTGGCCAGGGTGAAGTCCTCGATGATCTCGAAGAACACCGGCACGACGATGAGCGTGAGCAGGGTGGAGGTGATGAGGCCGCCCACCACGGCGCGGGCCATGGGAGCCCGCATCTCGGCCCCCGCGCCCAGCGCCAGGAAGAGGGGCAGCATGCCGCCCACCATGGCGAAGCTGGTCATGAGGATGGGCCGCAGCCTCACGGTGCCGGCGCGGATGATGGCCTGGCGGCGGGAGATGCCTTCTTCCCGCTCGAGGTGCAGGGCGTGGTCCACCAGCAGGATGGCGTTCTTGGTCACCAGGCCCATGAGCAGGATCATGCCGATGCTCGTCATCATGGACATGGAATCGCCCGTCACCAGCAGCATCAGCACCATGCCCACCATGGACAGCGGCAGGCTGGCCATGATCGCGACCGGCAGCTTGAAGCTCTCGAACTGGCTGGCCAGCACGAAGTAGATGAAGAAGACCGCCAGCAGGAGCGAGGTGCCCATGTAGCCGGCTGTCTCCTTGCTGTCCCGGGTCTGCCCCAGGAACTCCACTCGGACATCTTCGGGCAGCTTGCCGCTGGCCTTCAGGGCCGCCACCTTGGCCGCGGCGCCGGCGCTGACCTCGCCCAGGGTGGAGCCATCGAAGTTGGCATCCACTTCCACTTCCTCCATCAGGTCGTGGCGCTGGAGCTTGGCGGGGGCGAGACCCTCCTCGAAGCGCACCACCTGGTTGAGGCGGACGAGGGGATGCTTTCCGCCGCCCAGGTCCTTGGTGCTCTGCACGGTCATGTTGGCCAGCTGCGCCGTGAACCGGCGCTCCTGGTCGGCGAGCCGGACGCGCACGTCCCGCTGCTCGCCCTTCTCGTCCTCGTACTTCGCGACCTTCTCGCCGTCCACCAGGGGACGCACCATCTGCGAGACCAGGGCCGGGCTCACGCCCAGATCGGAGGCGGCCTTGCGGTCCACCACGAGCCGCAGCTCAGGTTTGCCGCTGTCCAGGCTGGTGGTGACATCCACGGCGCCGGGCACGCTCCGCAGAGCTTCCTTCACCAGGGGCACGGCCTGGATGACCGTGTCCCGATCCGGGGCTTGCACGGCCACCATGATGGGAAACGCCATGCCCCAGTCGTTCGCGGCGCCGATGGCCGCGTCCACGCCAGGCACGGAGCGGAAGGCTTCGCGGATCTGGCGGCGGATCACCACCTGGTTCGGGCGCCGGCCGTCCTTCAGCTTCACATAGATGCCGCCGGAATCGACGGTGCCGTTCAGGCCCGTGCCGATGGTCGTGTAGGTGAAGTCCACACCGGGCACGGCCTGGATGGCCTTCTCCAGAGCCAGGGCCTTCTCGCGGGTGGCTGCGAGGCTCGAACCGGGCTCGGCCTTGAAGGTCGCCTGGAGATCGCCACGGTCATAGTCGGGCATGAAGTTGTTGCCGAGGAGGCCCGAAAGGCCCATGGCCAGCACGAAGCTTCCCAGGCCCGCGAGCATCACGGTCCAGCGATGGCCCATGGCCCACTCGATGGCCGACTTGTAGAGGAGTTCCCAGCGGTCCAGCATGCGGCTGAAGGCCTCGACGCTCCGCATGATGGGGTTCCGGCCCTGGTAGTGCACGTGGCCGTCGGCGCTCTTCTCGTGCTCGGGATCCGGCCAGACGGCGCTGAGCATGGGATCCAGCGTGAAGCTCACGAACAGCGAGATCGCCAC
>DASXUH010000061.1:0-10477 GCA_036504935.1 Geothrix sp. | reverse complement strand
AGCGCGTTGCCGCCCGTGGTGGTCTCGGGGTTGCCGAACATCACGCCGATCTTCATGCGGATCTGGTTGATGAAGACGACGCAGGTGTGGGTCTTGCTGATGGTGCCGGTCATCTTGCGGAGGGCCTGGCTCATGAGGCGGGCCTGGAGGCCCACGTGGCTGTCGCCCATCTCGCCGTCGATCTCGGCCTTGGGCACCAGGGCGGCCACGGAGTCCACCACGATGATGTCCAGGGCGCCGCTGCGCACCAGCTGGTCGCAGATCTCCAGGGCCTGCTCGCCGCTGTCGGGCTGGCTGATGAAGAGGTTGGCCACGTCCACACCCAGCTTCTGGGCGTATTCCGGGTCCAGGGCGTGCTCGGCGTCGATGTAGGCGGCCAGGCCACCCTTCTTCTGCGCCTGGGCCACCATGTGCAGGGCCAGGGTGGTCTTGCCGCTGGCCTCCGGACCGTAAACCTCGACGACACGGCCCTTGGGCACGCCACCCACGCCCAGCGCGGCGTCCAGGGCGATGGAGCCCGTGCTGATGACCTCGATGCCCTCGGACGGGCTCATCCGGTCGCCCAGCTTCATGATCGAGCCCTTGCCGAAGGCGCGCTCGATGTCGGCGACGGTGCGGGAGAGGGCTTTCAGGCGATCGTCTTGCTCGGCCGCGGCCATGGGTCCTCCAAGGGGATGCCTTCAAGGATGGCCTGAAAAGCGAAAAAAACAAGAAAATATTTCAACCCATCCCTGGGGCTGAGGTACCAGCCTACCGCAACCGCACGTCCCGGCCCCGCCAGTGGTTCACGCCCCGCAGGCGGTCGGCGAAGGCCCAGGCGGTACCCGCGGCCAGGACCAGGGCGTCCAGGGGCCAAAGGGCCCAGAGCAGGTCCATGGGCCGCCCGGTCATCCGCTGCTGCACGTCCCCCGCCAGGGCCGGCACCAGAAGCCAGAGAAGCAGGGCCAGGCCCGGGTGGCCGGCAAAGGGCAGCCAGAGGGGCGAGAGCGCGGCCAGCGCCAGGGGCGGAAGGAAGATCGGGATGAGCCCCCAGGCGGGCAGGGCGGCGGCGTTCTTCCGCATGGCCCGGACCAGCTCGCCCAAGCCGTGGTACATCCGCAAGTGCAGGTGGGGGCCGCCCCGGGCCACCCGGTTCACGAAGCCGGCCCGCTTCATGCGCCAGGCCAGCATCATGTCGTCGATGGCCTCCAGGGGCGCCACCGCGTGGCCGCCCGTGGCCTCGTAGGCCTCCCGCCGCACCAGGGTGAACCCGCCCACGCCACAGAAGGCCGGGTGTCGGGGGTTGGGCACCTGGTGGGGCGGCACCAGCACCTGGAAGGCCGAGGCCGCGAGAGGGAGCACCACCCGTTCCGCCGGGCTCACCGCGTCCACACCGGGGATCAGGGCCAGGATGTCCGTGGGCTGGGCCAGGGCGAAGGCCATGGCCCGCCGCAGCAGGTCCGGCGTGGCCTGCACATCGGCATCCGCGAAGAGCAGCCACTCGGCGCCCTGGGCCTCGGGCTGGCGGGAGGCCAGGTCCAGGGCGTGGTTCTTCCCCAGCCAGCCCGGGGGCAGGGTGTCGTTGCGGAGGACCCGCAGGCGATCAGGCCGGGCGGTTTCCCGGGTCCGCAGGATCTCCGTGCTGCCGTCCGTGGAGCCGTCATCCACCGCGACGATGCGGAGGGCAGGGTAGCCCTGGGCCAGCCAGGAATCCAGGGCGGCGGGCAGCTCCAGAGCCTCGTCGCGCACGGGGATGCAGAGGCAGACGGCGGGTGGATCCGCGGGCAGGGCGGGATCGGGCTCCAGCGAGGGCAGCCGTGCCCAGTGGCGGCGCAGGATGACCAAACCCGTGAGGAGCAGGGCGGTGGCGGTCCACGCGGCGAGGTCGGTCCAGGGCATGGTCCAGGCTAGCCGGAGTAGCAGCTACTCGGCCGGAGTGGCCTGGTAGGCAGCCACGGTGGCCACCAGGGCGGGCACCACCAGGGCCGCCTGGCCCGTGGTCTCCGCCAGGAAGACCACCGGGGTGAGCAGGCTGCGGTGGACGGCTCCTGTGAAGGCGCTGGTGCCCACCAGGACGAAGAGGCCGGGCTGGCCCAGGCCGGCCCAGGCTTCGAAGGCCGCGCCAAGGGCCGCGCCCATGGTGACAGAAGGCAGCCAGGTGCCGCCCACGCCGCCGCCGGCGAAGGTGAGGGAGGTGGCCGCCAGCTTCAGTGCCAGGAAGGCCAGGGCCTGGGTCGACGGCGTGCCGCCATGGAGCAGGTGGGATACCAGCTCGATGCCACCGCCCTGGGTGACGGGCAGGCCCGGCCAGAGCCAGGCGCCGGGCAGGGCCAGAAGGAGGAGGCCCAGGCCCGCCACGCCGCCGCGGACGGCCAGGGGCAGGCGCCCCAAGTGATGGCGGCCGAAGCGCAGCAGGCGCCGGTAGAAGGAAGCGACCACGGCGCAGGTCAGGCCCAGGGGCAGGGCCCAGAAGACCTCGCGGGCCATCAGGTGATAGGCGTGCTGGGTGCCCAGGAGCGGCGTGGTCCCGCGGATCGCGATGAAGGCCAGGAATCCCGAGGCTGAGGCCGCCAGGGACGGGGCCAGACGGTCCGCGCTGAGATCGCCCTCCTGCTCCGTGGCCAACAAAGCGCCGGAGATCGGAGCCCGGAACACCGCTGCCAGGGCCGCCGCTGAGCCTGCCATCACGATGACGCCGGGCTGGGCCAGCAGGCGCCGGGCCCAGCGGAAGCGCCGGGCCAGGCGGCGGAAGAGGCGATGGAACTGCGCCCCTACGGCGGCGCCCAGCCAGCGGGCGGGGCCCTCCACGCCGGCGCTGCCGCCGAAACCGATGGTGAGGGCGCAGGCCGCGGCTTTGCCCAGGCTGGGGAGGAACCGGAAGGTAGCCAGAGGGTGGTGGCGGGCCTGCGCCAGGTCGTTCGCCAGAGAGACTTCCCCAAGGCCGGTCACGTGGAGCCACAGGCCCGTGAGCAGCAGGCCGATCAGTGGCGTGACCACCATCACCGCGGCGCGGAAACCGTGCCCCTGGAGCTGCGCCTCGAAGCGTTCGATGCCCGTCAGAGCGAAGGCCGCCACGACACCGATGCTCGCGCCCAAAGGAAGAACCGCCAGGGCAAGGCGGCGCGTCTGGGCGAGCACCCGGAGGCTGCGCAGCCGGGAAGGCAGGGCGAGCGGGCCTTCGATCGCGTTCCCTCTGCGCTCAGGTTCGTCGGCCATGGTTCCAGTGTGCCTCTGCCCTTGCGTGGCTGTCCATGCGCAGTGGGTTATCCTCGGACCCGACGCTTCCAAGGAGGCGGATGGACGGGCGAGGTTTCTCACTCCCCAAGCTGTGCTTTTGGACTCCCGAGGACACGGCTCTCTGTCCACGCACGATCCGGCGGGTGAGGCCCTCTACGGGGTGAACCTCGGCTCGATCTTCGTCCCGGGCCACGGCCCCGTCCACCAGCCCAAGCTGCACCTCACGCCCACAGAGCGGCACGTCTGGCAGTTCGAGCCCGGCCAGGAGATCCACATTCTCGAGACGGACTTCGGGCGGATGGGGGTGTCCATCTGCTACGGCGTGCAGTTCCCCGAGGTGGCCCGCATCCAGGCGGAACAGGGCGTCCAGCTGCTGGTGGTGCCCTACCCCGCGGATGACTGGCGGGGCTACACCCGCATGACCACCTGCGCTCGGGCCCGGGGCTCGGTGCTGAACCATCAGTTGCCGTGGCGGAACCGGGATCCCGTGTCCTCGCCCTCCGTGGGCTGACCAAGCCCCCCAGGAGGCCGGCGGGATGGTTGAATGGGGGACCCTGCATTCTAGGTTTGATGAGGCGTCGATGCACCTGGCCTTCTTGGCTCCCGACCCGCTGGCCGGCATCCTGATGCTGCTGGCCCTGCTGTGGCTGTCCGCCAAGGTCGGGGGTGAACTGGCGGTGCGCCTCAAGCTGCCCGCCGTCACCGGGGAGCTGGCCGTGGGCTTGGCGCTCACGGCCCTGCATCAGCTGTGGCCCGTGTTTCCTGATGTGGCGGCCTCGCCGGCCGCGGATTTGCTGGGGGGCCTCGGCGTGGTGGTGCTGATGTTCGCGGTGGGCCTGGAATCCACGGTGCCGCAGATGCTGAGGGTGGGGATGGCCTCCCTGCGGGTGGCCCTCATCGGCGTGGTGGTCCCCATGGCTGCGGGTCTGGCGGGAGCCTGGCTTCTGCTGCCCAAGGACGCACCCTTCGTGCTGGACCTCTTCATCGGCGCCTGCCTCTGTGCCACCAGCATTGGGATTTCGGCTCAGGTGCTGCGGGAGAAGGGGGCCTCGGATTCCCTGGAGGGCCGCATCATCGTGGGCGCCGCCGTGATGGACGATGTGCTGGGTCTGCTGGTGCTGGTGGCGGTCACGGGCATGGTGGGCGCGGCCACGGGAGGCGGGTCCATCGGCCCCCAGCTGGTGAAGACCTTGGGGCTGGCCCTGGGCTTCCTGGCGGCGGCCTTCAGCCTGGGCCGCCTGGCCACTCCCCACCTGTTCAGCCTCGCCAGCCGTTTCCGGGGCGAGCAGGTGCTGTTGCCCCTGGGCCTCGGCTTCGCCTTCCTGCTGGCCTGGCTGGGCAGCCTCGCAGGCCTGGCCTCCATCGTGGGCGCCTATGCCGCGGGCCTCATCCTGGAACCCGCCCACATCGAGGATCTCGAGCGCCGCGAGCGGCACACGCTGGAAGAGCTGGTGCATCCCCTGGTCACCGTTCTCTCGCCCCTTTTCTTCGTGTTGATGGGGGCGAAGGTGGACCCTTCCATCCTCTTCAAGCCCGCCACCCTTGGTTTTGCGGCGGTGCTGGCGGCGCTGGGCGTGGCCGGCAAGTTCGTGGCCGGCTACGCCGGCGGCCCAGGCGCCCGCGCGGCTGTGGTGGGCTGGGGCATGGTGCCCCGCGGCGAGGTGGGCCTCATCTTCGTGGCCACGGGGGCCCAGCTCCAGCTGAACGGGGCACCCCTGCTGGCTCCCGATATCCAGGCGGGCATCATCGGCGCCCTCCTGCTCACCACCGTGGCCGGGCCCGTGGGGCTGGGATGGGCACTGGGCAGGCGCGCCTAGGTTGGAGGCAGCTCCGGCACGAGGCTTTCCACAAAGGTAGCCTCCACGCGGAAGACCTGGCGGATGAGGTCGGCGGTGAGGACTTCGTGGGGTTTGCCGTCGCCCACCAGGCGGCCGCGGTCCAGCACCAGCACACGATCGAAGCGGTAGGCGGCACGGAGGTCGTGGAGGCTCACCACCACGGTGCTGCCACCATCGGCCAGGCGCCGGGCCAGCCGCATCACTTCGAGTGCGTGCCGGACATCGAGCTGGGCCACGGGTTCATCCCACAGCTGGATGGGAGCCTGGGTGGCCAGAGCCCGGGCCAGCCCCACGCGATGGCGCTCGCCGCCGGAAAGCCGCGTGGCGGGCCGATCCGCGAGAAACGCGAGGTCCAGCTCCGCGAGGGCCTCCGCCACGCCGGTGAGATCGTCGCCCCAGGCATAGCGGCCCTGGGCCACCACCTCCCGCACCGGGAAGGCGAACTCGAAGTGGGCCTCCTGGCCCACCCAGGCGAGCAAGCGCCCCCGTTCAGCCACGGAAATATGCGACAGCGGCTGTCCATTCCAATGGACCGGTCCATGTGCAGGCAATAGGCCTGCCAAGGCCTGGATCAGCGTGGACTTGCCCGCCCCGTTGGGACCCACCATCGCCACCAGCTCACCCGGTCCGAGCTCCAGCGACACGGCCTCTAGCCGGCCGGGCACGGACAAGTCGGTGGCGTGAAGGGCGGGAGTGGTCACGATGCGACCTCAGCACTTCGACTGAGGACCGAGGACTGAGGACTGAGGACTCCACTCATCGCGGCCTCCGCAGCAGCCAGAGGAAGAAGGGCCCGCCCACGAGGGCGGTGACGACGCCGAGGCGCAGGCCGATGGGGAAGGTGCGGGTGACGAGGTCGCAGGCGAGGAGGAAGGCGGCGCCCCCCAGCATGGAATAGGGCAGCAGCCGCCGGTGGTCGGGGCCGAAGGCCAGGCGCAGGACGTGGGGAACCACCAGGCCCACGAAGCCGATGATGCCGCCCACGGCCGTCGCCAGGGCCGTGAGGATGGTGGAGAGGACGATGAGCTGGCGGCGGAGCCGGCGCACATCCACCCCCAGGCTCTGGGCGCTCTGCTCGCCCAGGCTCAGCAGATCCATGGCCCGGCCCAGGGGCAGCAGCAGCAGGCAGCCGGCGACGATGGCCGGCACGCCCATCCAGACGTGCTCCCAGCTGCGGCTCTCCAGGCCGCCCATGAGCCAGAAGAGGATCTGGGCGTTCACCTCGAAGTGCCCGGCGGTGGTGGTGAGCAGGAAGCTGGTGCCGGCGCCGAGCAGCGCGTTGAGAGCCACGCCGGAGAGCAGCAGCCGCTCCGTGCCCGCGCCCCGCTGGGCCAGCATCAGCACCGCGCCCGTGGCGCCGAAGGCCCCCACGATGGAGGCCATGGGCAGGGCCCAGAGGGTGGCGGCGGCGAAGCCCGTGGCCGGGGCCAGGGCCAGCACGGCCACGGCCCCCAGGGCGCCGCCGCTGCTCACGCCCAGCAGGCCGGGGCTGGCGAGCGGGTTGCGGAAGAAGGCCTGCATGACCACGCCACTGGCGCCCAGGGCCGCGCCTGCCGCCATGCCCACCAGGGCCCGGGGCAGGCGGAAGTCCCGCACCACCGTGCGGGCGATGTCATCCCCGCCACCCGTCAGGGCCGACAGCACCTGGGCATAGGAGAGCCGCAGTTCGCCGAAGGCCAGCGAGGCCAGGAAGGCCAATGCCAGCAGCGCCACGAGGACGGGCATGGCCAGGCGGGTTCTCACCGGAACCGCTCGGGATGCAGGGCCCGGGCGAGGCGTTCGTAGGCCTCGATGCGGCGATGGGAGACGCTGGACATGAGGGCGCCGGGGATGGCCACGAAGCGTCCGGCCTTGAAGGCGGGCAGGACGCGGTAGTGGGGTATCTCCGCCAGCCGTGCGCGGGTATCCGACCCGTCGGGCCGGTCCCCGGAAATCACCAGCACCTCGGCGTTCCAGGTGAGCAGCTTCTCCGAGGGCGTGGGCGCGTGGCCCTTGAGCCCGGCCTCGGCCGCCACATTCAGAGCCCCCGCGTGGTCGCAGAGATCCTGGAAGGTGGTGCCGGATCCGGCGGTGAAGGGGTAGGCCCCGGCGGTGAGCACCCGGACGGGGCGGGCCCCCTGGAGTCGATCGGCGAGGTTCTGCACCCGGCCGCGGCACTGGGCGATGAGGGCCTCGGCGCGGGCCTCCTGGCCCAACTCGCGGCCCACGATCCGGAGGCTGGCGTAGACATCCTCCAGTGAGTCGAAGCGGTCCAGCACCACGAGCCGGACCCCGGCCCGCCGGAGCAGGGCCAGGGTCTCGGGGCGGGTGAAGCTGGCGGCCAGCACCAGATCGGGCCGGAAGCGCAGCACGCTTTCCGCGTCGCTGTCCTTGAGGGCCGGGAACCGCTGGGCCTCGGCGGCCGCGACGCTGAATCGCGCGTCCCGCCCGATGTGGCTCAGGGCGGCGATCTGGCCGGGATCCGCCAGGGCCAGCAGCAGCTCGTCCGTGCCCACGGCCTGGCTCACCACCCGCTGCGGCCGGGCCGCCAGGAGCGGCAGCGCGGCCAACAGCAGGAAGGCAAGCCAGCGTCGCACTACCACCTCCAGGTCGCGGCCAGGGTCCAGCGGGGCCCGGGAGCGGGGAAGCCGTAGACCAGGCTGGCGTCGCCCTCCTGATCGTAGCGGCCGCCGAGCCAATCCTGGACGGTCTGTTTCCGCTGGAGCAGGTGCTCACCGCGGAGGGCCAGCGTGAGGTGCTGCACGGGCTCGTGGGAGAGGCCCAGGCTGAGGTCGCGGTAGGGTTTGCGGGTGCTGAGCACCTCGTAGGTGGTGTCGTTCAGGTCGTAGCGGGGCCCCACGCGGGCGAGGCGCGCATCGGCGCGCCAAGTCTTCGCCTGGACGAAGCCCGCCACGGCCGCGGTGAAGAAGGGGTGCCGCAGGATGGCGGAGTTCTGCTGGCCGAAGCGGCCGCCGTCCGTGTTGTGGTCGAGATCGCGGGTTTCCTGGCTGCGGAGGATGAGGTCCCAGCCGTAGGCCACGGCCTCGCCGCCGCGCCAGCCCAGGGCGCCTTCCAGGCTCTGGGCCCGGATGGAACCCTGGTTCGCGTAGTGGGACGTGAACAGGGGCGGAAACGCGAAGCTGGTGTCGTAGACATAGGCCAGCAGGTCGGAGATGCGGGTGCGCTGGGCCTCCAGGCGGTACTCCCAGTGGCCCGCAAACTGGCCTGTGGCACCGGCCTGCACGGTGCGGCTGCGCTCGGGCAGGATCGGGTAGGCCACGCCATCCTGGCTGGCCGCCTGGGCGTTGAGGGTGAACTCCGTGGTGTTGGGCATGCGGAAGCCCTGGCCCGCGCTGGCGTAGAGGCGCAGCTCGGGCGCGACCACCCAGTTGAGGCCCGTGCGCCAGGTGCCCGCCTCGGCGCTGCCGGCGCGGCTGCGCAGGCTCGAGTCGTAGCGGGTGAGGTCGCGGTGGCCGGCGTCACGGCGCAGACCCGCCACCCAGTCGAGGCCCTCGGCGAGGGTCCAGCGCATCTCCAGGGCCCCGGCCAGGTCACGGCCCTCGCCGCGGTATTGCACGGCGGCGTAGGTGGCCGGGTCGTAGTAGTTCTGCGCGTGGCTAGTGTCCTCGCGGCCTTCGAGGCGGCCCGACAGGCGGAAGGTGGAGACCGGCGCCCAGTGCAGGGTGAGCTGGTCCTCCACGCGGCGGAAGTCGCGATCCGTCTGCTGTCGCTTGGGCCCGCTGGGGTCGCCGGTGCGGCCCTCCAGGGCCTGGAGGGTGTTCTCCAGTACGAGTCCGGGGGCGAGGGGCCAGCGCAGGCTGGCGCCCCAGCTCTCCTGGCGGGTGCGCATCTCCCGCTGGGGTTCATAGCTGCGGGCCGCGGGCCAGCCGGAGGTGGTGAAGGGCACGGAGGCCGTCTGGCCGCTGTTGCGGTAGAAGGCCGCCACATCCGCCTCGCCAAGCTTCGTGCCCATCCGAAGGAAGCCGCCCGCCTGGCGGAAGGCGTCATCGGGGAAGCCGCTCTCCTGCCTCTGGGCTTCGGCGCCGGCGGCAATCCAGCCGCGAGGTCCCATGATCTGCACCTGGGCCGTGCCGCCCAGCAGCCCGTCCGTGCCGATCTTCAGGCCGGCCTGGCCATGGCAGCCCTCGGCGCCGCGGCCCACGCTGGTGAGCGCGATGACGCCGCCGATGGCGTCGCTGCCGTAGAGGACCGAGGAGGGGCCGAGGATCAGTTCCACGCGCTCGATGCCCACCAGGCTGAGGGCCCCCAGGTCGGGGCTGAGGGCGGTGGGATCGTTCAGCCGCAGGCCGTCCAGCAGCACCACCACGTTGCGGCTGAGGGTGCCGTTGAGGAAGGCCGAAGCCTGCTTGCCGGTGCCGCCCGTGCCCATCACGGCGCCGGGCTGGAGGACCTCCAGCAGATCCGCCAGGGTGCGGCTGCCCAGGCGGGCCAGCTCCTCGGCTTCGACGATGCGCACGGGGGCTGGGGTGCGGACGACCGCCACGGGCTGGGCCTCGGCGCTTACGGTGACCGTCGCCTCGGCCGGTTTCCGGTCGGCCTCGGCAGCCATGGAGAGGGCGGACATGGCCGCCAGAGAGAAGAGAATGCGGGCAGAACCCATCATGCCTCCACGCATGACGTCATGGCGGCTGGGGCGGATCCCGAGGGGATGGCGGCCCAGCCCGTTCCCACGACGGGGGGTGAGGTGCGGGACCGGTCTCCGGGCTCGCACGCGACAGGAACCTTTCGGCGCCCTCCGAGCCTTCCCGGGACGATCCCAGTGACTCGGACTTGAGGTCTCACACCCGGTGACGCGTGGGCGTGGTGCATACCGTTGCGGGGCAGCGCAGGAGTCACACCTGCTTCCCGTGCATCCAGCACGAAATTGTCAGGCCTCCAGGGAAACACGGCATCCGTGGCATCCGCAAGTAGAATGGTCCCATGCGAGCACCCATCGGCATCATCGGCGGCAGTGGACTCTACCAGATGGAGGGGCTGTCCCTCGATCGGACGGAACTGGTGCAGACTCCCTTCGGCGCGCCCTCGGGGCCCGTGCACCTCGGCACCCTGGACGGCGCGCCCGTGGCCTTCCTCGCCCGGCATGGCGAGGGGCACCGCTTCACCCCCAGCGAGGTGAACTACCGCGCCAACATCTGGGCGCTCAAGTCGCTCGGCGTGGAACGCCTCATCTCGGTCTCGGCCGTGGGCAGCCTCCAGGCCCGCCACAAGCCGGGTGAGCTGCGGCTCGTGAGCCAGTTCATCGACAAGACCCGGCACCGCCAGGATACCTTCTTCGGCGAGGGGCTGGTGGCCCACGTGAGCTTCGCGGAACCCGTGTGCGCTCATGTGTCCAAGGCCCTGCTCTCGGTGGGGCAGTCTCTGTCCATCCCCATCGAGGGCGGCAGCACCTATGTCTGCATGGAGGGCCCGGCCTTCTCCACCCG
>DASXUH010000060.1:0-4119 GCA_036504935.1 Geothrix sp. | reverse complement strand
CCAGGATGCCGCCCAGCTTCACCAGACGGCCGTTCTTCCAGGCCACGATGTCGTTGGGCCACTTCAGGCCCAGGGTCCGGCCTTCGGGATCCAGCACCTGGGCGGCGGCGGCCATGGCGCGCTGGAGCACCAGGCCTGGGGCCACCCCAGAGGGTGCGGGCAGCACCGCGGACATCCAGAGTCCGGCCCCGGCGGCGCTTTCCCAGCGATTGCCCTGGCGCCCCCTGCCCTCGGTCTGGCGGTCGGCCAGCACAACGCAGAAACCCAGGTGGGGGTTCCGCCGCAGGAAGGCCTGGGTGGAATCCACCTCGGCCAGCCGGATCAGCGGCAGATCCACGCTACTTCCGGCTGCCCTGGTTGCGCAGCCAGAGGATGCGCAGTCCGTCCAGAGTGAGATCCGGCGCCTCCAGCCGGATATGCCGGGTGTGGGGGCCGATGACTTTCGCCAGGCCACCGGTGGACACCACCTTCGCTTCGGGGATGTCCGCCAGCAGGCGGTCCAGGATGCCGTCCACCATGCCCACGTAGCCGTAGAAGATGCCCGATTGCATGGCCTGGACGGTGTTGCGGCCTACTAGGCGCTCCGGCTCGGCCACCTCCACCCGCGGCAGACGGCTGGCCCGCTGGAAAAGCGCATCAGCACTGATCTTCAGGCCCGGACAGATGAGGCCGCCCAGGTATTCCCGCTTGGCGTTGACCACATCGAAGGTAGTGGCGGTGCCAAAGTCCACGACGATGATGGGGGCGCCATAGGCTTCGATGGCCGCCACGGCGTTCACCAGCCGGTCCGCGCCCAGCTCCGCCGGATTGTCGATGAGGACCTTCACGCCGGTCTTGACACCCGGCTCCACGTAGAAGGCCTCCACGCCGAAGTAGACCGAGGACAGACTCATGAGGATGGGATGCAGGGGCGGCACCACGCAGGAGATGGCCACGTGCTTGATCTGGCTGGCCTCGATGCCCTGGTGGCGCATGAGGGCCAGGGCGGAAACGCCGTACTCGTCCACGGTGCGCTCGCGGCTGGTGGCCAGGCGCCAGGAACAGACAAGAGGCGAGTCCGGTCCTTTTGACAGATCGTAGATTCCCAGCACCACGTTGGTGTTGCCCACATCGACGGCCAACAGAAGACTCATGCGCACTCTCCGAGCGTTCCAGGATCGCCTGACGGGGTCCGGCCCGCCACCCCCTTGTGATGCCGATTCCCGATGCCTCCATTACCCTGGGGGTTCCGCCTGGAGCCGCCATGCCCCGCACCATGATCGAGCCCTTCCGCATCAAGTCCGTGGAACCCATCCGCATGACCAGCCCCCAGGAGCGCCTGGCGCTGCTGGAGGCCGCCAAGCTGAACGTATTCAAGCTGCGGGCTGAGGACGTGCTGCTGGACTGGCTGACGGATTCCGGCACCGGCGCCATGAGCTCGGCCCAGTGGGGCGCCATCATGGTGGGCGACGAAAGCTACGCCGGTGCCCGCAGCTTCTTCCGCCTGGAGGCGGTGCTCCAGGACATCACGGGCATGCCGCACTTCGTCCCCACTCACCAGGGGCGCGCCGCCGAGAAGGTGCTCTTCACGGCCGTGTGCAAGCAGGGCGACCTGGTGCCCAACAACTGCCACTTCGACACCACCCGCGCCAACCTGGAGTACAACGGCGTCGAGGCCGTGGATCTGGTGATCCCAGAGGGCCTCCAGCCCAGTCTCATCTACCCCTTCAAGGGCAACATCGACCTGGCCCGCGTCGAGGAAGTCCTCAAGAAGGATGGCGCCCGCATCCCCTTCGGCATGATCACCGTCACCAACAACACCGGCGGCGGCCAGCCCGTGTCCATGGCCAACCTCCGCGCCTACGCGGCCCTGCTCAAGAAGTACGGCAAACCCCTGATCATGGACGTCTGCCGCTTCGCGGAGAACGCCATGTTCATCAAGCTCCGGGAGGACGGCTACCAGGACACGCCCATCAAGGCCATCTGCCAGGAGATGTTCAGCTACGCGGACGGCTGCACCATGAGCGCCAAGAAGGACGCCCTGGTGAACATGGGCGGCTTCATCATGCTGCGCAGCGACGAGTGGCTGGACCCCGTCCGCAACATGCTGATCCTCACCGAGGGCTTCCCCACCTACGGCGGCCTCGCCGGGCGCGACCTGGAGGCCATGGCCGTGGGCCTGGTGGAGGGCATGCAGGAGGACTACCTCCGCTACCGCCTGCGCACCGCCGAGTACCTGGGCGAGAAGCTGGAGGCCGCGGGCGTGGGCTTCGTGAAGCCCACCGGCGGCCATGCCGTCTACATCGATGCCAAGACCGTGCTGCCCGACATGCCGGTGGCACAGTACCCGGCCTGGGCCCTCTGCAATGCCCTCTACCTCGAAGGCGGCATCCGCGGCGTGGAGATCGGCTCCGTCATGTTCGGCAAGCACCTGGACGACGGCACCGAGACCTACCACAGCATGGAGCTGGTGCGCCTGGCCTTCCCCCGCCGCATGTACACCCAGAGCCACTTCGACTTCGCCGCCGAGGTCATCGCCGAGGTGAAGGCCAAGGCCAAGGAGATCCGCGGCGTGAAGGTCGTCAAGCAGAGCAAGTACCTGCGGCACTTCACCGCGGAGATGGCCTGGGCCTAGGTCTATGATGGGCGGAACCCCCGCCCCTCAGGAGCGCCCGTGACCTCCGAGCTGGATGCCCTCTTCGCCCGCCAGCAGGCAGCCCGCTGGCGCATCGCCGCCACCTCCGCCGGCCAGCGCAAGGCCAAGCTCCGGGCCCTCCTGGAAGCCCTCATGGCCCACCGGGCGGAGGCCCAGACGGCCCTGGCGGCGGACTTCCGGAAGCCACCGGACGAAGTCGATCTCACGGAGCTGTATCCGGTCATCTCCGAGCTCAAGGAGGCCCTGCGCCACCTGTCCCGCTGGATGAAGCCCCGGAGGGTGCCTACCCCCATCAGCCTCTTCGGCAGCGCGGGCACCATCCGCCATGAACCCAAGGGCGTGGCGCTCATCATCAGCCCCTGGAACTACCCCATCTACCTCACGCTGGGCCCCCTGGTCTCGGCCATCGCCGCGGGAAACTGCGCCGTACTCAAACCCTCGGAGTTCACGCCCCACACCACGGCCTTCCTGCGGAAGCTTCTGATGGGCCTCTTCCCCGAGGAGGAGGTGGCCCTGGTGGAAGGGGACGCCGAAACCGCGACGGCCCTGCTGGCTCTGCCCTTCGACCACGTCTTCTTTACCGGCAGCCCCGCGGTGGGCAAGGTGGTGATGAGAGCCGCGGCCGAACATCTGGCCTCCGTGACCCTGGAGCTGGGCGGCAAGTCCCCCGTGTTGGTGGATGCGGACGCGAACCTGCGGGAGGCGGCCCGCAAGATCGCCTGGGGCAAGGGCCTCAACGGCGGCCAGACCTGCGTGGCACCCGACTACGTGCTGGTCCACGAGCGGGTCCACGATGCGCTGGTGGAGGAGCTGAAGCGGGCCTTCGAGGCTTTCTACGGCACGACTCCGGAAGCCCGGAAGGCCAATCCCGACCTGGCCCGGATCATCAATGACCGGCACTTCGCGCGGATCCAGGCCCTGCTGGGCGGCGGCGCCGCTCAGTTGGCCTTCGGCGGAGACACCGATGCAGGCAGCCGTTACATCAGCCCCACGGTGCTCACGGAGGTGGATCCGGCCTCGCCGGTCATGCAGGAGGAGATCTTCGGCCCCCTGTTGCCCGTTCTGAAAGTGAAGGACATGGACGAGGCTGTAGCCTTCGTGAACACCCGCCCCAAGCCCCTGGCCCTCTACATCTTCAGTGGCAGCCGCCGGACCGCTGAGAGCCATATCGCCCGCACCACCGCCGGCGGCAGCTGCATCAACGACACGGTGCTGCACTTCGCCCACACGGGCCTGCCCACGGGCGGGGTGAACACCTCCGGCTTCGGCAAGGCCCACGGCATCCATGGCTTCGAGGCCTTCTCCAACGCCCGGGGCATCCTCCGCCAGCGCACCCGCTTCTCCGGCATCCAGCTCATGTACCCGCCCTACACTGGCTTCGTGCGGCGGATGATCGACCTGACGCTGCGCTATTTCTAGGGCCGGCCCACGAACTCGTCCATGCTGCGGTTCACGCCGAAGAAGCCCAGCACGGCATCGAAGAG
>DASXUH010000059.1:0-1500 GCA_036504935.1 Geothrix sp. | reverse complement strand
CTCGACGATGCGGCCCTGCTTCATGGCGCAGATGCGGGTGGCCCGCTGGATGGTGCTGAGGCGGTGGGCGATGACCAGGGTGGTGCGGTCCTGCATGAGGGTTTCCAGGGCGGCCTGCACGGCCCGCTCGCTCTCGGTGTCGAGCGCGCTGGTGGCCTCGTCGAGGATGAGGATGGGCGGATCCTGGAGCAGGGCCCGGGCGATGGCAAGGCGCTGGCGCTGGCCGCCGCTCACGCTGGAGCCAGTCTCCGCCAGGGGCGTGTCATAGCCGTGGGGCAGGGCCATGATGAAATCGTGGGCGTGGGCCTTCTTCGCGGCCTCGATGACGGCATCCCGGCTGGCCTGCTTGCCGTAGGCGATGTTGTCGTGCACCGTGTCCATGAAGAGCAGGGTTTCCTGGGTGACGATGCCGATGATCTTGCGGAGCTCACGGGGGTCGAAGTCGCGGAGATCGATGCCGTCGAGGGTGATGCGCCCGGCGGTGGGGTCAAAGAAGCGGGGCACCAGGTTCACGAGGGTGGTCTTGCCGCCCCCGCTGCCGCCCACCAGGGCCACGGTCTCCCCGGCGCGCATCTCGAGGTCTATGCCGCGCAGGACGGGATGCTTCTCGTCGTAGGCGAATGCCACGCCCTCGAAGCACAGCAGGCTGGGCCGCGTGGGCACGGGCTTCGGGGCGGGGTTCACGGGCAGTTCCGGCTTCCGGTCCAGCATGGAATAGACGCGGTCCAGGCTGGCGGAGGCCACCTGGATCTCGTTGTTGAGCTTGGTGAGCCGGCGCAGGGGGTCGTAGAGGGCGTAGATGGCCAAGATGTAGGTGAGGAAGTTCTCGGTGGTGAGGGTGCCGGCCTTGAAGCGCCCCGCCGCATAGGCGGCGAGGCCCGCCAGCAGGAAACCACCCACCAGTTCCATGATCGGCGTGGAGAGGGCCGAGGCCCGGGCGCTCTTCATGCCCAGCCGGTAGAGCTCGTTGTTCTGGACCTGGAAGCGGCTCACTTCGTAGGATTCCCGGGCGAAAGCCTGGACCACGCGGATGTTGCTGAACACCTCCTTCAGGCGCTGGAGCAGACGGCTGGAGGCCTCCTGGTTCCGGTGGTTCACTTTGCGGATGCGCTGGCTGAGCCGCTTCACGGGCAGCACCACCAGGGGGCCCGCCAGGAACAGGGTGAGACTCAGCTTCCAGTCCATATAGAGGACGGTGGCCAACATGGTGACGGCGACGCAGATCTCGCGGACGGCCTCCGCCAGCTGGTTGCTGGCGATGCCCTGGACGGCGCCCACGTCGCTGATGCTGCGGGTGATCAGCTCGCCCACGGGATGCTTCTGGAAGAAGGCCGGCTCCTGGGTCAGCAGGTGGGCGAAGAGCCGCTCGCGGAAGGCCTGGGTGGCGCGGATGCCGCTGCGGACCATGAGCAGGGTGCCGCCATAGGTGAAGAGGCCCTTCAAGGCGAACAGCAGCACCAGCACCAGGGGCACCAGCAGGCCCGTGCGCAGGGCGGAGGC
>DASXUH010000058.1:0-9623 GCA_036504935.1 Geothrix sp. | reverse complement strand
CTATTGGCGCGGCATCCCCGGGCTCGTGGGCGACGTCCTGAAGCTGATCCTCAAGGAAGACATCATGCCGGCCAAGGCCGACAAGTTCGTCTTCTTCCTCGCCCCGTCCATCAGCATGGTGGCCGCGATCATCGTGTTCGCAGCGATCTCCTTCGTGCCCGGCACCTTCTTCACGCTGCCCGCTTGGTTCCCCTTCGTGGGCGGGCTTCCGGTCTCCGGGGGCATCGCCGACATCAACGTGGGCCTGCTCTGGATCCTGGGCGTGGCGACGGTGGGGGTGTACGGCATCGTCCTGGCCGGCTGGTCCTCGAACTCCAAGTACCCCCTCCTCGGCGGCCTGCGCAGCGCCGCCCAGATGGTCAGCTATGAAGTCCCCCTGGCGCTCAGCCTCCTCGCCCCGGTGGTTCTCTCCGCCAGCCTGAACTTCGGCGAGATGGCCGCGCGCATGGCGACCGGAATGCCAGCCTGGGCTCTGGTGCCCCAGGTCATCGGGTTCCTGCTCTACTTCACCTGCGGCTTCGCGGAGACCAATCGCCTGCCTTTCGACATGCCCGAAGCCGAGAACGAGCTGGTGGCCGGCTTCCACACCGAGTACTCCGGCATGAAGTTCGGGCTCTTCTATCTGGCCGAGTACATCAACATGACCGTCGTGTCGGCCCTGGCCTCCGCCTTCTTCCTGGGGGGACCGTGGCTGCTCCCCTTCGGCTTGCAGGGCCTGCTGAATCCCTACCTGCCCGGCTTCCTGTCCTGGTTCGGGGAACCCCACGCGATCTTCTTCGTGGCCAAGATCATCTTCCTCCTCTTCACCTACATCTGGGTCCGCGGCACCATCCCCCGCTACCGGTACGACCAGATCATGGCCGTGGGCTGGAAGTACCTGATCCCCGTGGCGCTGGTCAACCTCCTGTTGGCGGCTGCCATCCGCTGCTTCGCCGTCTAAGGGGCCGCCCATGCATAAGTTCCTGAAGACCCTGATCCCCTTCGACATCGCCAAGGGCCTGTCTGTCACCGGCAAACACTTCGGCCAGGTCTTCTTCACGGCCAACCGGCGAAAGGTGCCCTTCCACATCGTCTCCGAGTATCCCGAGGTGCCCGCCAAGGTCCAGCCCCGCTACCGGGGCCGCCTGACGCTCCTCAAGGACGAGCAGGGCGAGATCAAGTGCGTCTGCTGCCTGGCCTGCGAGAAGATCTGCCCCACCCAGGTCATCACCATCGAGAAGGGCAAGAAGGAAGGGCGCAAGATGCCCTTCCCGGTGCGCTACGACTTCGAGATGGAGCGCTGCATCTTCTGCGAGTTCTGCGTGGAGAGCTGCGGATTCGATTCCATCATCCTCAACCACCAGTTCGAGCTGGCCGCCTACAACCGGGAGGACTTCTCCCTGGGCATGGAGGGGACCGGACAGAACATGTTCGAGCCCTCGCACGTGGGCAAGTTCAGCGTGGCTGACGACTGATCCCATCCTTTCGCGCCTATCCAGAGGACGACCCATGGAACATTTCATCGAAACGATCGGCCGGAACATGTTCGCCATCTTTGGCGTCATGGCCCTTGTCGGCGCCCTGCTCATGATCGCCTCCAGGAGCGCGATCCACAGCGTGCTGGGCTTCCTCTTCGCGATGCTGAACATCGCCGGATGCTTCCTGTCGCTGGAGGCCGAGTTCCTGGGCATGGCCCAGATCCTGGTCTACGCAGGGGGCATCGTGGTGCTCTTCCTCTTCGTGGTCATGCTCGTGGAGATGAGCAAGAAGAAGGAGGGCGAGGTCTTCCAGTTGCAGTCACGCTATGCGGTGGCGGCCGTTGCGGTGGGCACCGCGGCGTTCCTGGCGGTCTTCCGCAAGGCGATCTTCGGCGCGCCCTCGCCGGAAGCCTTGGTGCTGCGGCCGGAGCTGGCCAAGGGGCTGGATGTGGCCCATCAGAATGCCCAGGCGGTGAGCCGCGGCCTCTTCGCAGACTACCTCCTGCCCTTCGAGATCCTCAGCGTGATCCTCCTGGTGGCCCTGGTGGGCGCCGTGGTGCTGGCAAAAACGGAGAGGGTGTGATGGTCAGCCTGAACGCGGTCCTCCTCATCTCCTTCCTGCTGTTCTCCATCGGCATCGCGGGGGTCCTCATCCGCCGCAACGCCCTGATCATCCTCATGTGCGCCGAGCTCATGCTCAACGCCGCCAACCTGAATTTCATCGCCTTCGCCCGCCACAGCGGCTCGGTCTCCGGCCAGGCCTTCGCCCTGCTGGTGATGGGGTTCGCCGCCGCTGAGGTGGCCGTGGGCCTCGCGCTGGTGGTGGCCCTCTACCGCAAGCGCGATACCGTCCAGGTGGACGACATCAACCTGCTGAAGGGATGACGACGACCATGGAACACGCAATGACCGCCGCCTCCCATCCCAGCAGCTACCTCTGGCTGATCCCCTTCCTCCCCTTCTTCGGGTTCCTGATCAACGGCCTCTCGGGGCGGAAACTCCGGAACACGAAGGTCGTGGACTTCATCGCCCTCGGTAGCGTGGGTCTGGCCTTCCTCCTCACCCTCTGGCACTTCGCCCAGCTCGCCGGCCTTCCTGCCGACGGCCGCTCCCTCCACCAGAGCCTCTGGACCTGGTTCGACATCGGGGGCGCCCGGGTGTTGGGCGGCCTCACCACCTACAAGGTCGAGTGGGCCTACAAGTTCGATGCGCTCAGCGGCTGCATGGCCCTGCTGGTCTCCGGCGCTGGCTTCCTGATCCACCTGTTCAGCACGGGCTACATGGCCGAGGAGCGGAACGACGGTCGCTACTACCGCTTCATGGCCTACCTGAATCTCTTCGTGTTCAGCATGCTGAACCTGGTGCTGGGCGCCAACATCCTGATGATGTTCCTGGGCTGGGAAGGGGTGGGCCTCTGCTCCTACCTGCTCATCGGCTTCTACTTCGAGAAGGAATTCGCCGCCGTCGCCGGCAAGAAGGCCTTCGTCACGAACCGCATCGGCGACTTCGGATTCATGATCGGGTTCTTCCTGATCTTCCAGGTCTTCGGGACCCTCGACTACGACACGCTGATGGGCTCGGTCCGTGGGATCGCGACCATGCCGGCCATCACCCTCTACGGGCACACCGCGAGCCCCACCTGGTGGTTCAACCTCATCGGCTGCTGCCTCTTTGTGGGCGCCATGGGCAAGTCCGCGCAGATCCCCCTCTACGTGTGGCTGCCGGACGCCATGGCGGGCCCGACACCCGTCAGCGCGCTGATCCACGCGGCCACCATGGTGACCAGCGGCCTCTACATGATCACGCGGCTGAACTTCATCTACGTGAACGCCCCGGTGGCCCTCGCGGTGGTGCTGGCCTTTGGCTCGCTCACGGCCTTCGTGGCCGCCACCATGGGCCTGGCCCAGTACGACATCAAGAAGGTGCTGGCCTACTCCACGGTGTCCCAGCTGGGCTTCATGTTCATGGGCATGGGGGCCGGGGCCTTCAGCGCCGGCATGTTCCACGTCTTCACCCACGCCTTCTTCAAGGCCAGCCTCTTCCTCGGCTCCGGCGCGGTCATCGCGGCCTGTCACCACGAGCAGGACATGCGCAACATGGGCGGCCTCAAGAAGCTGATGCCCATCACCGCCATGAGCATGATCCTGGCGACCTTCGCCATCGCGGGCATCTTCCCCTTCTCCGGCTTCTTCTCGAAGGACGAGATCCTCTGGAAGGTGTTCGAGGGCTGGTACCAGCATGGCCACTACACAGGCCCCACCCTGAATCTGGTGGCCTGGATTCTGGGCATGCTTGGCGCTTTCTGCACCGCCTTCTACATGACTCGCCTCATCGCCATGACCTTCTATGGCGAGTACCGCGGAGCCGGGAACGATCCCTACGGCCTGACCGTGCAGTCGGAGGCCCACCACGGCCACGATGACCATGGGCACGGCGCCCACGGCCACGACGCGCACGACCACCAGGCGAACGGCCTCCACGAATTGGACCAGCCGCACAACCACCGTGGTGACGATCCCGAGGACCACGATGTCGTGCCGGGCCACCACCCCCACGAGGTCTCCTGGCGCATGTGGCTGCCGGTGGCCATCCTGGCGGGTCTGGCGGTCGTGGGCGGCTTACTGAACTACCCCGAGAGCCTGCATCGCATTCTGCCCATCGTGCCCGCCGAACTGTTCAGCAAGTGGATCGAGCCGCTGCTCTATCAGGTGGCACCGGTCCATCACGGCGAACATGTTCCGCCGGCCATCGAGTACGGCCTCATGGCCTGGGCCACCCTGGTGTGGGCTCCCGGCGCCATGCTGCTGGCCTGGTGGATCTACAAGGTGGACCCCAGCTGGAGCCGGGCCAAGGCCTTCGTCACGCGCTTCCCGAACCTGTTCCGCTGGGTGAACGCCAAGTACTACGTGGACGAGTTCTACGAGGCGGCCCTCATCGAGCCCATCAAGCGCTTCTCCGCCCAGCTCTGGAGCTTCGACACCTGGGTGGTGGATGGCATGGTGAACGGCGCTGCGCGCACCACGATCATCTGGGCCGATCTGTCGCACTGGATCGACCAGAAGCTGGTGGATGGCGCGGTCAACCTCACGGCCTACATCATCCAGGAGACCAGCTCGGTCTTCCGGGGCCTGCAGAGCGGCCGCGTGCAGCACTACGCTTTCGTGATGTTCCTCGGCTTCCTCGTCTTCGCCTTCTGGAAATTCCTCGCCTAGCCCTCATTGGTTGGAGTCCCCATGTTCACCGCAAATACGACACTGATGCTGGTGGCGACCTTCCTGCCCCTCCTGGGGGCGCTGGTCCTGCTTCTCGTGCCCAAGGACCAGCGCCGGGTCTTCGAGATCGGCTCCCTGTTGATCATGATCGTCAGCTTCCTGATGAGCGCCGTCTTCTGGTTCGGCTATGACCGGGCCAGCGACGCGGTCCAGTGGGCCGGGTCCTGGAACTGGATCCCCTCGCTCGGGGTGAAGTTCAGCGTGGGCATGGACGGCATCAGCCTCCTGCTCTGGCTGCTGACCACCTTCGTGGGTCCCATCGCCATCGCCTGCTCCTTCAAGGCCATCGAGGAGCGGCACAAGGAGTACTACATCTGGATGCTGGTCCTCCAGACGGCCATGCTCGGCGTGTTCATCACCCAGGACATGTTCCTCTTCTATCTGTTCTGGGAAGTGATGCTGGTCCCGATGTACTTCCTCATCGCCATCTGGGGCGGCCCCCAGAAGCTCTACGCCGCCATCAAGCTCTTCCTCTACACCCTGGCGGGCGGCGTGCTGATGCTGGTGGCGATCCTGGCCATCTACTTCCTGCAGCACAAGACCACGGGCAGCTACGACTTCTCCCTGGCCACCTTCCAGGCCATGGCCCCGGTGATCGCGCAGCAGAGCAAGACCTACCAGATCCTGCTGGCCCTGGCCTTCTTCATCGGCTTCGCCATCAAGGTGCCGATGTTCCCCTTCCACACCTGGCTGCCGGACGCGCACGTGCAAGCCCCCACGGCCGGGTCCGTCATCCTGGCGGCCATCCTCCTGAAGATGGGCACCTACGGCTTTGTGCGGTTCCTGCTGCCCATCCTGCCCGGCGCCACCAAGGACCTGATGCCCTGGTTCATCGGGCTGTCGCTCATCGGCATCATCTACGGCGCCCTGGTGGCCATGATCCAGAAGGACATGAAGAAGCTGGTGGCCTACTCATCCGTGAGCCACCTGGGCCTCTGCATGCTGGGTCTCTTCGCCCTGAATCCCTACGGCATCAAGGGCGGCCTGTTCCAGATGATCAACCACGGCATCAGCACCAGCGGGCTCTTCCTCGCGGTGGGCATCGTCTATGAGCGCCGCCACACCCGCATGATCGCGGACTTCGGCGGGCTCTCGAAGAGCATGCCGGTCTATGCCACGGTCTTCATGATCATGACCATGAGCAGCCTGGGGCTGCCCCTGCTGAACGGGTTCATCGGCGAAGGCATCATCCTCATGGGTTCCTTCCAGGCCTTCCCCTGGGCTGCGGTCGTGGCCACGCTGGGTATCATCCTCGGCGCCGCCTACCTGCTCTGGATGTACCAGCGCGTGATGTTCGGGCCCATCACCGCCGTCAACGAGAAGATGGAGGACCTCAACCTCCGCGAGGTGCTCTACTTCGCCCCCCTGGTGATTGCCGCCTTCTGGATCGGCATGTATCCCAAGCCGGTCATGGACGTGATGGACGCGCCGGTGCGCAAGCTCGTGGAGCAGATCACCCCCGGCTACCACGCCGCCCAGTCCCTGGCCGCCCAGCAGGCCCTCGCCGCCAAGGTCGGCATGCAGGGCATGGCCGCTCCAGCCGCGCACCACGAAGCGGTTCCCGGAGGCCATGAGGCCGCCCCGGCCGGCCATGAGGTCCCCGTCCACGAAGCTCCTGCCCACGGCGGAGGCCACTGATGAACGGTTTCGCACAGGGGCTCCTGGGCGCGCTCCTCCGGGACACGCACCTCATCGCGCCCCAGCTCTTCCTGATGGTCGTGGCCACGCTCATGCTCTGGCCCGGTGACCTCTTCTTCAACCGGAACGAGAAGCACCGCTGGGCGCCCATCACCCTGGTGGTCCTCGCGATCACCGCCATGCTGATCGGCCGCACGCCTGATGGCGAGGGTTTCTCCCGCATGTTCCGCATGGACGGCCTCACGCGCGGATTCCAGATGCTGTGCGTCCTGGGCACCGCAGGCACCGTGGCCCTCAGTGTGCGGCTGCTCAACAGCCTCAAGCAGCAGACGGTGGAGTACTACGCTCTGATCCTGTTCTCCCTGTCGGGCATGCTCTTCCTTTGCGGCGCCTCGGATCTGATCTCGGTCTACTTCAGCCTTGAGCTGATGGCCATCAGCATCTACATCCTGGTGGCCTACCTCCGGGATCGCGCCACCAGCGTGGAAGCCGGCGTGAAGTACTTCCTGCTGGGCGCTTTCTCCAGCGGCATCCTCGTCTACGGCATCAGCCTGCTCTACGGCGCTGCCGGGGGCACCACCACGAACCTGGCGGACCTGAACCAGGCGCTGGCCCTCACGCCGACCACCAGCAACCTCCTCGTCTTCTCCGGGGTGCTGATGGTGCTGATGGGCATGGCCTTCAAGGTGGCGGCCGTGCCGTTCCACATGTGGTCCCCGGACGCCTATGAGGGCGCTCCCACGCCCATCACCATGTTCATGTCCACGGCGCCCAAGGCCGCCGCCCTCGCCGCCTTCCTGCGGGTCTTCGGCGCGGGCCTCCACGGCGTGTCCAACGAATGGGTCCTGCCCCTCTGCTACATCGCCGGCGCCAGCATGATCCTCGGCAACGTCACGGCTGTGAGGCAGGAGAGCATGAAGCGCCTGCTGGCCTACTCCAGCATCGCCCATGTGGGCTACATGCTGCTGGGCGTGCTCTCGGGCGACGCCAGGGCAGGGGCCCAGGCCGTCTGGCTCTACATGCTCATCTACATCGTGATGAACACAGGCGCTTTCGCCGTGGTGATCTACCTGCAGGGCAAGGGTGAGGGCGAGCGCATCGAGGACTTCAAGGGCCTGGGCCGCAAGCACCCCGTGCTGGCCTTCACCATGATGATCTTCATGCTCAGCCTGGCCGGGATTCCGCCTCTGGCGGGCTTCTTCGGCAAGTTCTATCTCTTCAAGCTGGCCATCGAGCAGGGTTTCGTCACCCTCACGACCATCGCGCTGCTCACCAGTGCCGTGGGCGCCTACTACTACCTCGGCGTGGTGAGCCAGATGTACTTCCGCGAGCCTGAAGGCGAAGCCGCCGCTCCCATGGGCGCCACCTCCGTCTTCGTGGTGTCCCTGGCCTGTGTCCTGGTCCTGGTGGCCACGGCCTTCGGCCCCTGGCTGGTGGACTGGGCCGCGAAGATCACCTGGGTTTAATTCTTTCCGGGGGTTCCCCTCGCGACGCGTGCGTCGCAAGGATCTAAGGTCTCGCTTACGCGAATACCCCCGGACCCCCGCGCAGAAGCCTGGCAAAGCCGGGCTTCTGGATTATCTCCGCGAGCGGGACACGTTGCCCGAAGGCTCGGCTTACACTGAGGGCGCGGGGCGACCCGCGCCTTTTCTTTGGGGGATGATCGGTGATCTTCAGGCGCGGCGGAGACGCGGATCCCGGGGAGCGGGCGCTCTGGGGCGACCTCATGTCCATGGGCCTGACCTTCCCCCTCTGCATCACCCTGGGCTTCTTCCTGGGCCGCTGGATCGGCGGGCGGTTCGGGCACCCTGCCGCGGGCCAGTGGGTGGGCCTGGTCTGGGGCATCGTCACGGCCTTCTGGGAGCTCTACAAGGTGAACCGGCGCATGGGGAAGCGGGATGCGGAGGAGCTGAAGCGCCTCAAGGACGGGAAGGGCCCCCATGAGTGAGGGCGGAAGTGCGGGCAGGGACGAGGGCGAGGATCACCTCCGCCGGGTGACGGGAGCCATGGTGGTCCTGGCCATCCTGGGCCTCCCCCTCTGGGGCTTCCTGCGGTCCTGGACGGCCGCCCTGGCCTTCGGCGTGGGTGCCCTGGCCAGCCTGGCCTTCTGGACCCTCCACCGCGTCCTGACGGCCCGGATGCTGACGCCCTCGGTGCGCCGGAGGTGGCTCTACGGCTTCCTGTCCCTGGGCAAACTGGCGTTGATCGCACTGGTGCTGCGTGGGATGATGGGCAGATACCCGGCGGAAGCCCTGCCGCTGGCCATGGGAGTGCTTCTCTTTGTGGCCGGTATTCTGCTGGAAGCGATTCGCCTGGCCTTCCGGAAACCCGAAGCCACGCCGCCTGATTGAGGTTCGACCGAAATGGAACACCACGCATCGTTGCTCGCCCAGTGGCTCACCCAGGTTCTCCACCTGTCCCAGCACCCGTGGCCCGGCTTCGCCCATGGGGCGGCCCTGTCCATTCTGGAGCGCTATGACCACCTGCTGAACGCGGCTCTGGCGGCCCTTGTGGCCATGCTCTTCACGGCCCTGGTGCGGAAGAACCTCTCCCGGATCCCCGGTCCCCTCCAGCAGATGTTCGAGGGCGTGGTCGAGTGGCTCAAGGGCATGATCAACGACAACATCGCCCACCACGGCGAGAAGCACCTGCCCTTCATCGGGACCATGGCGCTGTTCGTCTTCTTCAACAACCTGTTCGGCCTGCTGCCTGGGCTCAGCCCCGGCACGAGCAACTGGAATGTCACCCTGGGCGCGGCCCTGGTGGTGTTCGGCTACTACAACTTCCAGGGCATGAAGGAGCAGGGCGTTGGCAAGTACTGGGCGCACTTCGCGGGTCCCATCTGGTGGCTGATGCCCTTGATGTTCCCGCTGGAGATCCTGGGCCTGCTCAGCCGCATCCTCAGCCACTCGCTCCGTCTCTTCGGCAACATCGCCGGTGAGCACGTGGTGGCCGGCATCTTCTTCGGCCTGATGCCCATCCTGCTGCCCGTGCCCATGATGTTCCTGGGCCTCTTCTTCGGGCTCATCCAGACCTTCGTGTTCACGATGCTGGCGACGATCTACCTGAGCGGCGCCGTCAGTCACGAGCATTGATCCTACGAAAAACGTGAGCGGGCTTTGCCCGCTCGCGTTTTTCGCATGTGAAAAGCATTCAACCGCCTGCGGGATTCCGAACCCTTCGGGCAACACCTAGGAGCACCACCATGAAGAAGTTCCTCACCACCGCCTTCCTGTTCACCCTGGCCGCCGTCGCC
>DASXUH010000057.1:0-30573 GCA_036504935.1 Geothrix sp. | reverse complement strand
GATGTTCTTGTAGAAGTCGTAGGTGAGGCCCACGCCGTAGTGGGCGTCCACGGCCGCGGTCTGGCCGTTGGCGGAGGTGGTGGACCCGCCGTTGTAGTTGAGCCCGTCGCCCCAGGTGGTGCCGGCGTTGGTGTAGGTGGTGCCATTGCCACTGGTGGCGTGGTTCAGGTCGCGGGTGTCGAAGTTCATGCCGCGGACCGTGTCGCGCAGCTCGTAGCCACCGGCGATGCTGTTGGTGTTCAGCGTGACGGCGCCGGAGTACTGGCTGTGGCCGGTGCCCGTGGCGGCGGCGGTCTGCAGGGTGCTCCACTGCTCCAGGATGGCGCCGCTGTGGGCGTCCACGAGGAAGTCGGTGTGGCGGGTCTCGGCGGCGCCGTTCTCCAGCTCGGTGTGGATGTGGTAGGCCAGGGTGGGCTGGCCGATGGTGGCGACCACGAGCTCCGAGGTGGGCGAGTGGGCGTAGGCGCCCTGGGGGGCCAGGGACTGGTGGGCCGCGGCCAGGGCTTCGGAGGCGCCAAGGCTGGGGGTGACATTCAGGTTGAGGCCGCGGACCAGCGCGTCCGTGCGGCTGATCACCGCCCCGCCCCGCAGGTGGATGATGGCCTCACCCTCGAAGACCCGCACGCCCTTGTAGAACTGGTTCATGCGGACGTGAGCCTCGCCGGTGGCCTCTTCGAAGAGGTTCTTGGTGGCGAAGCTGTGGTTGCGGTCCAGGCCCAGCTGGAAGACGCGGGCGTCCAGGTGGCGGCGGGCCTCATCGGCGATGGCGCTGTCCACGGGACGGGCGGCGAAGGCCGGGACCATCAGGACCGCGGCGGCGGCAAGGCGAAGGGCGAGGCGGGAAGGCATAAGTAACCTCGAGGGAGCCAAAGCTCCAAGTGGGTGGATGGGGATGGAAAGGTCTGATGCGTGTGGATGAATCCTAGGCGCCAGAAGGCAAAGTCACCCTGTTAAGGGTTATTAATTTTTATGAGAATCAATTCCATTTATGGGTTCAAAGCGAGCCCTGTCACCATCGGGGTTTTGGGCCGCCGCGGCCCCGCCCCCGACTCTGCCGACGCCCTGGCCGAACCAAGGACCCTTGATGACGACTGCGATCCCCGGCGCCTTCCACCCGAGCACCCGGCTCTACCGGTTCACCATCCTGATCTTCATCAGCCTGCTGGTGGTGGGCAGCTACTTCGCGTACGACAGCATCGGCGCCCTGGCCACCACGCTGATCAAGGAACTGCACATCGATCGCGCCACCATCGGAAAGCTCTATGCCGCTTATTCGGTGGCCGCCATCGCCATTGTGTTCTTCGGGGGCATGCTCTACGACAAGCTGGGGCCCCGCAAGGCCAGCCTCCTGTTCAGCGGTCTCGTCTTCCTCGGCGCGGTCGTCGTGGCCGCGGCCAAGACCAAGTGGATGCTGTTCACGGGCCGGCTCATCTTCGGGGCCGGGTCGGAATCCCTCATCGTGGTCCAGAGCGCCATCATCGCCCGCTGGTTCAAGGGCAAGGAGATGGCCATGGCCTTCGGCATCGCCCTCGCCATCAGCCGCCTGGGAACCCTGTTCGCCTTCAACACCGAGGAGCTCATCGCGGACCACTTCCACAGCTTCCGGACGGCGCTCTGGGCCGCGGCCCTGCTCTGCCTGTTCTCGGTGCTCTGCAATCTGGTCTTTGTCGTCATGGATCGGCATGGCGAGAAGGTGCTCTCCCTGCCCACAGCCGGCGCCGGGGACAAGATCGTCTTCTCAGACATCAAGAAGTTCACTTCGTCCTACTGGTTCGTGGTGCTGCTCTGCGTGACCTTCTACAGCGCCATCTTCCCGTTTACGGATCTGGCCGCGGACATGTTCCACGACAAGTGGGGCCTGCCCTCCGTGAACGCCATGGCAGGTGGTTTCCTGACCAAGGTGTTCTACAACTTCACCCACATGTTCACCACGGCGCCCGGGGTCACCAGCATCGTGATCGCCGCCTCGATGATCTTCGCGCCCTTCGCCGGGGGCCTTGTGGACCGGGTCGGAAGGCGCGCCTCCCTCATGGTGCTGGGCTCCCTCCTGCTCATACCCGCCCACTTGCTGCTGGGAATCACGCACTGGAACCCCATCCCCATGATGGTCGTCCTGGGAGCGGCTTTTGTGTTGGTGCCCGCGGCCATGTGGCCCTCGGTTCCCCTCGTGGTGGAGGAATCCCGGGTGGGCACGGCCTTCGGTCTCATGACCGCCATTCAGAATCTTGGCCTGGGCCTGTTCCCCCTGCTCAACGGCTGGCTGCGCGATAAGACGGGCACCTACACCTCCACGCAGATCATGTTCGCGGGGCTGGGGCTGCTCGGGCTCCTCTTCGCCTTCCTGCTCCTGCGGGCCGACAAGCGGCATGGCGGGGTGCTTGAGGCGGGTTCGGGCCCACGGGCATGACTCCCGGGGCTTCGGCACGGGTAGACTGGGACCAGTTTCCGGAGGCCCCATGATTTGCTGGCGGAGGATCCTCGCGCACCTGGCCTTTGGCCTGGTCGCCCTGGCTGCTCTGCTGTCGCCGGTGGCCTGCGGCCCCGAGGCGCCCGCTCCGACGCAGCCCCAGGCCCAGGTGCAGCAGGCGCTGAGCGATTCGGTTCCCGCGCACGCCCGGGAGACCCTGGCCTACATCCGCCAGCACGGCTATGCGCCATCGGGCTATGTGGGCGGACGCATCTTCGGGAACTACGAAGGCGTGCTGCCCCGCTACGATACCCGCCGCAAGCGCATCGAATACCGGGAGTGGGATGTGCAGCCCAAGGCTGAGGGCCGCAACCGCGGGGCGGAGCGGCTCGTCACGGGCAGCGACGGCCGGGTCTGGTACACCTCGGACCACTACCGCACCTTCATCGAGGTGAAGTGATGGCCAGAGGGATGGACTGGTCCTTCCTGGCCTCGACCCAGCGGCCGCGAGTCCACGTGTGGTCCGGGACCGCTTCCGTCCTCGTGGACGAGGCCCCGGCCGAGGGCGCCCGCATGCTCCGCTGGCTGCGGGGGAGCCGCATGCGCTCCCGCCAGGGGCTCATGGACGAGTGGGCCGCCGCGGCCCAGTTCCCGCCCCACTTCGGCGGCACCTGGGACAGCCTGCGGGACTGCCTCTCGGATCTGCCCGAAGGTGGGGCCTTCCTGATCCTGGAGGCGGACCAGCTGCTCCAGGACGCCCCCCCGGAGGAGGGGATCACGTTGATGGCGGTGCTCGCGGACGTCGCCGAGGATCTGGCTCCCCAGCCGTTCCACCTGGTGCTCCAAGTGGAACCCGCGCGGCGCGGGGACCTGGTGGAGGGCCTCCGCGCCCTGAAGGTGACCTTCCGGGACCTGTGAAGGGCCCAGGACTGAGCCTAGAACTGGGCCTTGAAAGCCTCGAAGGCCTCGCGCAGTCCCGCGAGTTCTTCGCGGAGGGTTGAGACCTCGGCTTCGAGCTGGTCCAGCCGCCCGGAGGCAGGAGGCGACTGGGGCCGACCGGGCGTCGCATCCAGCGCCACGGGGCCCGCGAGCAGATGGGCCACCCGGCCTTCCCGGGCGCCGGGGGCCCGGGGCAGGCGCAGGGCCAGGGGCGGCTCAGCCTCCATCAAGGCCGCGAGGCAGCTTTCCAGCTCGGCCAGGTCGGGGAAGACGTACATTCGGCGGGTGTTCGTGCGCAACTCACCGGGGGTCTGCGGGCCCCGCAGCAGCAGCTCCGCTAGCAGGGCCACCTCCTGGACGGAGAGGTTCCAGGTGGGCTTGGCCGTGTGGGCGATCTTCAGCACGCGGCCCGGCCAATGCTCCGCGAGGCCCCGCGTGATCAGGGAATCCACCGCCGCCTGCACCTCCGGTTCCGTCACGGCCAGCACGGGTTCGCGGTTGCTCGACTGGTTGCAGGCATTGACCAGCGTGTTCAGGGAGAGGGGATAGACATCCGGCGTGCTGAGCTGCTTCTCCAGCAGGCAGCCGAGGACTCGGCATTCCAGTGGGACGAGGTCGAGGTCGGCCATGAACGCGCCTACCGGCCCACCACGCCCGTGATGGGGCTGCTGGCGCTGGCGTAGAGGCGCCGGGGCATGCGGCCGCTCTCGAAGGCCAGGCGCCCGGCGATCACGGCGTGATCCATGGCCTGGGCCATCTTGGTGGGCTCGCCCGCCTCGGCCACGGCGGTGTTGAGCAGCACACCATCGGCGCCCAGCTCCATGGCCAGCGCGGCATCGGAGGCCGTGCCCACGCCGGCATCCACGATCATGGGCAGCTGGTAGGACTCGACCACTTCCTTGATGAGCAGCAGTGTCATGGGGTTCTGCACGCCCAGGCCCGAGCCGATGGCGCTGCCCAGGGGCATGACGGCCGCGCAGCCCGCGTCGCAAAGCTTCCTGGCGAGGATGGGGTCGGCGTTCACATAGGGCAGCACCGTGAAGCCCTCCTTCACGAGGATCTTGGCGGCCTCCAGCGTCTCCTCGTTGTCGGGATAGAGGGATTTCTGATCGCCGATGACCTCCAGCTTCACCCAGTCCGTGCCCAGGGCCTCGCGGGCCAGGCGGGCCACGCGCAGGGCGTCCTCGCGGGTGTAGCAGCCGGCGGTATTGGGCAGCAGGGCGATGTCTTTGGGGATCCAGTTCAGGATGTTGTCCTCGCCCTTGGCGGCCAGGTCGAAGCGGCGCACGGCCAGGGTCACCATCTCCACCCGCGCCGCCTGGTAGCAGGCCTGCATGGTGGCGAAGTCCTTGTACTTGCCTGTGCCAAGAACGAGGCGGTTGCTGAAGGTCTTGCCGGCGATGACGAGGGACATGGGGCGCTCCGAAGGCTCCAGTCTAGCCCCGGCCAGCGCCCCGGGTTCCCATGGGACCTTCCCGGAAGGTGGGGTTCATGGCCGGGCGGGGTCGTAGGCGGGACTGCCCAGGGGGTTCCCGATCTTGTCGATCAGCTGCACGTCCTTCCGGGCGCCCTTGAGGATGTCCTGTTTGAAGGTGGCGACGCCCTGGTCGATGGAGGCGGAAAGTTGGGTCATGGCGAGGGCGAGGCTCTCCCGGCTCTGCTGGCGGAACGCCTCCTCCCGCCGGGACCAGGTCGAGCTGCCCTTGGCCGTGCCGACGCCCCCGGCCCGGAAGAGGAAGGTGCGTGAAGGCGCGTGATAGACGGCCGCATCCACCATGGAGGTGGTGTCGTTCTTGTCGCCCTTCACCATGTAGGCGGAGAGGCTGCTGCGGCGCTGGACGGTCTCGGGGACACCACAGCCCGCGGCCAGCAACACGAGCGCCGCGAGAAGGGAGAGGATGGACGATCGCATGGGGCGTCCCGGATCATGGAGCTCAATACGCTTGCGTATGGTTGCCATACGGTATGGTATGGTAAGCTGGCCGGGTCACCTGCCAAGGCCGCCATGCCCACCCCCCGCAAGCAGCTCCGCCCCACCGCGCCCCTCTCCCCCGAGGCCTGGGTCAAGGCCGCCCAGGCCCTCATCATCCGGGAGGGCGTCTCGGCCGTGGCGGTAGAGCCGCTGGCCCAGGGCCTGGGGGTCACGAAGGGGAGCTTCTACTGGCACTTCGCGAGCCGGGACGCCCTCATCCGGGCGGCCCTGGTGGACTGGGAGCAGGATCAGAGCGCGGACGTGGTGTCCCGTTATGGGGGCATCGCCGACCCCCGGCGCCGCCTGCGTGTGCTGCTCTTCGCCGCCTTCGAGGACGTGGAGAACGGCCTCTTCTTCGCGGCCCTGGCGGTCTCCGGCGAGGATCCCCGCGTGGCACCCTTCCTCCGGCGGGCCACGGAACGCCGTCTGGCCTTCGGCGCGGAGGCCTTCATGGCCCTGGGTCTGACGGAGGCCGAGGCCCGCCAGCGCGCCCTGCTGGCCTATGCCGCCTACGCAGGCTACTTCCAGCTGCTGCGCGCCACGCCCAGGGCCGTGAAGGAGGTGACGGACCTCAGCGGTTACGTGCGCCAGCTGGCGGACGCCCTGGTTCCGGTCCGGCCTTCCCGCAAGGCTTGATCTTCTGGGCCGGGAGGCGTTCCATGGATCCGACCCCCGGTGATCCATGCCCGCGATCCTGACCGTCCCCGGCTACCAGAGTTCAGGCCCCGGCCATTGGCAGAGCCTGTGGGAGGCCAGCCTCAGGGACATCGCCCGGGTGGAGATGCCCAACTGGGAGTTCCCCCACAAGGTGGACTGGGTGGAGGCCCTGGACGAGGCCCTGGCCAAGTGCACCGAACCGCCGATCCTCGTGGGGCACTCGCTGGGGTGTCTGGCCATCGTCCACTGGGCGGGGAGCCACGACCGGGAGATCCGGGGGGCCCTGCTGGCCGCCCCCGCCGACGTGGAACGTCCAGACGGGCCGGAGGGCCTGCGGCCGTTCGGCCCGATCCCGCGCTATCGGCTGCCCTTCCCGGCCATCGTGGCCGCCTCGGCGGACGATCCCCTCATGGCCCTGGACCGCGCCCGGGACCTGGCCTGGGGCTGGGGGGCCCGCTTCGTGGACCTGGGCCCCTGCGGCCACTTGAACCTCGCCTCGGGCCACGGGCCCTGGCCCCGGGGCGAGGCGCTGCTATCAGAATTCAGGTAGCCGGTTGCGGAAAGGGTCTCCGGTATGGGAAGGTGGACCTTCCGATGGAGGAGCGGTCCCCATCAGTACCGGCGGCGAGGGCGATGAACCCGATGACCCGATGGGAAAGGGGAGGATCGTCGAAGGGTTCGCGAATCATCGGCGCGCGCCCTGGACGTCGAGGCGAAAGCCCGGCGGCTGTCGCGCTGGTCACCCGGCGCGGAGGGCCTGAGGCGCGGCGGCGGGATCCTTCCCCCCGCGTTCCAGATGGCACCGTCGGCCCGCCGAGGTTTCCATGAACGCCACCCCCGCCGATTTTCGAAGCTGGCTCACCGGAAGCCTCCAGCTGCTCTGCGCCCAGGAGACGACCTCGGGCCGGGAGGACGCGGGGCTGGCGGAGCTGCGGACCCTGTTGCTGGGGCTCGGCGCGATGCTGGTCGAGCAGCCCGTGGCGGAAGGCCGCACCAATGTGCTGGCCCTCTGGGGCAGGCCGCGCGTGCTCTTCTCCACCCACCTCGATACGGTGCCGCCCTATCTGCCGCCGCGCCTGGAGGGGGAAGTCTTCCTGGGCCGCGGCACCTGCGACGCCAAGGGCCAGATCGTGGCCCAGCTCGGGGCGGTGAAGACCCTGCTGGCGGAGGGCCGGGAAGGACTGGCCTGGCTGGGCGTGGTGGGCGAGGAGACGGACAGCGCCGGCGCTGCGGCGGCCCTGGCCCTGGCGGACCACCTGCGGGAGCTGCGCGTCCTCATCAACGGCGAGCCCACGGGGCTGAAGCTGGCCACGGGACAGCGCGGCGCCCAGCACCTCTGCCTGCGTTGCGCCGGCCGCGCCGCCCACAGCGGCAGCCCCGAGCTGGGCCACGACGCCACCTGGCCCCTGCTGGACTGGCTCCAGTGCCTGCGGGAGCAGCCCCGCCCCGTGGACCCGGCCCTGGGCCCCGAGGTCTGGAACCTGGGCCTGCTCCGGGCGGGCGAGGCCCTCAACTCCGTGCCGGCGTCGGCGGAAGCCCGGCTCATGGCCCGCACCCTGCCCGGCAGCACCTTCGCCGAGGAGGCCCGGCGCCTGGCCCCGCCCGAGGGTTCGGTGGCCCTCACCCTCGACGAAGCCCCGGACCGCTACCCCGACATTCCCGGCTTCGAGCATGCGGCCATGCCCTTCGGCTCCGACGCACCCACCCTGCGGGCCCTGGTCCCGGACCGCACGGTGGTACTGGCGGGGCCGGGCAGCATCCGCGTGGCGCACACGCTGGAGGAACACCTCACCCTCGCCGAGCTGGAGGCGGGCGTGGAGCTCAACCGCCGGTTGGCCTTGCACTTTCTGGGAGACTGAACCATGACCACGAAAATCCCCGTCACCGTCCTGGGCGCCACCGGCGTCGTGGGCCAGCGCTTTGTGCGCCGGCTGGCCAGCCATCCCCTCTTCCGCGTCGAGCACCTGGCCGCCAGCGAGCGCAGCGCCGGCAAGCGCTACCGCGATGCCTGCGCCTGGCGCCTCGATGGCGAGCCCTACGGCGGCCTGGGCGACCAGGTGATGGCCGAGGGCACCCCGGAATTCGCCCTGTCGCCCGTGATCTTCAGCGCCCTGGACACGGGCCCGGCCAAGGAGCTGGAGCCCGCCTTCGCCCGGGCCGGAGCCATGGTGTTCTCCAACGCGGCGGCCTTCCGCATGTCGCCGGAGGTGCCGCTGCTGGTGCCGGAGGTCAACGCGGATCACCTGGGTCTGCTGGACGTCCAGCGCCACCACCACGGCTGGACCGGCGGCATCGTCACCAACGCCAACTGTACGGCCACCGTGCTGGTGATGGCCCTGGCGCCCCTGCACAAGGCCTTCGGCATCGAGGCCGTGATGATGACCTCCATGCAGGCCATCAGCGGCGCGGGCTATCCCGGCGTGGCCAGCCTGGACATCCTGGGCAACGTCATCCCCTTCATCCGCAACGAGGAACCCAAGGTGGAGGAGGAGACCCCGAAGATGCTGGGCCGCTTCACGGGCCACGAGGTGGAGCTGGCGCCCATGCTCGTGAGCGCCCTCTGCCACCGCGTCCCCGTCATCGAGGGCCACACGGAGGCCGTCAGCGTGAAGCTGAAGGGCAACCCGTCCCTGGAGGCCGTGCGGGATGCCTGGCTGAGCTGGCGGCCCGAGCCCCAGCAGCTCAAGCTGTTCTCCGCCCCGGCTGTGCCCGTCCACGTCCACACCCTGGAGGATCGCCCCCAGGTCCGCCGCGACGTCGAGACGGACGAGGGCATGAGCGTGCATGTGGGCCGGCTGCGGTCCTGCCCCATCCTCGGCGTGAAGTTCGCGCTGCTGGGGCACAACACGGAAAGAGGCGCCGCCGGTGGCAGCATCCTCAACGCCGAACTGGCCCATGCGAAGGGGTACCTCCGATGATCGTCCTCAAGTTCGGCGGCAGCAGTGTGGCGGACGCGGCCTGCATGCGGCAGGTGGCGGGCCTGGTGAAGACAGCCCTCCCCCAGTCGCCCCTGGTGGTGCTGTCCGCCATGGGCAAGACCACCAACGGCCTCTTCGACGCCGCGAAGGCCGCCGAGGCCGGGGACCTGGGCGGCGCCATGGAGCGGCAGCGGAAGCTCATGGCCACCCACCGGAAGGCGGCG
Organism: Geothrix sp.; assembly: GCA_036504935.1. GTDB lineage: Bacteria > Acidobacteriota > Holophagae > Holophagales > Holophagaceae > Geothrix. Next base: position 21,456 of record DASXUH010000057.1, on the reverse strand, counting down.
GAGGACCTGTTCGGTGGCGAGGTGCCCGAAGCCCTGGATGTGGCCCTGACGGAGCTCTTCGGGGAGCTGGAGCTGCTGCTCCGCGGCGTGGCCATGCTGCGCGAACTGAGCCCCCGCAGCATGGACGCCATCGCCTCCCTGGGCGAGCGACTGTCCACGCGGATCTTCGCGGCCTTCATGGGCGGTGCCTGGGTGGACGCCCGCGCCGTGTTGCGCACCGATGCCGTGTTCGGGGAGGCCGCGCCCCAGCCGGAGGCGATCCACCCCCTGGCCCAGGAACACCTGAAGCCACTGCTGGGGCCCGGCCGGGCCGTGGTCACCCAGGGCTACATCGGCGCCACGGAGGACGGCCTCACCACCACCCTGGGCCGGGGCGGCAGCGACTTTTCCGCGGCCCTCTTCGGCGCGGCCCTGGGCGCGGCGGAGGTGCAGATCTGGACCGATGTGGAAGGCGTGCTCACCGCCGATCCCCGCATCGTCCCTGAGGCCCTGCCCATCCCCGAGCTGAGCTTCGCGGAGGCGGCGGAGCTGGCGGCCTTCGGCGCCAAGGTGCTGCACCCGGCCACCATCCAGCCCGCCGTGGAAGCGCGGATCCCCGTCACCGTGCGGCACACCCAGAAACCGGAAGGCCGCTTCACCACCATCTCTGCCGAGGTCCACACGGGCCGCCCCATCACGGCCCTCGCCAGCCGGGGTCCCGTGACGGTGCTCACGGTGAGCAGCTCGCGGATGCTGGCCCAGAGCGGCTTCCTGGCCCGCCTCTTCGAGGTGTTCGGCCGGCGGGGGGTGAGCGTGGATCTCGTGGCCACGGCCGAGGTCAGCGTCTCCCTCACGGTGGAGGCGGACATGCCCCTGAAGGCCCTGATCAAGGACCTCTCGGCCTTCGCCACGGTGGAGGTGAACGAGGGCCGGGCCATCATCGCCGCCGTGGGCGAGCGCCTGAAATCCACGCCGGGCCTGGGCGCCCGCCTGCTTTCCTCGCTGGGCGACATCAACGTGGAGATGATCAGCATGGGCGCCAACGAGATCAACCTGAGCCTGGTGGTGCGCCAGGAGCAGGGCGATGAGGCCCTGCGCCGCCTCCACCGCGTGCTGGTGGGAGGGGCCCCGTGACCCCGCTCCGCATCGGGCTCTTCGGGAAGGGCCGCCTGGGAGCCGCCATCGCCGCGGAGGCCGGGGAGGCCCTGGCCTGGCAGGTGGGCCGCGGGGATACGCCGGAGGCCAAGGCCGACGTGGCCATCGATGCCAGCGTGGCGGAGGCCGTGGAAGCCCACCTGGCCTGGGCCCTGGGGACGGGGGCGGACCTGGTGATCGGCACCACCGGCTGGTCCATCCCCGACCTCGAAGCTCGCGTGGCCGGGCGCATCGGCGTGCTCTCGGCCTCGAACTTCTCGATCTCCGTGGCCCTCATGGCGCGCTTCGCCACAGTGCTGGGCCGCTTCGCCGCCCTGGATCCCGCCCGGGATCCCTACCTGGTGGAACACCACCACCGCCTCAAGGTCGATGCGCCCTCGGGCACGGCCAGGACCCTGGCGGCGGCCCTGATGGCGGGCTGCCCCCGCAAGACGGAATGGACCCTCGGCACCCCGGCACCCCACCAGCTGAGCCTGGGCGTGGTGCGGGCCGGAGCTGAGTTCGGCACGCACACCGTGGGCCTCGATGCGCCCGCCGAGGTGCTGGAGCTCACGCACCGGGCCCGCTCCCGGGCCCCCTTCGCGCAGGGCGCCCTGGTGGCCGCCCGCTGGCTCCGTGGCCGCAAGGGCGTCTTCACCATGGATGACCTGGCCGCCGACCTGCTCGACCCCCTCTTCGCCTTCGGAGGAAGATCATGACCCTCGATCTGTCCGGCCTCGCCGTCGCGTTGGCCACGCCCTTCACGCCCACGGGCGAAGTGGACCTGCCCGCCTTCCGGAAGCTGGTCCGCCACGTGGTGGCCGGCGGCGTGGACACCCTGGTGCCCCTGGGCTCCACGGGCGAGGCTGCCACCATCCTCGATGCGGAGCGCGACGCCATCATCACCGCCTGCCTGGAGGAGAGCAACGGCCACCCCGTGGTCGTGGGCACGGGCCACAACGCCACACGGCAGGCCGCGGCGATGACGAAGCGGGCCCAGGCCCTGGGGGCCCAGGGCGCCCTGGTGGTGACGCCCTACTACAACAAGCCGACGCCCGACGGCCTGGTCGCCCACTTCGCCGCCGTGGCGGACGCGGCGCCCGGCCTGCCCCTCATCGCCTACAACGTGCCGGGCCGCACGGGCTTGAACATGATGCCCGCCACGCTGGCCCGGCTCTGGGAGAATTCCCAGGTGGTGGCCGTCAAGGAGAGCAGCGGCAACCTGGCCCAGATCGCGGAGATCGCCCGGCAGCTGCCCAAGGGGAAGACGCTGCTTTCCGGCGACGACAACCTGGCCCTGGCGGCCCTCGCCGTGGGGGCCTCGGGGCTCATCTCGGTGCTGGGCAACGCGCTGCCCCGGGAGACCGCCGCCATGGTTGCCGCCGCCCGTCAGGGAAAGGCCGCCGAGGCCCTGCGCCTCCACCAGCAATTGCTGCCCCTCATGGACGCCCTGTTCCTCGAGAGCAATCCCATTCCGCTGAAGGCGGCTCTGAAGCTGCTGGGCCTCTGCGGGGATGGCCTGCGCCTGCCCCTGGTTCCCGCCTCCGCCGCCACGCGCACCCGCCTGGCCGAAGCCCTCTGCCTCTCCACCGAGGGCACCTTCCCTGGAGTGATCTGATGGTTGTCGACCTGGATACCGTCCACCGCTTCTTCGGCCGCTCCCCGGAGGACTTGGCGAACGATCCCGGAGCGCCGGCCATGCACCAGGTGCTCCTGTCGGCCCTAGAGAGCGGGATCGTGCGAGCCGCTGAACAACGTCCCGACGGCAGCTGGCAGGCCAACCCCTGGGTGAAGCAGGCCATCCTCTGCGGTTTCCGGCGCACGAACCTCGTGGAGATGCCGGGGCCGGGCTTTCCCATGTTCGACAAGACCGCCTACCCGGCCCGGCACTTCGGGCTGGGGGACGGCGTGCGCCTCGTGCCCGGCGGCTCCTCCGTGCGCCGCGGGGCCCACATCGCCCGGGGCGTGGTGATCATGCCGCCGGCCTACGTGAACGTGGGCGCCTTCGTGGATGAAGGCACCATGGTGGACAGCCACGCCCTGGTGGGCAGCTGCGCCCAGATCGGCAAGCGCGTGCACCTCTCCGCCGCCGCGCAGATCGGCGGCGTGCTGGAGCCCGCGGGCGCCCGTCCGGTGATCGTCGAGGATGACGCCTTCGTGGGTGGCCTCGTGGGCCTCTTCGAGGGCATCGTCGTGCGCAGGCGCGCCGTGCTGGCCTCGGGCGTGGTCATCACCGGCAGCACCGTGATTTACGATCTGGTGAACGGCCGGGAGCTGCGCCAGGAGGTGCCCGAGGGCGCCGTGGTGGTGCCAGGTTCGCGCCCGGCCTCGGGAGACTATGCCAAGGCGCACGGACTCCAGCTGTCGGCCCCCTGTATCGTGAAGTACCGCGACGACAGGACCGACGCGGCCACCGCCCTGGAGCAAGCCCTGAGATGAACGTCGCATCACGCCTATCCCTGCTGAAGCCCTCGCCCATCCGCGCCATCACGGACGGCACGCCGCCGGGGGCCATTCCCCTGGGCCTCGGCGAGCCCACCTGGGATCTGCCGGAGGTGGCCCGGAAGGCCCTGCTGCGCGATCCCGGCCCCTGTCCCTATGTCCCCCATGCGGGGCTGTCCGAGCTGCGCAAGGCCGTCGCCGCCTTCCACGGCGCCCATGTGGACGAGGTGCTCATCACCACCGGCTCCCAGGGGGCGCTCTTCTCGCTCTTCCAGGCCTGGGTGGAGCCCGGCACCAAGGTGCTGGTGCCTGATCCCGGCTTCGTGGCCTACCCGGCCCTGGCGCGCATGGCGGGGGCCGAACCCGTGCCCTACCCGCTGTCGAAGGACCGCTTCCGCCTGGATGCCGATGCGCTGATCCGCGTGCTGGACGCCACGCCGGAGGCTTCCGCCGTGATCCTCAACCTGCCGTCCAATCCCACAGGGGGTGGCGGGAGCCTGACGGCGCTCAAGCGCGTGGCCAACGCCTGCATCGCCCGGGGTGTGCTGCTCATCTCCGACGAGGTCTATCGGGATCTGCACTTCGGCACCCGCTGCCCCAGCCTGCGGGACGTGACGGACCGCGGCGTGGTGACCAGCTCCGTGAGCAAGGGCTGGGGCGCGCCGGGCCTGCGCGTGGGCTGGGCCGTGGGCGATCCTGCCTGGCTGGTGCCCGCCCGCACGGTGCACGGCTACGCGGTGACCGGCACGGCCACACCCGCCCAGTGGGCGGCCCTGGCCCTGATTGAGCATTCGGAGGCGGTGCTGGCCGAGGCCCGGGCCGCGGTGCAGCAGCGTTGGGAGGCCCTGGCGGTGGCCCTGCGCGAAGAGTTGGGCCAGACCGTGACGGCGCCCGATGGCACCTTCTACCACTTCATGGCCCTGCCGGAGGCGGCCCACACCGACCCTGTGGCCTTCGCCCTCAAGCTCCGTGACGAGGCCAAGGTGGTGCTCATCCCCGGTCTCGCCTTCGGCGAGGGCGGCCGCGGCCACGCCCGCCTCAGCTTCGCCGCCACCCCCGAGCAGCTCCGGGAAGGCGTACGGCGGCTGGCGCCGTTCTGGAAGAACCGATAGACCACGGATGACGCCGGAACCACAGAGGAGTGGAAAGTTGCTCATAAAGCACAACCCCAGACACAAGAAGGTTGAGCAGTGTGTTTGAGGTGTTGAGACGGCATTAGTAACGCATTGTTTTTCAGCTATTTATAAAACACACCCTTAACCATCAATGTCTGCAAGGAAGGACTCATGCCCCTCTTCGCCTTCGATGACGCCACCTGCCAGCGACTGGCGGAGGCCCACGGCACACCCTGCTTCGCCTATTCGGGGGTGGTGGCGGCAGCGGGGTTCCAGGCCCTGCGGGCGGTGCTGCCCCCGCGGGTGCGGATCGCCTACGCCGTGAAGGCCAACCCGCATGTGAACCTCCTGAAGTGCTTCGCATCCCTGGGCGCCAGCTTCGACTGCGCGTCCATCGGGGAACTGGAACGGGTCGAGGCCCTGGGCCTGCCGCCCGGACGCACCTTCTTCGCCGGTCCTGGAAAGCGGGTGCCCGAGCTGCAGAAGGCCCTTCACATGGGGGTCCGCATCCAGGCGGAGGGCTTCGAGGACCTGGCCCGGGTCGATGCCCTGGCGGCCCGCGAGATCGCCGTGAACCTGCGGGTGCACCCTGCCTTCGACATCGACGAGGGCAACCGGATCATCGGTGGCAGCGGGCCCTCCGCCTTCGGCGTGGATGAGGAGGGCGTGCCGGCCCTGTTGCAGAGGGCCGCGAAACTGAACCATGTGCGCATCCGGGGCCTGCACGTCTTCGCGGCCAGCAACCAGCGGGACGCCGCCAAGCTGCGGGCCATCCACGGCGCCGTGCTGGACCTGGCGAAGCGCCTGCACGAGGCCCACGGCCTCGTCTTCGAGCAGATCGATCTGGGCGGCGGCCTGGGCGTGCCCTACGCACCGGACGAAGCGCCGCTCGATCTCGCGGCATTTGGACAGGGACTGTCCGATCTTCTGGGGAAGCATGCCTGGTTCAAGGGCGAGCTGATCCTGGAGCCCGGGCGTTTCCTCGCCGGGCCCTGTGGCATCTACCTGGCCCGGGTGGTGCGGACCAAGGAGAGCCGCGGCACCCGCTTCGCCATTCTGGAGGGGGGCATCAACCACCTCATCCGCCCCCTCCTCACGGGCGAACCCTTCCCGGTGAAGGCCGTGGGCAAGGGGGGCGGCGCGGTTCCGCACACCCTGGCCGGGCCCCTCTGCACGAGTCTGGACCGGCTGGGCGAAGTGCGCTTGCCGGAGCTGGAACCCGGGGACCTGCTCGCCTTCGGCACCACCGGGGCCTATGGGCTGAATGAGGGCATGACCCACTTCCTGAGCCATCCCGTGCCACCGGAAGCCTGGGTGGGCTGAGACCGCCTATCCGAGGAGGGGAAGCCAGGCCGCCTGCTGGGATTTGGGCAGGGTCTTCACGCGCTCGAGAAGCTGGAGGCGGGCCTGCCATAACTTGTCGCCGGGGAAGAGGGCCCGGCCCCGGCGCAGGTCCTCGGCCGCATCGTTCCAGTTGCCCTGGCCGACATGGGCTCCACAGAGGGCCAGGTGCAGGCGGCTGGCACGGGCGCGGAGGCCCATGTCATCCGGCTGGGCCCGCAGAAGGCCATCCATGACTTTGGCCGCGGCATCCAGATCGCCGTTCTGGAGGTGCTTCTGGAATTCCGGGAGACTCGCTCCGCTGGCTCCCCCGGGCAGGCCGGCCCGGGCCTTCTCCAGCAGCTGGGCTGCCGCGGCATCGCCGGGGTTCTGGGCAAGCACGGCCTGGGCCCGGCAGTAAGCCCGCAGGGGGTCCGCCCCCAGGACCGTCTCGCCTTCCCGGAGGATCGCCGCGGGGAGTTCGGAGAGGTCCGGCGCCTGGGCCTGCTGGAGCACGGGGGCCACGGCCGCCAGGCGCGCGGCCTTGACGGCCTCCTTCAGCTCCTGGTCCTGGCGGTAGGTGTGGAGGGCGTAGAGGCCCACGATCAGGGCCAGGGTGCCGCCTCCGGCCATGGCCCAGACTTTGGGTTCCCGCAGCCAGGGAAGGCCGGATGAGGCCTCCTGGAGGCGGCCCGGAAGGCTGAGGCCTTCCCGGGGGGCCGAGGCGGTGCGGGTGAGGGCGGCGGGGGGTTCCACCTTGTCGGTGTCGGCGGTGATGGGGGTGGGCTCCTCCTCCACCATGGCGATCCGGCCCTGCGGATCCAGGGAGATGCCACGCGCCATAGGCCCGGGGGCGGCCTCGGGCCGGTGGCAGCGCTCAAGGCCGGCCAGGGCCTCAGGGTGGCCCGGGGCCAAACCGAGGGCCTGCTGGTAGGTGAAGGCCGCCTCGTCGTGGCGCTGGAGCGACAGCAGGTGGTCCGCCTGCCGGAGCTTCAGGGCCAGGGCCTGTGCGTCGGGGTTCGTGGCCTGGATGGGTGTGGACGCTGGGGCAGGGGCGGGCTTGGGGGCCGGGGCCTGGGGCGTCGATTGGGCCCCAGGCGGCGTCAATTCCTGCCTGGCCTGGCGCAGATAGCCCTGGATCTCCTCCCGGTGGGGTTCCAGGACGAGCACATGCTCCCACTTGGAGATGGCCTCTTCCGTAAGCCCCATGTCGTAGAGCTGGACGGCCTCCCGCAGCAGCTTGGCCACATCCTCTTCGGCCACAGGGGCCGGCGCCGCCATGGGGGTGGGGGCGCCGGCTTGGAGGGGCGGCAGCCCCAGCTCCCGGCGGGCGTCGTTGGCATAACCCAGGGCCAGGCTGTGCGTGGGGTCGATGGCCAGCACCTGTTCCCATTTCTGGAGGGCCTCGGGAACCTGACCCATGTCATAGAGCGTGCAACCTTCGATCACCAGCCGGTGCGGCTCCACCAAGGAGGGTGCGGCGGCGGCCGGCGGAGGAACCAGAGCCGGTTCCGTGAGGGGAGGGGGCTCCGGGGCCGGCGGCAGTGGCGGGGGTGGCGCCGCCGCCTCCCGGGCTTCGGCCTCACGCTGGGCAAGCAGGCGCTCGCGCAGAGCCAGCAGGTGTTCGCGCGCCGCGGCATGGGTGGGCTGCTGCTTGAGGATCGCCTGCCAGATCTGGCCCGCCTTGACGAGTTCGCCCTGGGCGAAAAGGTCGTCCGCCTGGCGGAGGTAGGGCGCGTAGGGGTCTGGCGTCATGGTGTCGCTCGGGTCGGTTCGGTGATGTCAGGGGTTCAGTGCAGCGGGTACTCGTTGGTGTTGCGGATCAGCAGCATGAAGGTGCTGTTCCCGCAGATGAACTCCTGCCGGTTGATGAGTTGGACCGGACCCGTGATGCGTTCCCCGTCGACCATGGTGCCGTTGGTGGATTCCTGGTCGGTGATCCAGGCCGTCCCGTCGCCCCGGATCTCCAGCACCGCGTGGCGCCTGGAAGTCTCGGGATCCTGGGTGATGACGTCACCTTCCTCGCGGCCGATGACGATCAGGGGCCGTTCGAGCACCTGGACGGTGGAGGCCTGGGGGCCGGTGAGGAAGGCCAGGCTGAATTTGAACCCCATCGGCAGGCCAGCCCCCTGGATTCCCGCAGCCACCAGGAGGGAATCGCGATCCCGGCGGGCGGTGGTGAACGCCGAGGCCAGCGTGGCCTCGGAAGAGGGCTCCTGCTCAGGGAGGGACACGGATATGGGCATGGTGAGCGGTACTGGAGCGGGCTCGTCTGCTGGAGGGCCCGCTACCGTCGGGTTCGCCACCTCGAAGAGGTGGGCGCACTTCGGGCATTTGAACCGCTTGGTCCGGGCTTGGCCGAACCGGTTGTCGTCGTACTGGAAGCGGGCCTGGCAGGCCGGGCACACCACAATCATCGGGCCCCCGTGGGATCTCCCGTGCAGTCTACCGCTACTTCTTCCGGGTGGCGAAGAAGCTGAAGTCGCTCCGCAGGGGGACGCCCTCTGGGAGCTTGAAGCCGGTCACGGTAGGAGGCAGGGCCTGGTTGATCCGGAGGGCCCCCAGTTCCACCAGCCAGGAGTCCCCGCTGCGTTCGATCCACTGGACTTGCCGGGGCAGCCAAGTCTCCCGGTCCACCCAGAGGTTGAGGTCCTGCATCCGCTTGCGCATGGACAGGGTGCGGGGCGTCATGGCCAGAAGCCAGGTGCCGGGCAGGTCCTTTGATTCGCTCAGCTGGATCTGGAAGTACTCGGACAGGTAGCTCAGCTTCTGGCCGAGGCCCAGGAACTTCCGGTTGGCGTTCTTGATGAGGCCGATCTTCATCAGCTCTCCCGCCCGGGCCTCGGGGCTGTAGGAGATAAGGGCCTTGGGGGTGAGATGGAGGACCAGGTCCTCCGGCGGCTGGAAGGCGAAGTGGACGAAGTCGGAACCCTGGAGGTAGAGGGTGCCCTTCGTCACCGAGGGCGTCCTCAACAGGGACCGGCGCAAGGTCAAGGTGAATGGGCACTGCAGGGTCTGCACCTGGGCCTGGGCTGCATCGAAGCGCTCCACGGCCTCGCGCAGGGAGGGCGGGCCGCCCTGGGCGCCCAGGGTCGGGACCAAGGCTGACAGGGCCAGGAGGAGGCGGAACAGGGCGCGTCGGAACATCGGACTCCTCAGGCCACGGCGGGGGGCAGGACCAGGGGTTCCCGCTGGTGGGCCACGTGGAGGGCCACAGCGGTCCCGCGAAGGATCTCCTCCGCGGCGAAGCGGGCCAGGCCGGGATCGTTGTTGGATTCGCTCAGGTGGGCGAGTACGACCTGCTTCAGCCGGGGGGAACACGCCCGGCCCAGCAGCTCGGCCATGGCCGCGTTGCTCAAGTGGCCCACGCGGCTCAGGATGCGGGCCTTCAGCTGGGGGGGATAGTCTCCCTCGCGCAACATGTCCACATCATGGTTGGCCTCCAGCACCAGCAGGTCCAGATCCTGGAGGTGGTCCGCCACCAGGGCCGTTGGGTGGCCCAGGTCCGTCACCACGGCGGTGGCGGTGCCCCCGGCCTCGATCCGATAGGCCACGGGGTCCTCTGCATCATGGGGCAGGGCGAAGGGCAGCACGCGCCAGCCTTCCCAGCCACAGGGCCGGCCGGCCTCCACCTCGATCCAGCGCGAAGGTGGGATCTCGATCCCCTGGGCCCGCTCCACGGCGGTGCGGGTGGCGGCGGTGGCGAGAATGGTCCAGTCCGTGTTCCGGAGGATCACGCCCACCGCGCCGATATGGTCCGAGTGCTCGTGGGTGAGGGCCAGGGCGCGGACGGAGCCGGGATCCAGGCCCACGATCTCCAGACGGCGGCGGATCTGGAGCAACGAGATACCCGCATCGATGAGCAGTGTCAGGCCACCCTCGGAAAGGGCGTGGCAGTTCCCTTTGGAACCGGAGGCCAGGGCCGCGTAGTGCATGGCCAAGGATAGCGCCTACACTGACCACATGAAGCTCTCTCTGCGCCCCACCTCGCCCGCCGACCTGGAGATCCACGTGGCCCATCGCGTGGCCCTGTTCCACGACATGGAGATGGGCTCCGAGGACGGCCTCCGCCGCATGGCCGACACTTTCCGTGTCCAGCTGCGGAATTGGCTGGTGACGGGCCAGTGCCGGGGCTTCCTCATGGAGGATGACGGCCGCCCCGTGGCCGGCGTGCTGATGCTGATGCGGGAAACGCTCCCCACGCCCGTGACGCCGCTGTCTGTGCGGGGCTACCTCTTCAACATCTACACGGAGCCCACGCACCGCCGCCAGGGTCTGGCCGCCCGCCTCACGGACGCGGCCCTGGACCTGGCCCGCGAGCTGGGCCTGGAGATCATGGAGCTGCACGCAAGCCTCGAGGCCGAGGGCCTCTACCAGCGCATGGGCTTCGTGCCCACCAGCGAGATGCGCCTGGTGATGGGCGCCGGGATCAAGACGCCGAAACTGTGGAAGCACCGCCGCTAGGCGGGATCCCTTTCCACCACCACAGCCCGAGGACCGCCGCGCCGCTGACGAAGGCGCACACCGCGCTCGCCTCCAGGCCGAAGGCGCCGCCCGTGAGCCACTCCGGACGGCCGTGGAAGACCGGCGTCCACCAGCCCGGGGTCTCGGTGCCGCTCACGCCGAATCCGAGGAGGTTGCCCTGGGTCCAGTTCCAGCCCAGGTGCACGCCGATGGGGAGGGCCAGGCTGCCGGTGCGCCGCCAGCAGAGACCCAGCAGCAGGGCCGCCAGGGCGATGTTCAGCGTGGCCCAGGCCTTGGTGGCGCCGACCATGCCCGGGTTGTTCCAATGTCCGCCCGCAAAGGCCAGGGCGAAGAGAAGCTGGGTACCGCCGAACCCCAGGCCGCGTACGGCCCGCTGGAAGGCGTAGCCACGGAAGAGAATCTCCTCGAAGCAGGCCACCGCCAGGAAGAACCACGCCCCTGCGGCCAGGACCGCGGGGCCTGTTCCGGGAGTCCGGACCCAGTGGAACCCGCCCAGTCCGTGGATGAGACTGGCGGTCACCCACATCAGCGTGAACCCGCCCAGAGTGCCCAGGGCGAACCCTCCAAGGAAGCGCCTGTCGGGGCGAAGGCCGACCTCGGCGAGGGAATTCCCCTCGGCCCGGAGGCAGAGCCAGGTGACCCCGAGGCAGGTGGCGGCATCGAACCAGCGCCCCGGGAGAATGGCCCGCCCGGCGGCTGGCCACAGGCGGATCAGGGGGGCGGTGCCGAATCCCACGAGGTTGAGGAGGACCACGAACCCGAGGACCTTCCAACCGTTGCGCACCGCGCCCCGGTCATCGATGAACATGCTGCGCATAGGCTCCCCAAGGCCTCTTCACAAACCGGATGGCACGGTGGCCGCCGGGACGGCCGGGGGCGCCTCGGGATAGGCTTCCGTGGGGCGCAGATCCCACTCCACGTCGAAAGTCACCTGGAGCGCGGGACCGGCTTTGGGATCCGTGCCCGCCCGCCGGACCGTGAGCGTGTTGGATCCACGCCACCGGCCCGGGGCCTGGGCGTCCGGGCGCAGATCCCACACCTGCTCCTGGCGGCCGGAGTCACCAGGCTCGCCGCTGGTCTCCCGGTACCCGACGAGGTAGAGCCGGGTTGCGTCGAGAAAGCCGGAGACCGGAGGCTGGGCGGTGCCTTCAACCCAGTGGGCTGCGGCACCCACCTGGAGGAGGCCCGCGGTGGCGTCGGGTTTGGCCACCCAGTCCTTGGGCCAGGTTTCGGACTCCTTGAGGAGGGTCTTGTCATCACCGGAAACGCGCCGGATCTTGACCCGCTGCTTCGTGACCCGGTAGCTCCGGGCGGCCAGGGGGCCTGCGGCCTGGTCCGGATGGCCGGTCTCGACGGCCTTGAGCAGCGATTCATAGTCGAACATCGTCAGGGTGTTCTCCGCCGCCGCGTGGAGGCCCTCCAGCTTTCCGCCCTGGGCCTTGAGCGCCTGGGCGTGCTTCTTCATGGCGGTCCATTCGCCGAGGTGGGCGGACACGAAGAAGCAGTGGACGAGCTCGCGGACGCTGAGGTCCGGGCGGGCGGAGACCGTGGCATAAGCCGACCTCATCCGGTTCAGGTCCACCAGCCGCCAGGCCAGTTCCAGCCGCATGCCGTCCCGGGAGCGGGCGAGCTCCCCCCCCACGGTCTCCAGCAGCGACCAGGCCTTCAGCAGGTCCGCCTGCCCCCGGGCGGCCTGCAGGTAGGTCTGCTCCTTCCCATAGTGGAGACCCCGTATCATGTTGGCGGCCCAGAGCCAGGAAGCTGCCGCGTAGCGGGCCTTCTCGGTGGCCTTGGCGGAGTCCATGGTCAGGGCGGCGGCACGGAGGGAACTGCCGTCCTCGAGATCCTTTTTCCCCCCCGGCTCCTGCCGCTCAAGGCGGGCCATGGATTCCTGGAAGGCCCGCTCGTCCTGCGCGGTGAGGGTGAGGGTGGCGAGGACGAGCAGGGCGGCGCGCATGGAGGCTCCTAGAGGGGGATGTTCCCGTGCTTCTTGGGCGGCATGGTGTCGCGCTTGGTGTCGAGGAAGGCGAGGGCTTTCACGAGTTTCTGGCGCGTCTCGCGGGGGAGGATGACCTCGTCCACGAAGCCGTGCTCGGCCGCGATGTAGGGATTCGCGAACTTCTCGTTGTACTCGGCCACCAGCTCGGCCTTCTTGGCGGCGGGATCCGGCGCGATGGCGATGGACTTGCCGTGCAGCACGTTCATGGCGCCCTCGGCGCCCATGACGGCGATCTCGGCCGTGGGGTAGGCGAAGTTGAAGTCCGTTCGGATGTGCTTGCTGGCCATCACGCAATAGGCGCCGCCGTAGGCCTTGCGGGTGATGATGGTGATCTTGGGCACCGTGGCTTCGCAGAACGCGAAGAGCAGCTTGGCGCCGTGGCGGATGATGCCGCCGTGCTCCTGGGTCACGCCGGGGAGGAAGCCCGGCACGTCCTCGAAGGTGATGAGCGGGATGTTGAAGGCGTCGCAGAACCGCACGAAGCGGGCGCCCTTCTCGCTGGAGGAGATGTCCAGCACGCCGGCATAGAAGGCCGGCTGGTTGGCCACGATGCCCACGCTGCGGCCGTCGATGCGGGCGAAGCCCACCACGAGGTTCGGCGCGAAGGCTTCGTGCACCTCGAAGAAGTGGGCGTCGTCCACCACGCCGCGGATGATGTCGCGGATGTCGTAGGGCTTCGAGGGATCGTCCGGCACCACCTGGTCCAGGTCCGGGTTCTCCAGGGGCATCTGGTTCTTCGGGGCGCGGCGCGGCGCCTCGCCGAGGTTGTTGCTGGGCAGGAAAGAGAGCAGCTCCCGGGTGTGGGCCAGGGCCGCCAGGTCGCTCTGGGTGACGAAGTGGGCCACGCCGGACTTGGACGCATGGGTGCTGGCCCCCCCCAGCTCCTCCTTGGTGACCTCCTCGTGCGTGACGGTCTTGATGACGTCCGGGCCCGTCACGAACATGTAGCTGGTGCCCTTCACCATGGTGATGAAGTCGGTGATGGCGGGGCTGTACACGGCGCCACCGGCGCAGGGGCCCATGATGAGGCTGATCTGGGGAATGACGCCCGAGGCCAGGGTGTTGCGCAGGAAGATGTCGGCGTAGCCGCCCAGGCTCACCACGCCCTCCTGGATGCGGGCGCCGCCACTGTCGTTGAGACCGACGACGGGGCAGCCCACCTTCATGGCCAGGTCCATGATCTTGCAGATCTTCTTGGCGTAGGCCTCGCTGAGCGAGCCGCCGAACACTGTGAAGTCCTGCGCGAAGATGGCCACAGGGCGGCCGTCCACGCGGCCGAAGCCAGTCACCACGCCATCGCCGGGAATCTTCTCCACGCCCCAAGCCCGGTGGACCATGAGGGCATCCATCTCCTCGAAGGAGCCTTCGTCCAGGAAGGCCGCCACGCGCTCCCGGGCCGTGAGCTTGCCGCCCTCATGCTGCTTCTGGACCCGCGCCTCGCCGCCACCGGCCAGGGCCTGGGCATGCTTGGCCTTGAGGGTCTCAATCTTTTTTTGGAGGGGCATGGGGACTCCCGGGTGCGGAAAACGGGCAGCGGATCGCGGGGGGGATCAGCTGCCAGTTTAACCCACCGGGTGGGCGAGGCCTCTAGCGGATGGCCCTGGGCTGGGTCATGGCCTCAAGGCTGAAGGCTTCGTCCAGTTCCGCGGCGCTCAGGTAGCCCTTGCGGAGGATGATCTCCCGGACCGGCCGGCCGGTCTCCAGGGCCTCCTTGGCCACCTCGGTGGCCCGCTTGTAGCCGATGGCGGGCATGACGGCGGTGACGATGCCGATGCTGTGCTCCACCAGATCGCGGCAGCGCTCCCGGTTGGCGGTGATGCCCACGATGCACTTGGTGGTGAGCACGTTCACGGCCGCTGTCAGGGTGCGCAGGCTGGTGGCGAGACTGTAGGCCAGGATGGGCTCCATGACGTTGAGCTGGAGCTGGCCCGCCTCGGCGGCCAGGGTGATGGTGAGGTCGTTGCCGATGACCGAGAAGGCCACCTGGTTCACCACCTCGGGGATCACGGGGTTCACCTTGCCGGGCATGATGCTGCTGCCGGGCTGCATGGGCGGCAGGTTCAGCTCGCCGAAGCCACAGCGGGGGCCGCTGCTGAGCAGGCGCAAGTCGTTGCAGAGCTTGCTCAGCTTTACGGCGGCCCGTTTCACCACGCCCGAGAACATGACGAAGGCGCCGGTGTCCGGGGTGGCCTCCACGAGGTTCTCGGCCAGCAGGATCTCCAGGCCGGTCACCTTCCGCAGCTCCTCGACCACCACCTCGGGATAGTGGGGATCGGCGCAGATGCCCGTGCCGATGGCCGTGCCGCCCATGTTCACCTCCAGGAAGAGACGGGCGGTCTCCTGCAGGCGCTGGATGTCCTCTCCGGTCGTCACGGCGTAGGCCTCGAACTCCTGCCCGAGCGTCATGGGCACGGCATCCTGGAGCTGGGTGCGGCCCATCTTGATGACATCGGAGAACTCGCGGCCCTTGGCGTGCAGCGCGGCCTTCAGGCGCTCCATGGCGTCCAGCAGGTTCTTCAGCATGAAGATGGTGCTGAGGCGCAGGGCCGTGGGATAGACATCATTGGTGCTCTGGCCCAGGTTCACGTGGTCGTTGGGGTGGCAGTGGGCGTACTCGCCCCGCTTGTGGCCCAGCAGCTCCAGGGCCCGGTTGGCGATGACTTCGTTGGCGTTCATGTTGGTGGAGGTGCCGGCGCCGCCCTGCACCATGTCCGTGGGGAAGTGGCCGTGCCAGTGGCCGTCGATGATCTCCTGGGAAGCGCTGTCGATGGCGTCCGCGATGGCCGGATCGAGCAGGCCCAGGCGGACGTTGGCCCGGGCCGCAGCCTGCTTGACCATGGCCAGGGCGCGGATCATGGCGGGGAAGTGGCTGGTGGGGGTGCCCGTGATGGGGAAGTTGTGGACGGCGCGCAGGGTCTGCACGCCGAAAAGGGCGTCCTCGGGCACCTCCAGGGGGCCGAGGAGGTCGGATTCCCGGCGGGTCTGGCCGCTGGCGTAGGCCTGCTCGCGCCCGGTGCGGGGGGTGGCGGAGTAGAGGATGCGCCGGTGGAGGACGTTGGCGACCTTGCTGAGCACGGCGATGGCCGCGGCGCCGTCCTGGCTGAGGCTCTGGAGGACCGTCTCGCGGTCCAGGTCCAGGAGCACTGCGGGCGTGAGGGTGGTGCCCGTGGCGGAGTGCGGGCTGGGCGAAAGGAAGGACTGCTCGCCCGCCACATCGCCAGGGCCGAGGATGACCACGGGTTCGGCTCCGTCGCCGTTGTCGCGGGTGATCTCCACGCGGCCCTCGGCGATGACCGTGGCGCCCCGGCGGGGTTCGCCCTGGGTGAACAGGCGCGTTCCGGCTGGCGCTTCGTGGCGGCGGGCGGCCTTGGCGATCAGGCCGAGGTCCGCGTCGGGCAGCCCGGAGAAGATCTCGCAGCGGCGAAGGACAGATGTAATGGCATCCATAAAAGACCTCCGGCCCGGTCCGGGCCTTCAGCCATGGTAGTGAGCCCCGGTGGCGATTCGATCACGAAACCCGGTACGGCTACCGCCCCAGGGGATCCTTCGTGATGGCGTCCTCCCGCAGTTTCTCCCCGCCCACCACGTGGAAGTGCAGGTGGAAGACGCTCTGGCTGGCGTCCTTGCCGGCGTTGGAGATGACGCGGAAGCCCTCGTCGAGGATGCCCTGGTCCCGGGCCACCCTCACACAGGCGCTGAGCAGCGCGGCGCGGGTCTCCACCGGCAGCTCATCCAGCTCCTTGAGGCTGGCCACGTGTTGTTTGGGAATCACCAGCAGGTGGACCTTGGCCCGGGGCCGGATATCCCAGAAGGCCAGGACGTACGGATCCTCGTAGACCTTGCGCGAGGGTGCCGTGCCCGCCACGATCTTGCAGAAGACGCAATTGGCTGGGGCTGGGGCCGCCTGGGTCCTGGGCGGGGCGGCTTGAGCCTCCGGCGCGACCGCCAGGGGCGCCTGGCAGGCGGCCAGGGCCAGGGTCGCCAGGAGGGCGAGGGCCCGGCGCATCAACGCCCGCTCTTCTTGTTCGCCTCGTGCCGAGGCTCACATGGTCCCGGCACATCGAAGCGCACCAGACGTATCGTTCTGTTCGCCTCGTGCCGAGGCTCACATGGATTCGACCCAGCCACGCGCTACCTCCCGCTCTTCTTCCAATCAGCGAGGAATCCTTCCACGCCCTTGTCCGTGAGGGGGTGCTTCAGCATTTGGTCGAAGACCTTGGTGGGGATGGTGGCCACGTGGGCACCGGCCAGGGCCGCGTCCGTGACGTGGCGGGGCTGGCGGATGCTGGCGGCCAGGCACTGGGTGTCGAAGCCGTAGTTGTCGAAGATGGCCACGATCTCGCGGATCAGCTCCATGCCGTCCAGGCCGATGTCGTCCAGGCGGCCCACGAAGGGCGAGACGTAGGTGGCGCCGGCCTTGGCGGCCATGAGGGCCTGGGTGGCGCTGAAGCAGAGGGTGACGTTGGTGTGGATGCCCTCGGAACTGAGCGCCTTGCAGGCCTTGAGGCCCTCGGCGATCAGGGGCAGCTTCACCACGACGTTCTTGTGGATCTTCGAGAGGCGGCGGCCCTCCTCGATCATGCCTGGGGCCTCCAGGCCGATGACCTCGGCGCTGATGGGGCCGTCCACGATGCCGCAGATTTCCGCGATGATCTGCTCGAAGGGCTTGCCCGTCTCCTTGGCGATGAGGCTCGGGTTGGTGGTCACCCCGTCCAGCACGCCCAGGGCGTTGATGCGCTTGATCTCGTCGATGTTGGCTGTGTCGATAAAAAACTTCATCCGTGGCTCCCGGGAACGTCAGAACCTCCATTCTCTCAGGGAATCGCCAGGCGGGGGCAGCCCAAGCTTCGGCGTCGTCAATGATTTTGAAGAAGATCTTGTGGTTGTCTTCCGAACCATAGGAAGCGGGCCGAGCCGCCGGGGCTAAACTGGGCCGACCCCTTGGAGCCTCCATGCCCGTCCCAGAGATCAACGTCCTCGACAAAGGCTTCGTCCGCCTCATCGACCACATGGGCTCGGATCTGTCCGTGGTGAACGCGGCGCGGGTATCCTTCGGCAAGCGGAAGGAGGCCCTCGAGGAGGGTGATGCCAAGCTGGTGGCCTACCTGGCCGAACACGAGCACACCTCGCCCTTCCGCCACACGGCTCTGACGCTGCACGTGAAGGCGCCCATCTTCGTCTTCCGCCAGTGGATGAAGCACCGCATCGGGTCGGAGTTCAACGAGATCAGCGGCCGCTACGTGGAGTTCCCGGAGGATGAGTTCTTCGTGCCCGCAGGCTTCCGCAAGCAAGCCAAGGTGAACAAGCAGGGCAGCGAGGGCGAGATCGACGAAGCGAACCGCGCCCGGGCCCTGGAGAGCTACCTGGAAAGCTGCCGGGGCGCCGTGGCCCACTACAAGGAGCTGCTCTCCCTGGGTGTGTGCCGGGAGCAGGCGCGCTGCGTGCTGCCGGTGGCCCTCTATTCGGAGGTCTACTGGACCGTGAGTCTCCAGGCCGTGGCCCACTTCATCCGGCTGCGGGCCGACAGCCACGCCCAGTGGGAGATCCAGCAGTACGCCGCGGCCGTGCGCTCCGTGGTGGAGCCGATCTATCCCGTGGGCCTCAAGGCCCTGCTGACCTCCGGCAAGGGATGAACGCCCCGCCCCTGAACCCCGCCCTGTTTCACCTGGACAAGGAGCACCTCTGGGTCATGCACTGCTCCGAGGGCCCCGTGCCCCGGGCCACGCTGCGCGTGGTGCGGGCGTTCATGCTGAAGGAGCTGCGTCCCTGGGAGGTGCGCTGGGAAGAGGACTTCCAGGGCATTCCGGCGGCCCTGCGCGGCGAAGCGGCGGCCCTGCTGGGGGGGCGGGTCGAGGACATCAGCCTGAGCCCCAGCACCTCCACGGGCCTGGTGGCCGTGGCCCAAGGCTTCCCCTGGAATCCCGGCGATGAGGTGCTGGCGCCCCTGGGCGAGTTCCCGTCGAATGCGTGGCCGTGGCTGGCCCTGAAGGCGCGGGGGGTGACCTTCCGCGAGGTGCCGCTGTGGGAAGGCCACCGGGCCGGGGCCGAGGCCTGGTCCAGCCTGCCGCCCAGGGCCGAAGCCGACCCTGAGACCCGTCTCATCGCCGCCCTCGGGCCCCGCACCCGCATCCTGGCCCTTTCGTGGGTGCGCTTCCAGGACGGCCTGAAGCTGGACCTGCAACGCCTTGGGAACGCCTGCAAGGAACGGGGTGTCCATCTGGTGGTGGACGGCATCCAGGCCGCGGGCACGGTGCCCGTGGATCTGGAGGGCCTCTCCGCCTTCGCCTCGGGGGGCCACAAGGGTCTGCTGGCGCCTCAGGGCATGGGTTTCCTCTGGACAGAGGAGGCTTTTAGACAAAGGTTGTCACCTTCGGGCACCTGGCTGTCGGTGGAGCAGGCTATGGACTTCTCGCGCCCCTCTACGGACTTCGACCGCGCCTGGCTGCCGGATGGCCGGGCCCTGGAGCCGGGCGGGCCGAACCTGCTGCAGGCCTCGGCCCTCCTGGAGTCCCTCCGGCTGCTGAACGGAGCCGGGGTTCCGGCCATCGCCGACCATGTGGCCGACCTCCAGGTCCGGCTCCTGGACGCCCTGGAGGACTCTCCCTGGGCTGCGGAATGCGGCCGGCTGCGCCACCTGCTGGAGGCCGGACGGCTGGGCTCCTTCCTGGCCTTCCACCATGGCGGAAGCGGCCCAGACCACCTCCAGGCCCTGCTCCGCGCCGGCTACCACCGGGGCGTCTTCGCCTCCGTGCGCGAGGGTTACCTGCGGGTGGCCTTCCACGGGTTCCACACGGAGGCGGACGTGGCGCGAGTCGCGGTTTGGCTCAGCGGAACAGCCAGCTGACCTTGGCTCTAGCCGATCTGAGGCGGGGTATCATGAGCCTTCGAGGATTCGCCATGCGCATGCTGTTCGCCGCCTTGCTGTCCCTTCCCCTGCTGGCGGGCGGCGGGGGCACTGTGGCCTTCAAACAGACGGCCTTCATGGCCGAGGTGGCCGCCACGGACCAGGAGAAGGCGAAGGGCCTGATGTACCGCCAGAGCCTGGCCAAGGACCGCTGCATGTTCTTCGTCTACGGCGAGGATGGCAGCCACGCCATCTGGATGAAGAACTGCCTCATCGCCCTGGACGTGGCCTGGGTGGATGCCGAGGGCCGCGTGGTGGAGACGGCCGAACACGTGCCCCCGTGCAGCCCCATGCGCGGCGATGACTGCCCCACTTACGGGGGGGGCGCTCCTGCCCGGCACTTCATCGAGTTCGCCGCGGGCACCTTCAAGCGCATCGGCCTGAAGAAGGGCGACCGGCTGGGCTGGGACCTGGTCCTGGACGACGGCCGCGGCCTCCGGGGTGGCGCGCCCCTGCCCAAGGCCAAGAAGAAGTAGGCACTCTTAGTCCCCGTTCTTGGGGGAGCCTTTGCGGGGCGGACGGGTGAGGGTGCGCAGGTGCTCCGGGGCTGGTGGAAGCTCTGTCAGCTCCAGGGGACTGAGGCGGTCCGCCAGGAGCTTCCAGGCGCGGGCCTGGCGGGGCAGGCGTTCGGCCTGGATGACCTCGAAGCCCTGGGCGTAGCTCACGAAGGGTGGCATCACCAGGGCAAAGCCTGTGTAGAGGAAGGCCGGGAGCCGCATCCAGTCCGGTTCGGCCGCGGGCCCGGGGCTGGGCACGGCGAAGAGGGGATGGACTCCGCCGTTGATCCAGAAGCCCTGGGGCGAGTCGTGGCGCGGGTAGACGAAGATGCGGCGGCGGTGCATCAGGGTGAAGGGCCCCACCCGGTGCTGCTCCACGGGCTCGATGCCGGTGCCCTCCAGGGCCGGGCCTGTGCTGCGGTCCGGATGGCCCACCACCTGCACCACCTGCCGTCCGCCGCCCTTGAGCTTGCGGAAGATGGTGCGCAGCTCCTCGGCCTCGTCACCTTCCACGGTGCCCTGGCTGGGCTTGAGATCCCCCAGCAAGGCAATCTGGGCGGGCGCGTAGTCGTCGATGAGGCTGAACACCCGTTCCCAGATCTCCGTCTGTTGCGGGGGGGGCAGGGGGTCCGGACGGCGGCGCCGGGCGGCGCCCATGCCGAAGAAGAGATCCGCCAGCACCAGCGTCTTCTGCCGAGGCAGCCACACGGCCCTCCGGCTGTCGAGCACCACATCCTGGTTGAGCTGGACCTGCACGGGACCCTCCAACCTTCCATTGGAACACAGGGAACCTCAGAATCCTGGGAAGGAGGCGCCGTGAGCCTGGACGTGAACCACCTGCTGGCTGGCCTCGCCACGGGCCTTTGCGGAGGCATGCTGTCGGGCCTCTTCGGCGTCGGGGGGGGCGTCGTGATGGTGCCCCTGTTGGCCTTGGTGCTGCACCTGGGCCAGCACCGCGCCCAGGGCGCCACCCTGGCGGCGATGCTGCTGCCCACGGGCCTGCCTGCGGTGCTCCAGTACCGCAGCCGGGGCATCCACACGAGCCTGCGCTTGGTGGGGGTGCTGGTGCTGGCCTTCCTCTTCGGCATCTACGGCGGGGCCCGGGTGGCCAACCTCATCCCCTCCGAGCCTCTGCGCTGGGGCTACGCGGCCTTCCTGGTGCTCCTGGCCGTCAAGACCTTCTTCCGGCACGAACCCCCGCCCGTGGACCGGACGGTGGAGCCGCTGGATCTGTCCTCGGGCCTCTGGACCTGGGGTTTCCCCATCGGCCTGCTGGCGGGGGTGGTGTCGGGTCTCACGGGATTGGGCGGGGCCGTGGTGGTGATCCCTCTCCTCGCCTTCCGCTTCCGCATGACCCAGCACGAAGCCCAGCTCACGAGCCTCATGATGCTGCTGCCGCCCATCGGCCTGCCCGGCGTCTACGTCTACGCCAGGGCCCAGGGGGGCCTCCCCTGGGCGGTCATCGCGGGCGTGGCCGTGGGGTTCGCCGCCGGGGCCCTGGGGGGCGCCCGCGTGGCCACCCGCATCCAGGGCGCGAAGCTGAAGCAGAGCTACGCCGTGGTGGTGCTGCTCATGGCCCTG
>DASXUH010000056.1:0-5144 GCA_036504935.1 Geothrix sp. | reverse complement strand
GACCCCCTTCCTCGACACCGGCGACCACGTCATCGTCATCAACGCCGAGAAGGCGGTGCTGACCGGCAAGAAGGGCGTGCAGAAGATGTACCGCCGCACCACCACCCAGCCCGGCTCCATGAAGGAAGTCCGCGCCGAGGTGATGAAGGCCACCTTCCCCGAGCGCATCATCGAGAGCGCGGTCAAGGGCATGCTGCCCAAGGGCCCCCTCGGCCGGGCGATGTACCGCAAGCTCAAGGTCTATGCCGGCCCCGAGCACGAGCAGGCCGCCCAGCAGCCCCAGATCCTGACCATCCAGAAGTAGAGGCGAGGAACCCATGGCCATTTCCCAGAACTACGGAACCGGTCGCCGCAAGAGCGCGGCCGCCCGCGCCTTCCTCCGCCCCGGCACCGGCAAGATCACCGTCAACGGCCGCAGCCTCGAGAGCTACTTCCCGAACGCCGTGCTCCGCATGATGGTCCACCAGCCCCTGGTGCTGGCCGATCTCGATGGCAAGTTCGACATGATCATCAGCGTGTGTGGCGGCGGCCCTGCCGGACAGGCCTCGGCCATCCGCATGGGCATCTCCCGCGCGCTGCTGGGCTACAACGAGCAGCTGAAGTCCCTCCTGCGTGGCGCCGGCCTCCTGACCCGCGACCCCCGCATGAAGGAGCGCAAGAAGCCCGGTCGCCGGGCCGCCCGTCGCCGCTTCCAGTTCAGCAAGCGCTAGTCGTTCTCTGGAAGGGGGAACCATCCGGTTCCCCCTTCTGCTTTTCCGGTCCACGGGATGCCGTGGACGATTCGGGCGAGGGGGTCCAACCCCAAGCCTTTCATCCCACCCGCGGCGCTCCTTCACCCGTATGCGCCGCTTGACCAGGGAGGCCAGCATGGCTGCCATCCAGATGAAGGAACTCCTCGAGGCCGGTGCCCATTTCGGCCACCAGACCAAGCGTTGGAATCCCAAGATGAAGAAGTACATCTTCGGGGCCCGCAACAGCATCTACATCATCGACCTCCAGAAGACCCTGCGCCTCTGGAACACCGCCGCGAACTTCCTGACCAAG
Organism: Geothrix sp.; assembly: GCA_036504935.1. Lineage (GTDB taxonomy): Bacteria > Acidobacteriota > Holophagae > Holophagales > Holophagaceae > Geothrix. The sequence continues at coordinate 4,100 of DASXUH010000056.1, read as the reverse complement.
GCCGCCGGCGAGGGGAAGAACTTCCTCTTCGTGGCCACCAAGCCCCAGGCCCAGGAGCTCATCGCCGAGCAGGCCGCCCGCTGCGGCGCCTTCTACGTCAACAACCGCTGGCTGGGCGGCATGCTGACCAACTTCGCCACCATCAAGAAGAGCCTGGAGAAGTTCCGCGAGATCGAGGCCACCCTGGCGGATCCCGCCCGCACGGCCCTGCTCTCCAAGAAGGAACTGCTGACCCTGAACCGCACCCGCCTGAAGCTGGAGGCCTCCTTCCACGGCATCCGCGACATGCGCTCGCTGCCCGACATCATCTTCGTCATCGATCCCCACCGGGAGGACATCGCCGTGACCGAGGCCAAGAAGATCGGCATCAAGGTCGTGGGCATCGTGGACACCAACTGCGATCCCGACATGGTGGACTACGTGATTCCCGCCAATGACGACGCGATCCGCTCCATCCTGCTCTTCTCCGAGCGCGTGGCCGACTCCATCCTCGAGGGCCGCCAGTCCTTCCGCGACAAGGGCGACACCGAGGACATGAAGAAGATGATGGCCGAAAAGATGGAAGTCGAGGGCTAGACCCTCCCCCACTACCTTCCTCAGCCATCAGAGGGTCCGCCCGCTGATGGCTGATGGTCTGAAGCCCCCACGATCCAGGAGACAACCCATGGCATTCACCGCCAATGACGTGAAGACGCTGCGCGAGAAGACCGGCCTCGGCATGATGGACTGCAAGAAGGCCCTGGAAGAGAACAACGGCGACATGGAGCAGTCCATCGAATGGCTCCGCAAGAAGGGCATGGCCGCCTCGGCCAAGAAGGCCGACCGCATCGCCGCCGAAGGCATCGTGGAGGCCTACATCCACCCCGGCGGCCGCGTGGGCGTGCTGGTCGAAGTGAACTCCGAGACCGACTTCGTGGCCCGCAACGAGGCCTTCCAGCGCCTGGTGAAGGAGATCGCGATGCACATCGCGGCCGCCGATCCCGCGCCCCGCTTTGTCACCAAGGAAGAGGTCACCCAGGACTTCCTGGAGACCGAGAAGCGCATCGCCATGGAGCAGGCCCTGGCCACCGGCAAGCCCCAGAACATCGTCGACCGCATCGTCGAGGGCAAGATGAACAGCATCTTCAAGGAGGTCTGCCTCCTCGAACAGCCCTTCATCATGAACCCCGACCTCACCATCCAGCAGTACCTGTCCCAGAAGACCGCCGAGATCGGCGAGAAGCTCAGCATCCGCCGCTTCACCAAGTACGTCATGGGCGAGGGCCTCGAGAAGCGCAGCGAGAACTTCGCCGCGGAAGTCGCCGCCGCCAAGTAGGTTTATACCTGCTACAAAAAGGGCGGCCGTTCCGGCCGCCCTTTTTGTAGGTAGGATCAGCCCATCGACCTCCGCACGGAGCATCCATGAAGTTCAAGCGCATCCTCCTCAAGCTCTCCGGCGAAGCCCTCATGGGCGAGCAGAAGTACGGCATCGACCCCGCGGTGGTCAGCATGATCGCCGACCAGGTGAAGGCCATCCAGGAGATGGGCGTGGAAGTGGGCCTGGTCATCGGCGGCGGCAACATCTTCCGCGGCGTCGCCGGGGCCACCAAGGGCATGGACCGCACCACCGCCGACCACATGGGCATGCTGGCCACCATGATCAATGCCCTGGCTCTCCAGGACGCCCTGGAGCACAAGGGCGTCCACACTCGCACCCTGTCGGGCCTGGAGATGCCCAAGGTGGCCGAGAGCTACATCCGCCGCCGGGCCACCCGCCACCTGGAGAAGGGCCGCGTGGTGATCTTCGGCGCGGGCACGGGCAACCCCTACTTCAGCACCGACACCGCCGCCGCCCTGCGCGGCAACGAGATCTGCGCCGACGTGGTGATGAAGGCCACCAACGTGGACGGCATCTACACCGCCGACCCCAAGAAGGATCCCACCGCCACCCGCTTCGACCGCATCTGCTTCCAGGACGTGCTGGAGAAGGGCCTGCGGGTCATGGACGCCTCCGCCATCGCCCTGTGCATGGAAAACAAGCTGCCCATCCTCGTCTTCGACATGAACAAGGCCGGCAACCTGGTGGCCGCCGTGAAGGGCGAGTCCGTGGGGACGCTGGTTTCCTGACGGCCCTCCGTCACACTGGGACATGGCTTTGTTCCCGAATCTTCCCGATGCCACGGTCCTCGCGGACCCGGAAGCGCTCGAGCCGTACCGCCGGGACGAATCTCACGTGCAGGGGACCCCTCCCCTGGCCGTGGTGTGGCCCAAGGGCCCCGCGGCCCTGAAGGAGCTGGTGCGCCTGGCCAAAACCGAGGGCTTCGGCCTGGTGCCCCGGGGCGCGGGCACGGGCAAGGCCGGCGGCTGCGTGCCCACGGGGGAACGCGCCGTCGTGGTGGACTTCTCCGCCTGGCGCGGCGAACTCCGGCTGTCGCCCCAGGATCTCTGCCTCAGCGCCCCCGCCAGCGCGCCCCTGCGCGAGGTAAAGGCCACGGCGGCGGCCCAGGGCCTCTTCTACCCGCCGGATCCGAACTCATGGGAAAGCTGCGCCCTGGGCGGCACCCTCGCCACCAACGCCGGCGGGCCCAACGCCTGCAAGTACGGCATGACGCGCCACTGGGTGCTGTCCGTGGACGCTCTGCTCGACGATGGCGAGGTGCACACCTTCGGCATCCACAGTGTGAAGGCCAATGCGGGCCCCGCCCTGGGCCAGCTGCTCATCGGCAGCGAAGGCATCTTCGGCTTCATCTTAGGGGCCACGCTGCGGCTGACGCCCCTGCCCCGGGAACACGCCACCCTGCTGCTGCCCGCGAAACGCTGGGAGGACCTGCTGGACCTGCCGGGCCGCCTCTGCGGCGCGGGCTACCTGCCCAGCGCCTTCGAGTTCTTCGATCCCGCCGTGCTGGCGGAGCTGCGGGCCCACGGCCCCGAGGAGGCCCGGCGCCTCCCCGGCGAAGCTCTGGCCATCCTGGAATTCGATGACCGCGGCTGCACCTCCGAGCCCTTCCTGGCGGGCCTGCTGGACCTGCTGGGGCCCATGGCCGAGAGCCTGGAGATCGCCTCGGACGCGCGCCAGCGGGCGGGCATCTGGGCCGTGCGCCGCATGACCAGCGCCTTCCTCAAGGAGCGCCATCCGAAGAAGGTCAGCGAGGACATCGTGGTGCCCCGCAGCCGCCTGCGGGAGTTCTTTGCGGGCCTGGAGCGCCTGGCCATCCCCAGTGTCACCTACGGCCACCTGGGCGACGGCAACCTGCACGTGAACCTGCTGGGCGCCGGCGAAGCCGATCCCGCCGCGCTCGACCGGCAGCTCCTGGATCTCTTCCGCCTGGCCCTGTCCCTCGGCGGCACCCTCAGCGGCGAGCACGGCATCGGCCTCGCCAAGCGCGACGCCTTCCTGGCCCTGTCCGACCCCGGCCAGATCCGGGCCCTCCGCGCCCTCAAGCAGGCCCTGGATCCCAGCGGCATCTTCAATCCAGGCAAAGTGATCTGAAGGAGGTTCCCATGTCCAAGCAGTCCCTGGTCCTAGGCCATCGCGGCCTGTCCGCGAAGCATCTGGAGAACAGCATGGAGGCCTTCCGCGCGGCGTTGGCGGCGGGCATGGCGGGCTTCGAACTGGATGTGCAACCCACCCGCGACGGCGTGTGCGCCGTGCTGCACGACGAGGACCTGGCCCGCACCGCGAACGGGTCGGGCATCCTGCGGAAGATGAAGGCCGCCGAGCTGCCGCCCCTGAAGAACGGTGAGCCCCTGCCCCGCCTGGCGGACGTGCTGGAACTGCCCGCGAAGCTGATCAACGTCGAACTGAAGGGCGAACCCGGCTGGCAGCAGGCCCTGGCCACGGTGGAGGCCGCCGAGGCCCTCGATCGCGTGCTGTTCAGCAGCTTCGAGCCCAGCGAGGTGCTCCAGCTCTGGGCCGCCTGCGAAACCGCCCGCTGCGGCTTCCTGTGGGAGACGGACGAGGCCCTGGAACTCACGCCCGAGGAGCTGGCCGATCTGCCGGCCGCCCTCTGGTTCCACCCACCCCTCAAGGCCGTGAAGGCCAAGCCCGGACTCTGGGCCCCCTACGCGGACCGGCTGGCCCTCTGGGGCATGAAGACACCTGCCGAGGCGAAGGACCTGCC
>DASXUH010000055.1:0-13617 GCA_036504935.1 Geothrix sp. | reverse complement strand
AGGCTCGAGGCCGACCTGAGTTGCTGCATCCGTTCCAGCAGGCGCATCTGATCCGCCACGTAGAGCCCAGACAGCAGGCCGCCGCCCACCACGGGGAGGAGCACCAGGCCCAGGAGCTTGATGCGGATTCGGACGTGGAGGAGGTCGAAGAACATGGGTCACCCTGGGCGGAATCAGCAGATGCCACCAGTGTGGAATGGCCAGGGCGCATTCAATAGACCAAATGGTCACATTTGATTGAAATCACCCTTCGGCGGCCCGTCCCGTTCACCCGATGCGATCCATTCTCCGGAGCCCGGGCACCTTCCAGGCGGTCGCCGCCACGACCAGCAGGGTCATGCATCCCCCGAAGACCACGGAGGGCACCAGGCCCAGTAGCCGGGCCGCCAGGCCGCTCTCGAAGGCTCCGATCTCGTTGCTGGAGCCGATGAACACCTGGTTCACCGAGGACACCCGGCCCAGCATGTGCTCGGGGGTGAGGGTCTGGAGCAGGGTGGCCCGCAGCACCACGCTGACATTGTCCACGGCGCCGCTGGCGGCCAGCAGCAGCAGGCTGAGCAGGAAGCTGCGGCTCAGGGCGAAGGCGATCATGGCCACGCCGAAGCCCCCCACGCAGATCAGGAGCGTGCGCCCCGCCCGGCGCAGAGGCGGCAGATGGGCCATGGTGATCCCCATGAGCACGGAACCCAGGGCCGGCGCCGCGCGCAGGGCGCCCAGCCCCTGGGGGCCGACCATCAGGATCTCCTTGGCGAACACGGGCAGCACCGCCACCGCGCCGCCGAAGAGGACCGCGAAGAGGTCGAGGCTGATGGCTCCCAGCAGCAGCCGCTGGGAGAACACGAAGCGCAGGCCCTCGCCCAGGCTTTCCAGGATCGAGCCGCTGCGCGGCGCCACGGGCCGGGGCGCATAGCGGATGAAGAGCAGCCCCAACAGCCCGCAGGCCATGAGCGCCATCACCAGGAAGTGGGCCATCACCGGGCCACGCCAGGCGTAAATGAGACCACCCAGGGCCGGACCCGCCACCATGCCGCCGTGGAAGACGGACACGCGCCAGGTGGAGCCGTTGGCGTAGAGCGATTTCGGAAGCAGGTCCGTGCCCAGGGCCACGTTGGCCGGGCGGTAGAAGGCCCGCACCAGTCCTGTGAGGAAGATGACCCCGTAGATGGGCCAGACCGCCCTGGCCAGGGCTCCGGTGGTGAAGCGCCAGGTGAAGGCCCACAGCAGGCCCGAACAGAGGGCCAGCCCCAGGGTGGCGGCCATGCAGAGGCGCAGGCGGTTCACCCGGTCGGCCGCATGGCCCCCGAAGAGCGCCAGCGCCAGAAAAGGAAGGGCCTCGGACAGGCCCACCAGACCCAGAGCCAGGGGATCCCCCGTGCGGTCGTAGACCTGCCAGCCCACCACCACGCCCTGCATCTGAAGCCCCAGGGTCACGAGCCCCATGGTCGCGATGAACCAGCGGTAGTTCCCGTCCCTCAGGGCCGCATAGGGGTCGTGTGGAGCTTGTGCGTCATCCACAACTGGTCACTCGTATCTCAATGCGTCGATCACATTCAGCTTGGCGGCCTTCACCGCGGGCAGGAAGCCCGCCGCCACGCCCACCACCCCAGAGAAGCCCAGACCCAGGGCCACGGCCCAGGTTTCGGTGACGGCGGGCACCTGGAACTTCTGGAGGATGAACACGGCGGAGTAGGCGAAGGCGATGCCGATGACGCCGCCGAGCACGGAGAGCACGATCGCCTCGATGAGGAACTGCCAGAGGATGCTGTGCTGGGTGGCGCCCAGGGCGCGGCGGATGCCGATCTCCCGGGTGCGCTCGGTGACGCTCACCAGCATGATGTTGGAGATGCCGATGCCACCCACCACCAGGGAGATGCTGGCGGCCACGGCCAGCAGGGCCGTGAGGATGCCCGCCTGCTGGCTCTGCATCTGCACGATGTCGTCCTGCTTCCGGATCTGGAAGGGGTTGTCATCCTTGGGGGCCACCTTCATGCGCTGGCGCAACAGCGCCGTGACCTCGGCCTCGGCCAGCTCGGCCTTGCCATCCTGGGCGCTCACCATGATGCGCTGGATCTTGTCCCGGCCCATGATCTTGCGCATGACCGTGGTGTAGGGCGCCACGATGAGGTCGTCCTGGTCGCCCCACATGCCGGCGCCCTTCTTCTCCAGCACGCCGACCACCTGGAAGGGCAGCGCGCCCACCCGCACGGTCTGCCCCACGGGATCCTCGCCGTTGGGGAAGAGGTTGTCCTTCACGGTCTGGCCGATGACACAGACCTTGGCCATGCCGCGGACTTCGGTGTCCGTGAAGAAGCGTCCGTTCTCGACCTCCCAGCCCCGGATCTGGAGGAACTCAGGGCCGGTGCCCTGGACCTGGGTCACGTAGTTGCTGTTCTGGAAGATGATGGGCCGGGTGGTCTGGACCTGGGCCGTGGCGGCCACCACGCTGCTGTCGCTCAGTTCCTGCTGGATCAGGGGGGGATCGCTCTCCAGGAGGATGTCCGCGCTGCCCATGGCCGAGGGACCGAAGCGGTTCCCGCCGCTGCCGGGGAAGATGGTCAGCATGTTGGAGCCCATGTTCTGGATCAGGGCGATGGAGGCGCGCTTCGAGCCCTCGCCGATGCCGATCATGGCGATGACCGCGCCCACGCCCACGATGATGCCGAGCATGGTGAGGAAGGCCCGCATCTTGTTCCGGGTGATGGCGAAAAGGGCAAGTTTGATGAATTCCAGGAATCGCATGGACCCCCCGGCTAACGCCGTCCTCCGGGAGCGCCCGCGGGCGCCGCGCCATTGGCCTGCTTGGCATTCTCGACACCAACCAGGATCTGCAGCCCCTCCTGGAGCGTCTCACCAGTGATTTCCGTGAACTGTCCGTCGGTGATGCCCGCCTTCACCACGATGGCCTTGGGCTTGCCGTTCTCCAGCACCCAGATGCGATCCTCCCGCTTGGCCACCATGCCGCCCCGGCTGCCGGTTCCGGTCTGGGCGCCGGGCCGCGGCCCGCCCATCATCATGGGTTGGCCCAGACGCGGGCCATCCGCCTTCTTTTCTTCCTTGATGAAGGCGGCAGGGTTAAAGCGCAGAGCCGAATTGGGCACGCGCAGCACGTCCCGGCGCTGGTTGGTGATGATGGTGACGTTGGCGGTCATGCCGGGGCGCAGGGCCAGGGTGCCCGTGAACTTGGGGCCCCCGAGCTGGCTGGCGCCGCCGGGGATCCGGGCCAGGGCCCTGGGATCACCGGCCGGGGCCTGGGAGGTGGCCGCCATGCCGTGCATCCGTCCAGCCGCGCCCTGGGGCTGACCCGCCGTGCGCTCCTTGAACCGCTTCAGGAACTGCTCCTTGGTGACGCCCTGGGCCGCCATGCGGTCCTTCAGGCGCTCCCAGGCCTTCTCCGGATCGGGGACAGCCTCGCGCTCCCCGCCCTTCCCGCCGTCGGCCTTGGACGCCCCCCCCGGAGCCCCCTTGGCGCCCTCGTCAGAACCGGGCAGCGGCTCGTTGGGCACGATCATCTCCACCACGTAGTTCACGACATTCTGCGTGGTGATCGGCTCCTGGCGGACCAGGCTCACGGTGGCCGCGAACTGCCGGTCCGGCAGGCTGTCCACGGTGAACATGGCCCGCTGGCCCACCTTCACCTCATCGATGTCCGATTCGCCGATGGACACCTGGACCTTCATCTTCGACAGATCCTGGGCGATCTGGAACAGGTTCGGGGTGCTGAAGCTGGCAGCCACGGTCTGGCCCACATCCGCCAGCCGCGAGATGACGACCCCATCCACCGGGGCCGTGATGTTGCAGTAGCCGAGGTTGGCCTTGGCTCGATCCAGGGAGGCCTTGGCATTCTCGAAGGTGGAGACCGAGGTCTGATGGGCCACCTGCTTGGCCTCCAGGTCCTGGTCCGCCAGCAGCTTGTCGGCCGCCAGGCGCTTGGCCCGGTCGTACTGGCGCTTGGCATCATCCATGTTGGCCTTGGCCCGCTCCAGGCCCGCCTCGGCGTCCTTGAGCTGGGTTTCCCAGATGGTGGGATCAATCTGGGCGATGAGCTGGCCCTTCTTCACGATGCTGTTGTAGTCCACGTAGAGGGCCGAGATGACGCCCGATACCTGGGTTCCCACGGCCACCTGCACCACGGGGCTCACCGCCCCCGTGGCATTGATGCGCTGGGTGATGTTGCCCTTGTCCAGCTTGGCCATGCGCCACTTCACTTCGTCCTTGGGCCGCGTGAGGACGTAGGCGGATCCACCCGCCACCACAGCGACGCCGATGCCAAGGCCGATCCAGGTATTCCGCTTCATGACACCGCGCTCCGCTTCTCAAGGGGCCAGGCAGGGCCCAGCCTTCAACCTTCGCATAACGATGTATGGACCGCCAGATGAGGTTCCCGGTTGAGGCGGAAAAAACAGGATCTAGCGGATCAGACCCAGGCCTTCGACCAAGGCCCGCTTCGCGAAGCCTTCCACCAGGAAATACTGGAGAAAACCTCCGGCGAGGACGATGGCGGCGGAGACCAGCACCGTCGCACCAGCCAGAGGCGCGTGGACCACCGGGCGGTCCGAGGCCAGGCGCTCGGCCTCGGCGCTGGGGGCCTGGAGGAACAGGGCCACCAGGAAGCGCAGGTAGTAATAGGCGGACACGAGGCTCGCCAGCACGCCCAGGATGGCCAGGCTCACATGGCCCGTGGCCACCAGCTCACGGAAGATCATGTACTTGCCGTAGAAGCCGCCCATGGGGGGGATGCCCGCCAGGCTCAGCATGAAGACGGCGGCGGAGAAGCCCAGGGCGGGCCGCTTCCAGCCCAGGCCCCGCAGGTCCTCGAAGGTGGTGTGTTCCCCCACCAGGCCAAAGGCGGTCAGCAAACCGAAGGCTCCCAGGTTCATGGCGAGGTAGATGACCAGGTAGAACAGCACGCCGGTATGGGCCGCGGGGGTGCCCGCCACGAAGCCCAGCATGAGGTAGCCCGCGTGGCTGATGCTGGAGTAGGCCAGCATGCGCTTCACGTTGGACTGGACCAGGGCCGTGAGGTTCCCGAGCACCAGGGTGGCCACGGCCAGCACGGCCACCACGGCCTGCATCTTCACGCCCACCGCGGTCAGGGGACCCAGGCTGCTGGGGAAGATGCGGAGCAGGGCGATGAAGGCCACGCCCTTGGTGGCCACGGACATGAAGCCGGCGATGGGATGGGGCGAGGCCTCGTAGGCGTCCGGCGTCCACTGGTGGAAGGGTACGGCGGAGACCTTGAAGAGGAAGCCCAGGAGCATGAGGGCAGCGCCCACCAGCACCAGGGGGTCCAGGGCCAGGCCCTGGGCCCTGAGGGTGGCGGCGGCGGCGGCCAGATCGAGGGTCCCGCTCAGGCCATAGATGAGCACCCCACCCATGAGGAAGCAGCTGGAGGCCACGGCGCCCGTGAGGAAGTACTTCATGCCCCCTTCGGCGCTTTCGGACCGGGCGCGCACGGTGCCCACCAGGGCGTAGAGGGGGATGCTGAACAGTTCCAGCCCCAGGAAGAGGGCCACGAAGTGGGTGGTGGAGGCGAAGAGCATCATACCCGTCACCGAGAAGAGGAGCAGGGCGAGGGTCTCGCCCTTCACCCAACCCTCCTGGTGGAAGTGATCCCAACTCTGGAGGATGGTGAGGGCCGCGGCCACCATCACGAAGATTCCCGTGAACTGGGCTAGGCGGTCCATGTGCAGCTGGAAGAAGGTGGGCTGGGCACCGGTCTTCCACAGGTCGGTCAGGTACCAGAAGCTGCCCGCGACGGCCATCAGGGCCGTGCCGTACATGGCGCCACGGATCCACTTGGTGGTGGCCTGGTCCTTGTCGAGGGACATCAGGATGACCAGGCAGGCGCCCAGGGCCGGGACGAGCAGCGGCAGCAGGGCCGCCCATTGACTGGGGGTGAGGCTCATCAGTGCACCTCGTGGGCGGCAGGGGCTTCAGGGGCCGGGCTCCCGGAGACGGGGATCCCGGGGGCCTCATGGACGGCCGGCTTCAGGACGAATACCCGGGGCGCCGGGGCCTTGATCTCCTGGAGCAGGGCGGCCACGGGGACCTCGCTGGCGGCCACGAACGTCTTCGGGTGGACACCCATCCAGACGATGAGCACCACCAGGGGCAGCATCACCGCGATCTCGCGGGCGTTCAGGTCGCTGTGCAAGTGGTGGGTGCCGCTGTCCTCGTCCTTGTTCTCGGGGCCCCAGAAGACCCGCATGAACATCCACAGCATGTAGACCGCGCCCAGCAGCACACCGGAGGTGGCCAGACACGCGTAGAGGCGCCCCCAGCTGAAGCCCGAGAGGAACGTGCCGTTGAGGATCCAGAACTCGCCCACGAACCCGTTGGTGAGGGGCAGGCCGATGGAGCTGAGGGTGACGATCATGAAGAAGGTGGTGAAGATGGGCATCTTCACGGCCACGCCGCCGAAGTCGGCGATCATCCGGGTGTGGGCCCGGTCGTAGAGCATGCCCACCAGGAGGAAGAGCGCGCCGGTGCTGATGCCGTGGTTGAGCATCTGGAGCATGGCGCCCTGGGTGCCGATGACGGTCATGGAGGCGAGGCCCAGCATCACGAAGCCCATGTGGCTCACGGAGGAGTAAGCCACCAGCTTCTTGATGTCGCGCTGGACCATGGCCACCAGGGCCCCGTAGACGATGGCGATGACGCTGAGCAGGGCGATGGGCTTGGCGTAGTGCATCGCCGCCTGGGGGAACATGGGGATGGCGAAGCGGATGAAGCCGTATCCGCCCAGCTTCAGCAGCACGCCGGCGAGGATCACCGAGCCCGCCGTGGGCGCCTGCACGTGGGCGTCCGGCAGCCAGGTGTGCAGGGGGAACAGCGGCACCTTGATGGCGAAGGCCACGGCGAAGGCGATGAACAGCCAGCCCTGGACGCCGAAGGGCAGCGCCGAGGCGGCCTGGGCCATCAGCGCCGGGTTGAACCCGCCGGCCTTGTTGGCCAGGTAGAGCAGCGCCACCAGCCAGAGCAGCGACCCGCTCAGGGTGTAGAGGAAGAACTTGTTGGCCGCGTAGCGGCGCTCGTCGCCGCCCCAGACCCCGATCATGAAGTACATCGGGACCAGCATGGCCTCCCAGAACAGGTAGAACACGAACAGGTCCTGGGCCACCAGGGCGCCCAGCATGCCGGTCTCGAGCAGGAGGAACAGGGCCGCGAAGGTGCCGATGCGATCCTTGAGGCTGTTCCAGGTGCCCAGCATGGTGAGGGGCACCAGGAACGTGGTGAGGAGCACCAGCCAGAGGTTCAGGCCATCCACCGCCAGGGCGTAATCCACGGGCAGGCCCACCAGGGTGAACCAGGGGGCGCGCTCCGCCATGACCGTGCCGCCCGCGGCCGGGGTGTGCCCCAGCAGCCAGGCGAGGCTCAGGATGAAGATGCCCAGGGCGCCCAGGAAGCCCAGCAGCCGCGCCAGCTTGCCGAACTTGTGCGGCAGGGCCATCAGCACAAAGCCCAGCAGGGTCGGCGCGAAGACCAGGAAGGTGAGGGGATGGAGGTTCAGCCAGGTCATCGCCCCACCTACTTCAGGAAGACAAAGAGGAGGATCGCGGCCCCCAGCGCCATGCTGAGCGCGTAGTTGCGCACCCGGCCGGTCTGGAAGAGGGCGGTGAAATCCCCGAAGACCCGGGCCAGCGCCCCCGGCAGGTTCACACCCACACCGTCGATGATAATCACGTCGAACAGCTTCCACAGCAGGTTGCCGAACCAGCGGATGGGCCGGAGGAGGTAGAGCTCCACGCCCTCATCCACGTAGTACTTGTTCAGCAGCAGCCCGTGCAGGAAGGGGAACTTCGCCGCGAAGGCCAGCTCCCACGCGGGGCCGTCCTTGTACTTGGACCAGCCCAGGAAGCCGAACGCCAGGCCAAGGGTCGTGGAGATGACCGCCAGCAGGACCGCCGGGCCCTCATGGTGGCCGTGGGCGGCGTGGATCTGCCCGTAGGTGAGGGCCGGCTTCAGCCACTCGCCGATGTTGAAGTGGCCGCCGAAGGCTTCGGGCACGCCCCAGAAGCCCCAGAGCAGCGAGCCCACGGCCAGCGCCATCAGCGGCACCGTCATGGACAGCGGGCTCTCGTGGGCGTGCTCGTAGGCATGGTGGTCGCGGGGCTCGCCCCAGAAGGCCAGGGCCATGAGCCGCCACATGTAGAAGCTGGTGCAGCATGCGGCGATCACGCCGACCAGCCACAGCGCTGGGGATTTCAGGTAGGCCAGGTAGAGGATCTCGTCCTTGCTGAAGAAGCCGGAAGTGCCGGGAAAGCCCATGATGGCGACGGTGCCGGCCACCATGGTGAGGAAGGTGATCTTCGTCTTGGTCTTCAGGCCGCCCATCTTGAAGAGGTCCTGCTCGTGGTGCATGGCGTGGATCGCGCTGCCGGCGCCGAGGAAGAGGAGGGCCTTGAACCAGGCGTGGGTGAAGACATGGAAGAAGCCCGCCGCGAAGCCTGCCGCGCCCAGGCCCAGGAACATGTAGCCCAGCTGGGAGACGGTGGAATAGGCCAGCACCTTCTTGATGTCCCGCTGGAAGAGGCCGATGGTGGCGGCGAAGAGGGCCGTGGCCGCGCCCACCCAGGCCACCACGCTCATGGTGATGGGCGTCAGGGTGTAGACCGGGGCCAGGCGGCAGATCATGTAGATGCCGCTGGTCACCATGGTGGCCGCGTGGATGAGGGCGCTGACGGGTGTGGGGCCCGCCATGGCGTCCGGCAGCCAGAGGTAGAGGGGCAGCTGGGCGCTCTTGCCCGTGGCGCCCACGAAGAGCATCAGCGTGGCGAAGGTGAGGATGCCGAAGCTGGCCTCGGGGGCCAGGTGGCCGGCCTGGATGAGGATGTCGGAGATCGTCAGGGTGCCGAAGGAGGCGAAGAGCACGAGCATGCCGATGGACACGCCCAGGTCGCCCACGCGGTTGAAGAGGAAGGCCTTGAGACCCGCCTGGGGCGCGAAGTCCGTCTCGAAGTAGTAGCCGATGAGCAGGTAGGAGCAGAGGCCCACGCCCTCCCAGCCCACGAACATCAGCGGCAGGCTGGAGCCCAGCACCAGGGTCAGCATGAAGAACACGAAGAGGTTCAGGTAGCTGAAGAACCGCGCGTAGCCCTCTTCCGCATGCATGTAGCCCACGGAGTACAGGTGGATGAGGAAGCCCACGCCCGTGACCACCAGCATCATGGTGCCGCTGAGGGGATCGATCACCATGCCGAAGGGGACGGCCATGGAGCCGGTCACCATCCATTCGCCGTAATTCAGCACCAGCCGGTGGTCCGGCAGGGCCTTCATGGCCAGGAAGGCGGAGGCGGCCAGCACCAGAGAGCCGAGGACCACGCCCAGGCCCGCGACCGTGACGACGCTCTTGCCCGCGCGCTTGCCCAGCAGGCCGTTGAAGGCCGCGCCCAGCAGGGGGAGGATCGGAATGAGCCAGTAGTACTTGTTCATCACATCCTCACTGCTTCAGGCTGGCGGCCCGGTCCGAGTCGGTGGTGTCCCGGTGACGGTAGAGGCCGATGACCAGCGCCAAGCCGACGGCGGCCTCGCAGGCGGCCACGGCGATGATGAAGAGGTAGAACACCATGGCCTGGGCGTCGCCCCCGCGGAAGCGGGCGAAGGCCAGCAGGGCCACGTTGGCGGCGTTGAGCATCAGCTCCACGCCCATGAACTGGAGGAGGAGCGTGCGGCGCAGCAGCACCGTGGCCAGCCCGAGGGCGAACAGGAGAAGGGCCACCACCAGGTATCCCTGGAGGCCGCCGTGGAGGATCGCATCCATGCCGGTCATCGTGGGCTCCTCACAGGTTCCTCTTCTCGGTATCGGCTTCGCCGATACGCGAGACGCTCGTCACATCAAGGGTCCGCTTGCCAACGATGAAGGGAGGCATCAGTGGTGAGCTCATCACAGATTCCTCTTGGTCAGCGCCACGGCGCCGACCATCGCGGCGAGCAGCACCAGGCCCGCCACTTCGAAGCCCAGCAGATGATCCGCGAAGAGGGCGGTGCCGACCTTCTGCAGGGTCATGGCCTGGGGCATCTCGGCGCCCGCCACCGCCAGGGCCTTCAGGCCGCCGGAGCTCAGCACCAGCTTCACAGCGCCGAAGGCCAGGGCTGCGAGGAGGGCGAAAGACAGCCACCGCTGGACGGGGTGGGAGGCCTGGGCCTTCTCCTCCTCGTGGCTGTTCAGCATCATGATCACGAAGAGCACCAGCACCATGATCGCGCCGGTGTAGACGATGATCTGGAGGGCCGCGGCGACCGGATTGGCCAGCAGCACGAAGAGGCCCGCCACGCCGAAGAAGGCGGCCACCATGCAGAGGCCTGCCACGACGACGTTCTTCTGCAGCAGCATCCCCAGGGCGCCCAGGAGGGTGATGAGGGCAAAGGTGATGAACATGGCCGCTCCCTTACAACGCGATCGTGCGGCGCGGCACGGAGGGGGTGGGATCCTGGGAGATGCTTTCCTTGCCATCGGTCTCGGTATAGGTGTTCATCAGGTCCCACTTGCCGAACTGCATGGACAGCCGGTCGTAGGCGGCCACTTCATAGTCCTTGCGGAGCCAGATGGCGTCCTTGGGGCAGGCCTCCTCGCACATGCCACAGTAGATGCAGCGGAGCATGTCGATGCTGAACTTGGCCGGCCGCTTCTCCTCGAAGCCCTGGGTGATGTTGAGGTCGCTGAACTCCTCCGCCTCGATGCTGATGCACCGGGCCGGGCAGGCCTCCTGGCACATGAAGCAGGCCACGCACTTGATGGCGCCATCCTCGAACCGCTTCAGCTCGTGAAGCCCGCGATAGCCGGCGGGCATCTCCTTCTTCATGTCCGGGTACTGGATCGTGAAGCGCTTGGCGGTGGGCGTGAAGAGCTGCTTGAGGAAGTGCTGGAACGTAATGCCCATGCCCTTCATCACTGGCCACACATAGGTGCGGTCCAGCCAGCTCAGCTCGACCTTCTTGACCAGGACACCCATTGCGAACTCCTCAGTGTCCCTGGCTCATGCGCCAGGCGTGGAAGACCAGGTTGGCCATGGAGAGCGGCAGCATCACCTTCCATCCGAGATGCATGAGCTGGTCATACCGGAACCGCGGCAGGGTCCAGCGGATCCAGACGAAGACCCAGGCGAAGAACAGCATCTTCACCAGGAAACTCAGCACCGAGAGCATCACCGCGGGATTCTGCACGAAGGGCACCTGCCACCCACCGAAGTAGAGCGTGGCCATGAGGGCGGAGGCCGTCATGAGGTGGCAGTACTCGGCCAGGGCCAGCAGGCTGAACTTCATGCTGCCGTATTCGGTGTTGAAGCCCGCCACGATCTCGCTCTCGCCCTCGGCGAAGTCGAAGGGGAGGCGGTTCGTCTCGGCGAACATGCAGGTGAAGAACACGATGAAGCCGAGGGGCTGGCGGACAATGTTCCAGGCCCAGGGAAGGTGGCCCTGGACGCTGATGACCTCCGAGGGATCGTAACCGCCGGTGGTCATGAAGATCGTGACCACGGCTAGGCTCATGCCGATCTCGTAGCTCACCATGGCCGCGGAGGCACGCATGCCGCCGAGGATCGACCACTTGTTGTTGCTCGACCAGGCGGCCACCAGCACGCCGTAGACGGCCATGCCCCCGATGGCCAGGGGGTAGAGCAGCCCCATGCCATTGCCGGGATCCAGCAACGCCAAGTGGTACTCCTGGCCGCCGCTCACGAAGCTGCGGCCAAAGGGGATCACGGCGAAGCCCATGAGGGCCGGCACGAGGGCCAGGAAAGGTGCCAGCCAGAAGAGCGCCTTGTTGGCGTCGTGGGGGACCAGGTCCTCCTTGAAGAAGAACTTGATGCCGTCCGCCAGGGGCTGGGCGAGTCCGATGATCTTGATCTTGCCGAACAGGGCCGCGCGGTTGGGGCCGATGCGATCCTGGATCATGGCCGAGCCGCGGCGCTCCACCCAGGTCCAGAGGGCCGCCAGCGAAAACACGCCACCGAAGACGATGACGAGCTTCGCCACCATCCAAGCGATGGCAGGCGTGGTATGCAGCAGGCTTGCGAGCTTGTCCATGGGCGGCTTCCCGGCAGGGCCACCCGCGGGGAGGCCCAACCCATCGAGCCTATCAGAGCGGCGGCGTTCCCGACACGGAGGGAAAGAACTCCGGGGGCGCCGATGCGACCTGGGTCACAGCCTCCCGACCGCCGGGTGACTGCGCAGAGCCTGGGGGGCTCTGCGCAGTCGGGCCCCCGGCGAGGAGGGAATCACCTTACCCCGTTACCCCTTGGCCTCAATCTTCGACCACGAGTCCTTCAATCCCACGGTCCGGTTGAACACGGGCTTCCCCGGGGCGCTGTCCGGGTCCACGGCGAAATAGCCCGTGCGCTCGAACTGGAACCGCTCTCCGGGAAGGGCCCCCGCCAGGCTTGGCTCCAGGCGGGCCTCGGCCAGGACCTCAAGGCTTCCAGGGTTCAGGAGGGTCTTCCAGTCCTGGCCCTCGGCCACATCCATGGGGTCTTCCTGGGTGAAGAGGGCCTCGTAGAGCCGCACTTCGGCCTTCACGGCGTGGACGGCGCTCACCCAGTGGAGGGTGCCCTTCACCTTCCGGCCATCGGGCGCGTTGCCGCCCCGGCTGGCGGGATCCCACTCGCAGCGGAGCTCCACTACGGTTCCGGCGGCGTCCCTCACCACCTCCTTGCAGGTGACCAGGCAGGCGCCCCGCAGGCGCACTTCGGCGCCCGGCGCCAGACGGAACCACTTCTTGGGGGCCTCCTCGCGGAAGTCCTCCCGGTCGATGAAGAGCTCCCGGGTGAAGGGCAGCTTGCGGGTGCCCATGGCGGGATCGTCCGGATGGTTCGCCACCTCCACCTCGAAGGCCTCGGCCTCCGCCATATTGGTGATAACCACCTTGAGGGGCCGCAGCACGCCCATGCGGCGGGGAGCCCGCTTCTCCAGGTCCTCGCGGATGCAGAACTCCAGGAGGCCCACATCGGCCACCATGTCCCGCTTGGCCACGCCCACCCGCTCGGCGAAGGCCCGCACGGCCTCGGGGGTGTAGCCCCGGCGGCGCAGGCCGCAGATGGTGGGCATGCGGGGATCGTCCCAGCCGCGAACCACGCCGTCCTGTACCAGCTGGAGGAGGCGGCGCTTGCTCATCACCGTGTAGGTGAGGTTCAGGCGGGCGAACTCGATCTGGCGCGGCAGGGGGCGCTGGAAGAACTTCCCGCCCGCGTCCTGTTCCAGGAACCACTCGTAGAGGGGCCGGTGGTCCTCGAACTCCAGAGTGCAGATGGAGTGGGTGATGGTCTCGATGGCATCCGACACGCCGTGGGCGTAGTCGTACATGGGGTAGATGCACCAGTCATCGCCCGTGCGGTGGTGGTGGGCCCGGCGGATGCGGTACATGAGCGGATCCCGCAGGTTCATGTTGCCGCTCTGCATGTCGATCTTCGCGCGCAGCACCTTCGAGCCGTCCGGGAACTCGCCTGCCTTCATGCGCCGGAAGAGATCCAGGTTCTCGCCGGGGCTGCGGTCCCGGTACGGGCTGGGCTTCCCTGGCACGTGGAAGTTGCCGCGGTACTCGCGGATCTCCGCCTCGGTGAGGTCACAGACGTAGGCCTTGCCCTGCTGGATCAGGTATTCCGCGTAGCCATAGAGGAAGGGGAA
>DASXUH010000054.1:0-18575 GCA_036504935.1 Geothrix sp. | reverse complement strand
TCCAGGGGCGCCAGCAGGGGCCCCAGGGGGCGTTCGAAAAGCCGCGGGTCGCCTTCCAGCCGGACGGGGCCCTCGGCCTTCAGAGCCAGCCAGGGCAGGAGGAAGCGCAGGGTGGTGCCGGAGGCGCCGAGCCAGAGGGGTGCGGAAGCCCGGGGGGGGCGGCCACCCTCGATGATCCAGGTGCCTTCCTGTTCCTTGAAGCCGAGCCCCAGACTCGCCAGGGCCCGTCGCATCCAGCGGGTGTCCTCGGCCTCCAGCCCGCCCCGGAACCGGCTGGCCCCTGGCGCCAGGGCCGCCAGCAGCAGGGCGCGATTGGTGACGGACTTCGAGCCGGGCACCCGGACCGGATGCAGCGCGGCCCCCCGGGGGAGGGACGTGTCTTCAGGAAGGGCAAGTGTAGACATAACGCAAGGGTAGGACAAAAAGTCTGTTTCCCCCCTTTAGAACCCCCAAGAGGAGCTTCATAATCTTATGCATAAACAATGTTGGGCTAAATGTAATATTCAGGTAGATGAATCTCTAATATCAATAATCGAAGCATTGGTAAAATTTCCAACACTTCAAACTATCGAAAGCTGTCAAGGTGACCGCATTCAGGCAGCCTGGGTCAACTTTTATTATGGTGATAATTGGAATAATGACTGGAGAACAACCGCTGAGTTTTTATTTGATTTTCTGGCACCAGCATTATTTGAGGAAGTAGGTGATTCAGCTCATCTATCTATGCGTTTGCACCCTTCAGGAACCGCCATTGTAGATCTAACCATAAGAAGGGAATGTATAGAAAAAGTCGGTCATGCATTAAATATAATTTTTTTAAAATTCAACTCTTTCCGACTCCATAGCTAGGCGTATTTCTATGGCAAGTCTGGCACAAACCGATAACATTACTCGGAACATAATCACCGCCAGCGGTAATCCGATGCACTTCCCATGCTCCCCGAAGGATCGCGTCGCACTTCTTACCACTATGTTGGGTGCAAGTTTTCATCTGACATCCACAGATCCCCTTTTGCCTTTTATAAACATCTTCACGCAGTTCTTGAGACGCCTTCTCTGACATAGAGATCTCCTTTGGGATAACTGTCTTTAAATTTAGGTCGTATGAACTTTTTGGCTACTTGTTTTAAAATTTCCCCTTGCGTTCATTGCGCGAAGTATCATATTTGAACCATGGCGAAGAAGCAAGAACACCCCGAACTAAAGCGCTCCCCCTTGGTTGAGGAGTTGCCAAAGGCTTGTGGCGATGAACTGGAGGCTGTGGAGTTCATGGAACGCCAGCGCTGGGGCTCTAATCCAGCCTGTGCCCATTGTGGAAGCGATCAGGTCTACAAGATGGCGGATGCTGCGGGAGGCAGATCCAAGCGCTTTCTATGGCGGTGCCGGTCCTGCCAGAAGCAGTACACCGTTCGAGTTGGGACGGTCTTTGAGGATTCCCGCATCCCGCTCCAGCATTGGTGCTACGCCTTCTGGCGTGCCGCTTCCTCAAAGAAGGGCGTGGCCGCCCGTGAGATTCAGCGCCATTGCCAACTGAGCTACAAGAGCGCCTTGTTCATGCTTCACCGCATCCGCTTCGCTCTCCAAGTGGACTACGCTCCAGAGGAAAAGCTGAGCGGCATCGTGGAAGTGGACGAGACCTACATTGGTGGCCGCCCAAAGAATATGCACCAGGCCAAGAAGTCCATGCGCGGCCGACGCGACCACAAAGCGCCGGTGCTGGCGATGCTGGAGCGCGGGGGGCGAGTTCGCGCCCAGCACCTTGATAAGGTCACGGCCGAAAACGCGAAGAAGGTTCTCAAAGAGCTTGTGGACTCACGCGCCCGGATCATGACGGATGAGTCGCACATCTACGATTGGACTGACTCTCATTTCCGGCCCAATGGCCACGACACCGTAAACCATGGCCGGAAGGAATACGTCCGTGGTGACGTCACTACGAACACGATTGAGGGCTTCTTCTCGATCCTCAAGCGCGGCATCTTTGGGGTTTACCACAGCGTCAGCCGCCGCCATCTTCACCGCTATCTGTCTGAGTTCGAGTTCCGGTACAACAACCGGGCCATGAACGACGGAGACCGCATTAATCTTGCCATCCGCCAATCCGAAGGAAAGCGGCTGATGTATAAAACACCAGCCGCCCCTTGACACCAACTGCACCTAAACCTATTATTTGTGTACCCGCAGTGGGAATCGAACCCACATGCCTGCTGAGCCGCAGCTTCCAAAGCTGCTGTGTCTACCTTTCCACCATGCGGGCGAAAAAGGATGAGCAGTCTTGCAAGAGCCCTGGGACCTGTGATGAGGAAACCCCAGGGCTCTAACTCTGATCCCCGCTAAGGGACCGCCCCGCTGAACGACTGCTCGTACCCAACGGGGCCTGGCTTGCTGCCTGCGTCGAAGCGCTGCCCATGGCTCTCACCTCCTTTCCTGCCACCCGCCTATATGGGGGCACTGGTTCATTCTAGTGCTTATCGGGCGTGGGTCAATAGGCCAGACCATGTATTAGATGAATTATCGACCATGAATCTTGCGGGCTGCGGCCGGAGCGTTATGATGTTAAGACGGCGGAGGCCACAGTGAGCGACCAGGGTTCAATCGAGAAGAAGAGTAAGCATCGAAGCCCGAACTACCCCGTGGTGAGCCTCAAGCGCGCCCTGGAGATGATCAAAGGGCTATACGACATTGATCGCCGCCAGAAGGTGCCGATCAACATTGCCTGCAAGCGGTGGGGGTACAAAGAAGACAGCAGCACGGGGCAGCAGGCTGTTGCTGCCCTGTCCGCCTATGGTTTATTGGACGTAGAAGGGGCTGGCCCGACTAGAAAGGTGTCTGTTACAGAGATTGCCTTCAAGTACCTTCACTCTCGACCAGAGATCCAGAAGGACATGCTCCGGAGATTCGCCCTATCCCCGAACATCAATCTTAGGGTTTGGGAGGACTATGGGCACGAAATCCCTCAGGATGATGTTCTGAGGGAGCACCTTATCGTAAATCTGAGATTCAATCCCGAAACAGTTGGTTCTTTTATCTCAAGGTTTAAGGAGACAATTCAATTTGCGGAGCTGCTCAAAGAAGACTATCCTTCTGATGAGCCCGATGAGATGGGCGGTAGCAGCGAGGAAATCATGGATCAAGGCCCTCAAGTGACCCCTCCAAAGCATCAAGGCATACCATTGCAATCAATTAGCACTGAATCGCCCTTTTCCAATGTCGGGCCAGTGCGAGACAACCAGCAAGAACTCCGGTTCATAGTTGCGAGCGGAGAGATTGTCATGAGGGTGCCTGCGTCCATGACCGCTCTCGACTTTGAGATTCTTCAGGTGTATTTACAGGGGTTAGGGAGGAAACTGTTATCAAAACCACAGGGCGGGAATGAGCAGACCAACTAAGAAACCCGCCATAGGGATCAAAGGCCCAAAACCCGAGACCTTGAAGATCGAGGGTGATTGGGAAGATGCAGTAAAAAGGGCGCTTGCGACAGGCCCTCGGTCCGAACTCCCGGAGCGTCCAAAGATCCCCCAACGAGCCCCGAAGAGCCCCGCCAAAAAGAAGGCCCCCAAGTAGGGGGCCTGACTTTATTCAAACCTTAGTTAAATACACTCACATTGCGCTATGTCTACACTTCGCTCAGGAAGTGACAGGAGCATATGGCAGGGTGCCGTGGCCGGCCGCCCGCCGCAAGCCCAACCGGCGCCGATCTAGCCGATGTTCTCGAAGATGGGTTTGGAGATGCGCTTGTTCGTCTCCTTGGTCCACTGGTAGACGCCGTAGAAGTCAATGGTGCGCTTGAAGCGGAGGGTGATGGTGCAGGTGCCGGCCTCGCCGCTGCCGGTCTTGGTGACACGGATGGCGTTCTTGTCCGCCAGCACCTCGGGGATGACTAGCTCCCGGGCCTTGTCCTTGATTTCCCGCTCGATGGTTTCGATGGGTTTTTTGGCGGCGCTGCTGGCGATGAAGTCGCAGGCGTCCACCAGCTCGCTGTCAGCGTAGTAGACGGGGATGGCCTTGTAGCCCGCGGCGGCCAGGGCGCCGAATACGAGCAGGGAGACGATGCAGCCAAGCTTGCCTTCGCCGCGCTGGTGCCTCATGGGTTCCTCCAACTACTTCAGGTCTTCGAGGGCCTGCCGGGCCAGGGGGGCGACGAGGGGGCCATCGGGGCCGAGCAGGGTTGCCTGAGGATACTTCAGAGCCTGCCGGAATGCCTGCGTCGCTTCGGCCTGGTAGGCACTGCCCAGCCGGAGGAAGCAGAGGCCCGTATGGTAGTCCAGGGTGCCCTGGCTCACGCCGCTCACGGTGCTGAGCCGGGTGTCCCGCAGCTGCTCGATGGCCTTGTCGTACCGGCGGAAGTGCATGAGCCCGAGGCCCAGGTTCAGCCGGATGAGGTTCGCCTCATCCCCCTTGGCACCCGCGTACTGGAGGCGCAGGTGGGCCAGGACGGCGGGATGGCAGAGGCTCGAGGCGCCGAAGGGAAGCTCCAGGGCTTCGGTCTGGACCGGAAGGATGACGGGAGCGCCGCCCTGGCCGAGGGCCACGGTCCCCTTGGCGTCCTTCAGTGCCAGGCGCAGCGCCTGGACGGAGGGGAGCGGCTTGCCATCGGCTTGGGTGAGGGCCCTGCCGACCTGAATGCCGGCCTTCTGGGCGGCTTCGGAGGCGGACAGCACCCAGGGCCCGGGCTCGCCGGGCAGATCGAGGAGGGCGAGGCCCAGCCCGGGTTCGTGGAGGGGCGGTACGGCGTTGAGACGCGCCGCCAGGGGACCCAGGGGATCCTCTTCCAGAGGCTTCACGACCCACCGCTCTTCCTCGCCTTCGAGGGTGGCCACCAGCAGTTCGACCCGGTGGATCACCTTGTCCGGCACCGGGGTGGCGAGGAGGATGAGCTCCGCCTCCCGGGAGGCCTTCACCCGGGCCAGGGCCTCCTTCGGTGTCTCACCGGGATGGGCTGGCAGGTAGGCCACCTGCTGGAGGCGATTCCCGAGGCCCTCCAGCTGAGCCAGGAACCGGGCCCGGCCCGTGAATTCCGTTTCCCCTTCCAGGCCCAGGAACGCCAGGCGCGGCTTGGGCCTGGCTTCCACCGCCAGGGCCTTGCCCTCCACCACGGTGATGCGCCGGGAGAAGCCGCCTGCCGGAAAGCGGACCAGGAGATCGTACGGGCCCGAGCAGACGGGCAACTGGGTGACCGGCAGGGGGCCCTGACTCTGGCCGGAGAGGAAGAGCTCGCCCCCGGGCCAGACGGAGCTGACGGTCAGGGTGCCCTTGGAGGCCTCCAGGCGGATGGGCTCCAGCGTGTGATCGGCCCAGGGCGTGGCCAGGTTCGCCTCCATCTCGAGCACCCTGGTGCGGTGGCAGGGGGCGCGCAGTTCGAGCTGGTGCCTGCCCGCGGCCAGCTCGCCGATGACGAAGGCCCCGGAGAAGTCCTCCGGGCGCAGGCCCAGGGGCACGGTCAGGGGCGCCGCCTCGGGGCCGGCCTGGCCCCTGGCGCGGCCCAGGCTCCGGCCGTCCAGAAGGACTTCCGCGCCGCTGGGCTGCACATAGAGGGTGACGGTGGAGGACACACGGGTGAGCTTGAAGTCCGCGGTCTTGGCGTCCCGGGGGGCGAGCTCCAGGCTCAGCTCGGTGGGCGCATAGCCCGGCCGGCTGTAGACCAGTTTGTGGGTGCCGAAGGAGAGGAACCGGCGGGCCAGGGGCGGCCCCGGCCGGCCGTCCACGGCCAGGGTTCCATCCTCGGGCGCATAGCTGAGCTTCACCGGCGCGTACTTCTCCGCCTTCAGGCGGTCGAAGAGGGCCGTCAGGCGCTGGGAGGTGAGGGCCCGATCCACCTCGAAATCCGGGTTCAGGTCGATGAGGGCCTGGAGGCGGCCCTGGGCCCGGGCCTTGGTCTGGGCGCCGCGGTCATCCAGCACCGCCAGCCAGTTGTAGCTTTCGCAGAGCACCTGGGCCCAGGCGGGTTCCAGGGCGGTGCCCTTGGGGGCGAGGGTCTCGACCACCTTCTCGAAGCGGGCGGTGGCGCCTTCGCGGTCCCCCTGGGTGGCCCAGAGGGCCTTGGCCTGGAGGAAGGTGTCCTTGAGGGTGGGGTCCTGGGCCCCGAGGCCGAGGCTGAGCAGGAAGACGAGGGGGAGGAGTCGGCGGAGGCGCATGTCAGTTCAACCGGAACAGGAGGTCGTTGCGGCGGTCGCAGAGGATCAGGCCACCGGAGCGGTCGAAGGTGAGGGAGGTGATGCGGCCGCTGATGCCCAGGCTCTTGAAGGTGGCCTGGCGGAGGACCACCCCCTGGGGGCCGAGGATCATGATTCCTTCTCCGTAGTCACCGCCCTCCACGAGAGCGGCCACCTGCCCCGCCCCGTCCGATGCCAAGGCAATCACGTACCGGAAGGGGGCCGGCAGATCCTTGCCGTAGGGGACCACGGTGCGGGGCTGGCCGTCGGCATCCAGGAAGAGCAGCTTGCGATCGGCATCCGCTGCGATGACCATGCCGCCCGTGGGCAGGAGCGCCAGAGCGTTGGCCGTGGGGGAGGCCACGATGCGGGAGGTCCCATCCGGGGCGAAGACGGTCAGGGCGGGCGTTTTCGAATCGGCGACCCAGAGGGCGCCCCAGCGGTCCAGGGCGGCTCCGGAGATGGCGCCCAGGCCATTCAGGGGCGCCGGCGCTGCCACCTGCTCGCGGACGAGGCTGGCCTTGGCCAGGAGCCAGACCTCGCCGGCCGGGGTGGTCACCAGGGCCTTGGCCGAAGAGGCGGCGGGGCCGACGGGGGCCAGGTCGCCGTCGTGGAGCCGGAAGGCGTGGTCCAGGTCGTTCTGGTAGATGAGCAGATCCCCATCGGGCGTGGTGGCCAATAGGGTGGGCGTCTTGAGCCATTTCACACGGCCCGGGGGCCAGGATCCCTCGTTGCCCAGCGGTGGTTTCTGGAGCCGGTGCTTCACGCGCACGGCCATGCGCCAGGTGGCTTCCTGGGCCTCGGGGCTCTGGGGCGCCAGCGTCCGGAGCCGCTGGAGCATCCGGAGGCAGCCCGGCAGATCGTCCAGGAGATCCATCGTCTCGGCGGCTTCCAGCATGGCCCGGGGCGCCACGGCGGCGTCGGGGCGGGCCCTGAGGGCTTCCATAAACTGGTGAAGGGCCCGGCCCCACTGCCCCTGGTCGCGCCAGGCCCGGCCCAGCTGGAACCGGGCCTCCGCCACGGCCGGGGACTCCGGGAAGAGGTCGATGACCCGGTTGAATTCCGCCATGGCGTCCTTCAGGTCCGTGGACCGCCGGGCCTGCCGCGCGAGCAGGGTCCCCCGCAGCAGCAGCCCCTCCGCGGCTTCGGGCGTCCGGATGTAGTCCGCCTTCAACCGGTCCAGGTAGGGCATGGCGGCTTCGGGCTTGCGCTCCACCTCCACTTGGTGGCGGGCCAGCGCCAGGAGGGCACGGGGGGCGAATGCGCTCTTGGGGGCGGACTGGAGCAACTGGCCCCAGGTGTCCAGGGCCTCCTGGTAGGCCTTGGCCCCGTAGGCACGTTCGCCGCTCTGGTACAACCGCTCCGCCAGGTCACCTTCCTGTCCCCGGGCCGGAACCTGGACCAGGGCCGGCAGGGCGCAGAGCAGAGCGACCGGGGTGCGGAACCAGGGGGATGCGGGCGACATGGAAGCCTCGGGGCAGAGGAAAAGCATAGCCGCGACCCCCGGGGGTCAGGGCCGGTCCTCTGGTCGGGACGGGCGAGGGTCCCTGTTCCGCCAGGGAGGTGCTAGCGTCTTGGATATGCGCGCCGTGCTCCTCGCCCTTCTGGCCGTCCTCGCCCAGGCCCAGCCTCCGGCCTTCGTGGACCAGCTCTCCCCGGCCGCCCGGGCGGAGGCCCTGGACATCCTGAACCGGGCGGATTTCGCCTTCGAGACCCAGACCCAGCCCAAGCACGTCCGCCTGGCGACGATGGAGAAGCTCTTCGACCACCCCAGGCTGGCCTCGGCCATGTGGCGGCACTGCCAGTTCGTGCCGGGCTTCTACGCCTTCATCCATCCCGACGGATCCTGGAGCATCGACGACGCCCATGGGCTGAAGGGTACGCTCCGCCTCGTCTATCAGCGCCCGGGCCACCGGGTGTACCTGGTCGAGGGGATGGCCGACAAGGGGCGGCTCAAGACACCCTTCGCGGTGGGCGCGAAGATGCTCACCTCCTATCGCTACTGGGAGGGGAAGAACGGCTTCGAGACCCACCTCCAGACCTGGACGGCCCTGGACTCCGCCCTGCTGGGCGCCATCTCCCGTCCCTTCCGGCCCTACATCAAGCATCGCCAGGACGAGTTCATCGCCTACATCAATGGGAACGTGGCCACGTTCGGGGAGTTCGCCGACCTGAGCCCCCGGGACTTTCACGCCCCCCTCAAGCGGGATGGCGACGCCATCGCCCTCCGCGACTTCGAGACCCTGTTCCTGAGGAAGTGATGGAGGTTCCCTTCGCGGCTTCGGTCCGGGCCCTGCTTCGGCCCGCCGCTGCCTTCACGGAACCGCCGCCGCCCCTGGGCCGGGCCTTGATCCGGATGCTCACCGTGTGGGTCCCGTTGGCCCTGGCGAATGCCGCGTTGACGATCTGGCGGGCCCTCTTGGCCTACGGGCAGCTCCGGCGGAGCGACCCGCCGGACTGGGTGGAGCGGCTCATGGGGGCCGATCCCGAGGTGCTGTGGGAACTGTTCCGGACCCTGCCCGCCCCGCCCGCCTTCGGCCGGGTCTGGCCCTGGCTCCTGCTGATCGTGCCCATCGGCGTGCTGGGCACCTGGCTCCATCACGCGGTCTGGGACCACACCGGCCTCTGGCTGCTGGGGGGGCTGAAAGGGAAGCGTGGTTTCCGGGCCACCCTGGTGGCCGAGGCTGAGGTCCTGCGCATCACGGCCCTGGGCACGCTGATCGGGCTGCTGGGCTTCGTGCCCGGTCTGGGTGCGGCACTGTCGTTCCCCTTGATGCTCCTGGACGGCTATCTGTGGCTCTTCCGCGGCTTCGCCCTGGCCGCCCGGCACGGGTGCGAGTCCTGGCGGGGCGTGGCAGCCACGGCGGTCCACGCCGCCCTGCTGGGCACCTGCGGCCTGGGCCTGGCGGTGATGATGCTGATGCTGCTGCGGGCGGCCCCGTGAGGCGGGTGCCCTGGATCGCCCTCGGGGGCCTGGCCCTGGGTCTCGGCATCTGGCTGGCGCGATTCCTCGCGCCCTTCGCGGGTTTCCTGCCGGGCTGCGCCTTCAAGCAGTTCACCGGGGTCGCCTGTGCCACCTGCGGGTTGACCCGGAGCGTCCTTGCCCTGGGCCAGGGCCACTGGCGCGAGGCCCTCCACTGGTATCCAGCCCTGGCGCTCCTGGTGGCTGCGGCGCCGCTTGCGGCCCTCTGGGACCTGCGCCGCGCCTGGCGCGGAGCTCCCTACCCGGCCCTGCCCACGTCCCGCGTGGCACGGTTCGGGGCCTGGGCCCTGCTCGTGGGGATCTGGGCACTCCAGGTGGCGCGCAAAATCTAGTGCGGTCATGCTGTCAGCACGCATCACCGGAGTCCCACCATGTTCCAG
The DNA here is from genome assembly GCA_036504935.1 of Geothrix sp. Taxonomy (GTDB): domain Bacteria; phylum Acidobacteriota; class Holophagae; order Holophagales; family Holophagaceae; genus Geothrix. Next base: position 9,060 of record DASXUH010000054.1, on the reverse strand, counting down.
CAACTCCTGGATCGGCTGATCGAACAGGTGCCCGAGGCCCTGGCCGCGACCTTCAACGATCACGACGGGGATCCCATCTGCTCCCGCACGATCCAGGTCTCCAACGAGGGACTGCAGCTCCTGGGGGCCTACCAGCACGTGGTGAAGCGGCACCTCCAGCAGGCTGTGGAGGAGTTCGACCGCGGCGAGGTCAAGCAGGTGGTCTTCGCCACCGACCAGCACTGGATCCTCATGATGGGCGCCAAGGAACAGTGCACGCTGGTGCTGGTGATGCAGCGGGAGGGCCTGCTGGGCCGCGCCCGTTTCTACATGGAGAAGGCCGTCGAGGCCCTGAACAACGAATTGTAGGGAGCACTCGATGGAACGCTTCATCGGCCTGGCCGGGATCGTGGCCTTCATGGCCATGGCGTACGCGCTGTCGCACAAGCGCAGCGCCATCCACTGGCGCACCATCGCCTGGGGGCTCTGCCTTCAGTGGATCTTCGCCCTGGTGGTGCTGAAGGGACCGTCGATCTCAGGGCTGCTCGGCTTCCTGCCCTTCCCGAAGGGCACCGGCTGGGTGGTGCTGCTCCTGATGTTCACGCCCATGCTGCTGCGCCGCTTCGCGTCCTACGAGAACAAGAGCCTCAACTGGGCCCTCTTCGGGGTCATCGTCCTGGGGCTGCTCCGGGGGAACCTGGTGGGTTCCTCCTTCGACCAGATGCGCATCGTGGTGGAACACCTCATGGCCTACGCCCACGAGGGCGCCAGCTTCGTGTTCGGCTCGCTCTCCGACGGCCCCGGCGGGAAAGTGGGCATGGTGTTCGCCTTCGCGGTCCTGCCCACCATCATCTTCGTAGCATCGATCTTCGCGGTGCTTTACTACATCGGCGTCATGCAGTGGGTGGTGAGCGCCGCGGCCCGGGCCATGGGCCGCTTCCTCAAGGTGTCGGGCGCCGAGAGCGTGAGCGTGGCGGCGAGCATCCTCATGGGCCAGACCGAGGCCCCCCTGACCATCCGACCCTTCCTGGCGCGCATGACCCGCAGCGAGCTGATGCTGATCATGACGGCCGGCATGGCGCACGTGTCAGGCAGCATCATGGTGGCCTACGTCCAGGTGGCCCATGTGGACATCGTGCACCTGCTCACGGCTGTGATCATGACGGCCCCCGGCGCGGTGATGATGGCCAAACTCCTGGAGCCGGAGACCGAGGCTCCAGAGACGGCCGGCGAGGTGAAGGTGGATATCCCCACCCACGACGCGAACGTGCTGGATGCCGCCGCCCGTGGCGCCTTCGAGGGCGGCCAGCTCGCCTTCAACGTGGCGGTGATGCTCATCGCCTTCATCGCCCTCATCTACCTGCTCAACGGCCTGATGAAGGCCATCCATCCGGGTTTCAGCCTGGAGCTGGTGCTGGGCGCGGTGTTCAAGCCCTTCGCCTACCTGATGGGCGTGCCCTGGATCGAGGCTGGGCAGGTGGGCTCCCTGCTGGGCAAGCGCATGGTGGTGAACGAATTCGTGGCCTTCCTGGATCTGGGCGCCATGACGAACCTGTCCACCAAGGCGCGGCTGATCTCCACCTTCGCCCTGTGCGGCTTCGCCAACTTCAGCAGCATCGCCATCCAGGTGGGCGGCATCGGGGCCCTGGTGCCCGAACGCCGGGGGGATCTGGCCCGATTGGGCCTGCGGGCCATGCTGGCGGGCACCTTGGCCAACTTCCTCAGCGCCTGCATCGCCGGGATTCTGAGCTAAGAGCCGAGGCCGGATCCCTTTTCTTCAGTGGACGGTCTCCAGGTTCTCCGCCCCGTCCCTGGGGGGCTCGACGCCCCGCCAGCCGGCCTTCCAGGCCAGGTTGAGGAGGATCCCGAGGGTGATGTAGGCCGCGAAGAAGCCGATGAAGAAGCGCTGCCGGAGCAGGATCATCAGCGCGAAGATCAGGACGATGCTCAGGCTGGTCAGCATGGCGGCCCGGGGGCTGCCGGCCCGCTTCTTGAAGCTGGGGAAGCGGATCGTGGACACCATCAGGAGGCCCACAAGGAAGAGTTCCGCGGCCAGGGCGTAGGCCTGGAGGGTGGCGGCCGGCGGCGTGGGCCGCCAGATGATCACCGAGGCCACGCAGGCGGCGCCGGCGGGGATGGGCAGGCCGACGAAATAGCGGGGATCCACGGCTCCCACCTGCACGTTGAAGCGGGCCAGGCGCAGGGCACCACAGGCTGTGAAGACGAAGCAGGCCGCCCAGCCGGCGGCCCGCAGGTTGGGGTCGTGGATCCCTAAGTGGAAGAATCCGTAGCGGTAAGCGAGGATGGCCGGGGCCATGCCGAAACTGACCACGTCCGCCAGGCTGTCCAGCTGCACGCCGAATTCCGTGGCGGTGTTGGTGGCCCGGGCCACGCGGCCGTCCAGGCCATCGAAGATCCCCGCCAGCACCAGCAGGCCGGCGGCCCACAGGAAGTAGCGCTCCGGCGTGGCCCCGGCGGCGTTGATGGACATGACCACGCTGGAAAACCCGCAGAAAATCGAAGCCATGGTGATGCTGGAAGGCAGCACGAACATGGAGCGGCGCATGGCCCGCTTCCGGCGGTCGCGGCGTTCTTCAGGGCTCAAACGGGGTCGCATCGGGCCATTTTCTCACATCCAAGCTGACCCCGGAGCCGCGGATTGGGGAGGTTATCCTGACAACCTTCGGAGGCTGGTTTGAAGCAGGTGGTGGTGATCGGCGGCGGACATGCCGGAATCGAGGCGGCCCACATCGCGGCCCGCATGGGCATGGCCACGACGCTGCTCACCATGAACCTCGACCAGATTGGCCAGATGAGCTGCAACCCCAGCATCGGGGGTGTGGGCAAGGGCCACATGGTGCGGGAGCTGGACGCCCTGGGCGGGGCCATGGGCCGCCTCATCGACGCCACGGGCATCCACTTCCGCATCCTCAACGAAAGCCGCGGGGTGGCCGTGCGCGGCCCCCGGGCCCAGGCGGACAAGGTGAAATACCGCAGCGCGGCCCGGCAGCTCCTGGAGCATCAGCCGGAACTGAAGCTGCGCCAGGGCATGGCCACGGCGATCCTCTGGGCGGAGGGCACCCGGGGCCTGCGGGGCGTGGAACTGCTGGACGGTTCCGTGCTGCCCTGCGAGGCCGTGGTGGTCACCAGCGGCACCTTCCTCAATGGGCGCATTCTCATCGGCGACCGTCGCCTGGAGGCGGGGCGGGCCGGGGAGCCCGCCAGCACCCACCTGGCGGAGCAGCTGAAGGCGCTGGGCCTCCGGAACCGCCGCCTGAAGACCGGCACGAGCCCCCGGCTGGCCCGGGCCTCCATCGACTTCAGCCGGCTCGAGGTCCAGCCCGGCGATGATCCGCCCCGCCCCTTCAGCTTCTTCAGCCAGACGATCCCCCAGCCGCAGGTGCCCTGCCACATCGTCCACACGACGGTGGAGACTGAGGCCATCGTGCGGGAGAACCTGCCGAAATCGAGTCTCTACGGGGGCCACATCGAGGGAGTCGGCCCCCGCTACTGCCCCTCCATCGAAGACAAGTTCGTGAAGTTTCCCGACAAGGGACGCCACCAGATCTTCGTGGAACCCGAAAGCCTGGAGACCGAAGAGATCTACCTGGCAGGCCTGTCCACCTCCATGCCGCCGGATGTGCAGCTCCGCATGGTCCGCAGCCTGCCCGGCTTCGAGGCGGCCGAGATCCTGCGCCCCGGCTACGCCATCGAGTACGACAGCTTCGATCCCCTGCAGCTACGCCGGGATCTCTCGGTGGAGGGCCTGGAAGGCGTGTGGTTCGCGGGCCAGATCAACGGCACCACGGGGTACGAGGAGGCCGCAGGCCAGGGGCTCCTGGCGGGTCTCAATGCCGTGCGCTGGCTGCGGGACCAGGCGCCCATCATCCTTGGCCGGGACCAGGCTTACCTGGGTGTCATGGTCGACGACCTCGTCACCAAGGGCACGGACGAGCCCTATCGCATGCTCACGGCCCGGGCGGAACACCGGCTGGGCCTGGCCTGCGACGTGGCAGACGCCCGGCTCCTGGCCGTGGCCCGGGAGGTGGGGGCCCTGGAGCTGGAAGAACTGGCCTTGGTGGAGGCCAAGATCGAACGGCGGGAGCGCTTGCGGACGCAGTGCGACGCCGCTTGGGTGACCCAGACCAGCCCATTCGGGCCCATCGCCGCCGCCGCCGGCCTGCGCCTGGACGCGGGTCTGGCCTTATCCGACCTGCTGCGGCGCCAGCAGATGGGACAATCCGAAGCCGATGCGTGCTTGGCCCTCCTGGAGGGGTGGGCCGCTCCCCAGACCGGATGGAATCCCGGCTGGGAGCGGGACCTGCTGCTCTTCGACCTGCGCTACGCCCCCTACCGCGAACGGGAGGCCCGGCTGCTGGAGGGCCACCGGGCCTGGGACCATGTGCGGATTCCCGCGGATTTCCGCATCGAACATCTGCATGGGCTGTCGAAGGAAGTATTGGAAAAACTGATATTGCATCGCCCTGAGACCCTGGGGCAGGCCAGCCGGATCCCCGGCGTCACCCCGGCGGCCGTGACGCTCCTGCACCTGCATATCCATCGCTATCAGCGCATATAGTTTTTTGTGATTTTATCCTTGAGCTTCCATGCAACTGGAGGCTTAAGCTGGGGCTGTTCGTCTCTGGGAGGTCCCCATGTCGACCGTCGCTGACTTTCGCCCGACCCCTGCGCCCGCGGCCACCCGCCTGCTGAAGATCGGTCAGCTCGCCGCCCGTTCAGGCCTCACGGCCCGGAACCTGCGCTTCTATGCGGATGCCGGCGTCTTCGGCGACCTGCCCCGGTCCCCCAAGGGCTACCGGCTCTTCCCGCCCCAAGCCATCCAGTGGGTGCGGATCCTGAAGGCCTCCCAGGCCGCGGGGTTCACCCTGGACGAGGTGCAGGAGCTGCTGCGAGCCCTGCGCCAGGACAGCGCCCCCTGCGCCCATGTGCGCGATGCCCTGGGCGGCAAGCTGCGGGTCCTGGAGAGCAAGCTCACCGAGATCCAGCTGCTGGTGGAAATCCTCCGCATCACCCTGGGCACGCCAGATGGCCAGAGCAGCGACCTGGGCTGCAACCTGATGGAAACCCTGCTCGCCGAGGCCGGGCGCCTCCCCGCGCTCACGGAACTGCGGGCCTGAACCCCCTGGAGAGCCCATGAACACCAAGACCTATCGCGTGACCGGCATGACCTGCGGCGGCTGCGTCCGCCACGTTGACAAGGCGATCCGCAACACCCCCGGCGTCGTGGAGGTGGCCGTGGATCTGGCCAGCGGCACGGCGAAGGTGACCGGTACCGCGAGCTTCGAAACTCTGGCTGCCCAGGTGGCCGAAGCGGGCTACCAGATGACGGAGTCGGCCTAAGCCGAACCCAGGCCCGACATGAGCACCGAGACCTATACCGTCACTGGCATGACCTGCGCATCCTGCGTGCGCCATGTGGAGAAGGCCCTGGCCGGCACCCCCGGCGTGCGGGCCGCGACGGTGAACCTGGCCACCGCCACGGCCACGGTGGAGGGCGAAGCCAGCTTCGAGACCCTGGCGACGCAGGTCGAGGATGCGGGTTATGGTCTGGGCCGGCCCAAGGCGGACCAGGCGGTGGCGCAGGCCGAGGATGACCCGGTCCCCGCCCGGAACCGGATGATCCTCGCCCTGGTCCTCACGGCGCCCCTGCTGCTGGCCATGATCCCTGGCCTGGGGCTCCACCTGCCGGGCTGGCTCCAGGCCCTCCTCTCGGCTCCCGTGGTCTTCTGGGCCGGCTGGGGCTTCTTCCGCCGGGCGGCACGCCAGGCGCGGCATGGCCAGGCTTCCATGGACACCCTCATCGCGCTGGGTTCGGGTGTGGCCTGGACCTTTGCCGTGGTGGAATGGCTGAACGGCGTCCACCACCTCAGCTTCGAGACGGCCGCGGCGCTGGTGGCCTTCCTGCTCACGGGCAAGTACCTGGAGAGCCGCGCCAAGTCCAAGGCCACGGACGCCCTGAAGGAGCTGCTGGCCCTGGCGCCGCCCACGGCCCTGCGCCTGGCGGCGGATGGCACAGTGGTGGAAGTCCCGGTAGCGGACCTGCGGCCCGGCGATCGCGCCCGGGTGTTGCCTGGCCATGCGGTGCCCGCCGATGGTCGCGTGACCACGGGGCAGGCGGAAGTGGACGAATCCATGCTCACGGGCGAACCCCTCCCTGTTTCCAAGGGGCCAGGTGAAGGTCTGGTGGCCGGCACCGTGGTCCACGGCTCGGCGCTGGAAATGGAGATCCAGGCCGTGGGGGCCCAGACCCAGCTGGCCCGCATGGCTCAGCTGGTGGCCCAGGCCCAGGGCTCCAAGGCCCCCGCCCAGGACCTGGCGGACCGCATCAGCGCCGTCTTCGTTCCGGCCATTCTGGTCCTCGCCCTGCTGACCCTGGCGGGCTGGTGGCTGGCCACCGGCACCATCGCCTCCGCCTGGCGCCCGGCCGTGACCCTGCTGGTGATCGCCTGCCCCTGCGCCCTCGGCCTGGCCACTCCGGTGGCGGTGATGGTGGGTCTGGGCTCCGCCGCCCGGAAAGGCGTACTGGTGCGCGATGCAGCGGCCCTCGAAGCCCTCGGCCAGGCTACGGATCTCGCCTTCGACAAGACCGGGACCATCACAGAGGGGCGGCCACGGCTACGCAGGATCGTGGGGACCTCGGGCAGGGCTGATGCGGATCTGCTGGAGCTCGCGGCCAGCCTGGAGCGGGATTCGGAACATCCCATCGCCCGCGGCCTGGTGACGGCCCATGCCGGCGCCCTGAAGCCGGTGTCGGCCTTCCGTGCCCACCCTGGCGGCGGGGTCAGCGGCGAGATCGACGGCAACGCCTGGCGCCTGGGCAGCGCCGCTTTCCTCGGGGAGGTCTTCCCCGAAGTGGACGAGGATGGGACCGCCGTGGGCCTGGCGGACGCCTCCGGGCTGAACGGCGTGTTCGTGCTGGGCGACCGCCTGCGGGCCGAAAGTGCCGCGGTGGCCGGGAAACTTCGGCAGCAAGGCCTCCGCCTCCACCTGTTCACGGGAGATCGTGCGGAGCCTGCGGCGAAGATGGCTGAGGCCGTGGGCATCGAATCGGTGGCCGCTGGGTTGCGCCCCGAGGACAAGCTCACCCGGATCCGGGATCTCCAGGCACAGGGCGCCGTGGTCGGCTTCGTGGGTGACGGCGTGAACGACGCGCCGGCCCTGGCCCAGGCAGACTGTGGCATCGCCATGGGCTCTGGAGCGGGCGAGCAGGGTACGGCCGCGGCCATGGCGGCGGCTCCCCTTGTGCTGCTGAGGCCGGGGCTGGAGCCCATCCTCGCCGCGCGCCGCCTCGCCCTGCGGACCCATCGCGTGATCCGGCAAAACCTGGGCTGGGCCTTCGGCTACAACCTGGTGCTGGTGCCCCTGGCCGCCTTCGGCCAGCTGGAGCGCTTCGGTGGGCCTATGCTCGCCGGGCTGGCCATGGGCCTCAGCTCGCTCACCGTGGTGCTGAACGCCCTGCGGCTGAGGCGCTAGAGCCCCTTCACCAGGTCCTTCAAGTAGGCGGCGAAATCGCTGCGCAGGTCCTCCCGCTTGAGGGCGAACTCGACATTGGCCTTCAGGTAGTCGAGTTTGTTGCCGGTGTCGAAGCGCTTGGCGGGGATGGGAGCGGCCACGAGGCGACCCTCCCGCGCGAGGATCGCCAGGGCATCCGTGAGCTGGTACTCGCCGCCGACGCCAGGCTTGAGGGCCGCGAGATGCTGGAACACGCGGGGCTCCAGGACGTAGCGTCCCACCACTGCCCAGCGGCTGGGCGCCTCCGCGGGTTTCGGTTTTTCGACAATCGCTGTCACATCCCAGACGGGTTTGCCGCCACCGGGCGCACTGACAATGCCGTAGCGGGAGACATGCTCTTCCGGGACCTCCTGGACGCCGACAACGGACTTCCCGGTGGCCCGGTAGGCGGCGATGAGGGACTCCAGGGCTGAATCGCGCTCATCGAAGACATCGTCGCCCAGGAGCAGGGCGAAGGGCTCATCGCCCACCGCATGGCGGGCGCACAGCACCGCGTGGCCGAGGCCCAGAGGTTCGCCCTGGCGCACGTAGGCGAACTGGGCGAGGTGGGTGATGTCGCGCACGAGGTCGAGATCTTCCTGCCTGCCCCGGCGTCGGAGGGTGTCCTCCAGCTCATAGGCGACGTCGAAGTGATTCTCGATGGCGCCCTTGCCCCTTCCGGTCACCAGCACGATGCTTTCGATTCCGGCGCGGATGGCCTCCTCCACCACGTACTGGATCACGGGGGTGTCCACGAGGGGCAGCATCTCCTTGGGCTGGGCCTTGGTGGCGGGCAGGAAGCGGGTACCCAGGCCGGCGACGGGGATGACGGCTTTGCGCAGGGTCTTCATAGCGGCTCCTGAGGTCATGATGGCCTAAGATGGCTGAAACAGGAGAAGTGGGAATGGACTCAATGGCATTGTGGCAACGGATGGTTGGACATCCGATGTCGGGATGGCTCGGCGTGGAGGAGGTGGCGTTGCCGCCGGCCCTGGCGCCGGGCCGGCTGCTCTGGTGCGGGATCGGCGGCTCTCTGCTGCCTGCGGAGGCGCTCATCCAGGCCTTTCCTGGTGCGTCGCAGCGGCTCCGGTGGCAGCCGCTGGCCTCCCCGGAAGGCAGCGGCCTGCGGCTGGAGCCGGAAGACCAGTTGGTGTTCGCCTCCAAGAGCGGACGCACGCTGGAACTCTGGACGTGGATCAGTCGACTTCGTGCGCAGACCGGCTGGGGACGCTGGCACCAGGCGCCCGTTGCCATCACCCAGGACGACCAGAATCCGCTCGCTCAGCTGGCGCGGGCCGAGGGGTGGAGGCTGTTGCCCATCCCGGAATCGGTGGGTGGGCGCTATTCGGCGTTCACGGCCATCGGCACGCTGCCGCTGCATTGGGCAGGCTTAGAGGCGCCTCGCTTCCTGTCAGCCGCCCGCGAGGTGGTCGCGCAAACCGAGCAGCGGAGCGGCCCCTGGGGTACCCGCGTCTGGGAGATGGTCGCCACGCTCACCGAGGGCTTCCTGCGGGGCACGGACCAATGGGTGCTGATGCCCTACGCCACGCGCCTGGAAACCGTGGGCGC
>DASXUH010000053.1:0-3945 GCA_036504935.1 Geothrix sp. | reverse complement strand
GCCAGACCTCCTTGGGGGTCCGGGTGTAGGCATTGTCATAGGTGATCCCCAATCCGCCCTCCTCGGGGGACGTGAAGAATGCCTTGAGCAGGGCCGAGACCTTGGCGGAAACGCCCTGCCGGGCGATGGTGTGCTGGCGGGTGAAGGCCTGGATCTCGGGTGGCACCTCGAAGGGGTCCTCGCCGGCCACCAGCAGCGCAGCGCCGAACAACAGGGACAGGGCACGCAGGCGCATGGGGTGGCTCCCGGCACAACATTAGGGCTACGGAGGGGAAGGGCAACAGGTTATGAGATGCTGGAGCTGGAGGGATTATGTCGGGCCGGACTGCCGTTGTGTGCGCCTATTCCAGCGTGGGGACCGCGGCCCTGGAGGGGCTGCTGGAGGCCGGGGTCGAGGTGAAGGCCCTGTACACCTACGCCCAGGGCGTCGACGAGCGGTGGTTCACCCCTCCCGCGGCCGTGGCGGAGGCCCGGGGCATCCCGGTGCACATGGCGCCCAGCTTCAACACCGATGAGGTCTTTGCGGCCATCCGGGCGCATCAGCCCGACTTCCTCTTCAGCTTCTACTTCCGGGAGATGATCCAGGCGCGGTTCCTGGAGCTCCCCCGGCTCGGCGCCTACAACCTGCACGGGAGCCTGCTGCCGAAGTACCGGGGCCGGGCCCCCCTCAACTGGGTGCTGGTGAAGGGCGAGACCGCAACGGGTGTCACCCTGCATGCCATGACCCCCAAGCCTGACGATGGCCACATCGTGGCCCAGGCCGGGTTGTCCATCGATTGGGACGAGACCGCGTTGAGCCTCACCCTGAAGGCCGCGGAGGCCGGGCGGGGCCTGGTGCGCGAGGCGGCGCCCGGATTGGCGGACGGCAGCATCCCCCGTCTCGACCAGAAGACCCTCGGCCCCTCCAGCTATTTTGGCGGCCGGAAACCTGCGGACTCCCGCCTGGACTTCACCATGACGGCCAGAGAGGCCTTCAACCAGATCCGCGCTGTGGCCGACCCCTGGCCCAACGCCTTCCTCGAGACCACCGATGGGACCGTCAAGGTGGCCTGGGCCCTGCCCACGGAGCTGCCCTGCCCAACAGGCTGTTTCCGCGCCTCGCGGGAGGGTGTGCTACTGGGCTTCACCGATGGCGCGTTGCGGATCCACACCCTGAAGGCTGACGGGGCGCGCCTGGAGCGTCCCAGCGAGCAGGCCATGGCCCTCCGGCTTCTGGGTGTGCCCGAGCGTTGAACCCGGGTATGCTGACGCGCTCCCATCTTCTAAAGAGGCAGTCCATGCGAAGTGTGATCACCGGAACCGGCATAGGCGTGCCTCCGCATATCGTGACCAACGAGGCGCTGTCACGGCTCATGGACACCTCGGACGAGTGGGTCCGCGTGCGCAGCGGCATCCAGGAGCGACGCTACGCGGAGCCGGGGCAGGGTTCCACGGACCTCGGCGCCATCGCCGCCCGGGCCGCCATCGCCAAGGCGGGCCTCGGCATGGCGGATATCGATGCGGTCATCTTCGCCACCATGACGCCGGATCATGTGCTCCCGGGCAATGGACCGCTCCTCCAGGCGGCCCTGGGCCTCCGCACAGACCTGCCCACCTTCGATCTGCGGCAGCAATGCAGCGGCTTCCTCTACGGCCTGGAGCTGGCCGACCTCCTCATCCAGAGCGGCCGCTACCGGCGGGTCCTGCTGGTGGGGGCGGAAGTGCATACGGGCTTCATGCCCTGGCATCTGGGCTGGGACACCCTCATCGGCCAGTCCACCCGGGCGATCACCGAAGCGGAACGGGCCGAGAACACCCTCAGCCGGGACCGGACAGTGCTCTTCGGCGATGGGGCGGGCGCCGTAGTGATCGAGGCGCGGGAAGGAAACGCCGGTCTGCTGAAGACCCGCCTCTTCACCGACGGCACCGGCGCGGGCGTGCTGACCATGCCGGGGGTCAGCTTCAAACGGCGGCCTTTCGTGACGGTGGAGCAGATCCAGACCGGGGAGACCCTCCCGGTCATGTCCGGCAAGGAGGTCTTCAAGTCCGCTGTGACCCTCATGCCCCAGGCGGTGCGCGAGGTCTGCGCGGAAGCCGGCGTGGCCGTGGAGGCGCTGGACCTGGTGCTGGTCCACCAGGCCAACCTCCGCATCATCGAAGGGGTGCAGAAAGCCCTGGGCCTGTCGCCGGAGAAGGTGCCCCACAACATCGAACGCTACGGCAACACCACCGCTGCCACGCTGCCCATCCTCTTCCATGAATGCATGGAAGGTGGCCTGATCCAGCCTGGCATGCTCGTGGCGTTCACGGCGCTGGGCTCCGGTCTGCACTGGGGCGCCGCGCTCTACCGGGCCTGATTGCAGGTTGGCCCCGGCTGGGGCTAGAATCCTGGCACAACCCCGGAGTCCCCATGCGTTCCATGACCCTCGGCGCCACCTTGGCGCTGATCCCTGCCCTCGTTCTGTCCGCATCCCCCACGAAGCCCCGCCGGCACCATGCGACCGGGCCCGTCAGTTCCGCCAAGGAAGCCAAGGCCATCGCCGAGCGCGAGACCGGCGGCAGGGCCGTCAGTGCCCGGCGCATCCCCCTGAACGGCGCCTCCGGCGGCTGGGAAGTGGATCTGCGGGCGCCGAACGAGGAGCGCGGCTGGCGCTGCATCATCGACTCGGACACGCACATGGTCCACAGCAAGGCGCGCATCGACCAGCCCGGTGCCAAGGGCAAGGCCGACGGGCCGGTGCGCATGGTCAAGGGAAGCCGCTGACGTCCGCTTCCCGGCGGGCGGCGACCGTTCGCCGATTTTTCCCACTAGGCCGCCTGTCCGGCTTGACAGCCCGGCCTAGAATCGTACCTGCGGCCAGTGCCGCAAGGAGAACGACACATGGGTCTGATGGACTGGGGCAAAGCCCAATTCCTCGACATCCTCGAATGGCTGGATGATTCCAATGACACGCTGGCCTGGCGCTTCCCCATGCGGGGCCAGGAGATCCAGAACGGCGGCAAGCTGGTGGTGCGCGAGAGCCAGGAGGCAGTCTTCGTCAACGAGGGCCAGCTGGCGGACGTGTTCAAGCCCGGCACGCACAACCTCACCACCCAGAACCTGCCCATCCTCGCCACGCTGAAGGGCTGGAAGTACGGCTTCGAAAGCCCCTTCAAGAGCGATGTCTACTTCATCTCCACCAAGCTCTACAACGACCTGAAGTGGGGCACCTCGAACCCGATCATGATGCGCGACGCCGACTTTGGCATGCTGCGCATCCGGGCCTTCGGCATTTACTCCATCAAGGTGGTGGACAGCGGCACCTTCCTCAAGCAGCTGGTGGGCACCAACGGCGTCTACACCGTGCCCGACATCAGCGAGCAGCTGCGCAAGACCATCATGAGCCGCTTCACCGATACCCTCGGCGAGGCCAAGATCCCCGCCCTCGACCTGGCCGCCAAGTACGACGAAATCTCCGACCTGGTGAAGCAAAAGCTCCAGGAAGAGTTCAAGACCATGGGCCTGGAACTCTCCAAGTTCTTCGTGGAGAACATCAGCCTCCCGGAGGAAGTGGAAGCCATGATGGACAAGCGCACCGGCGTGGGCATGATGGCCCCCGTCATGGGCGCCTACACGCAGATGCAGGTGGCCGACAGCATCCCCCTGGCCGCCCAGAACCCCGGTGGCGTCGCCGGCATGGGCATGGGCGTGGGCCTGGGCTTCGGCATGGGCAACATGATGGGCCAGCAGATGACCGGCGCCGCCCAGCAGATGGGCCAACAGGGCTTCCCCGCCGGCAATGCGCCCGCTCCAGCGGCAGCTGCGGCGCCCGCGAAGTCCCTCAAGGATGAATTGACCGAGCTCAAGGAGCTCTTCGACGGCCAGCTCATCACCCAGGCCGAATACGACACCCAGCGCGCCGCCATCATGAAGAAGCACGGAATGGGAAGCTGAGTCCTCAGTCCTCGGTCCTCAGTCTTCAGGAA
>DASXUH010000052.1:0-13364 GCA_036504935.1 Geothrix sp. | reverse complement strand
CTGAAACACTCCACCGAGATTGATCTCCTGGGCACGGTACTCGTCCCGAACGCCTCGGGTGAGGCGAGGGTGAAGAGCGAAAACGGGGCGATCCAGATCGCTGCGAAGTTCAAGAACCTGCCACCTGCCTCGACCTTCGGCGGAGAGTTCCTGACCTATGTGGTGTGGGGAATCTCCCCTGAAGGCAGCGCCACGAATCTGGGGGAACTCATCCTTGAAAAGGGCCACGGCAAGGTCAAGGTCAGCGAAAGACTCCAGACCTTCGGTCTCATCGTGACTGCCGAGCCCTATTTTGCGGTGAGCCAGCCAAGCAATGTGGTCGTGATGGAAAACGCGATCCGCAAAGGCTCGGCGGAACAGTTCGAGTTCATTGACGCCAAGTTCGAGCTGCTGAAGCGTGGCCAGTACACCCTAAACCTGGATTCCGTGGCGCCGATGGCCATGGATGAGAAGACACCGTTCCATGTCTTCCAGGCGCGCAATGCGGTGCGGATTGCCCGGGCTACGGGGGCATCGGCCTACGCGCCGGAGGCTTTTGGCAAGGCCGAGACCTACCTCGCCCAGGCAGAAAGCAAGGAAGGCGGCCAGAAGGCCCGAGTCGTGTCAGCGAAGGAAGCCGTTCAGAGAGCTGAGGATGCCCGCCTGATCTCAGTCCAGAAACAGGATGTGGAACGGCTGGCCATGGAACGGCAGGCGGCCCAGAACAAGCTGGACGAATCCAGGCGGGAGACCGCCATGGCCTCCGCTGCCGAGGAGTCCGCTCTCCTGAAGACCCGGCAGGCTGAGATCGAGAATGCCGGTCTCAAGGCCAGGAATGAAGGCCTCCAGTCCAGGAATGAAGGCCTCACGGCCAATAACGAAGGGCTGCGGGCCAAGCTGATGGATCAGCTCAATGCGGTCCTTCAGACCCGGGCCACCGCCCGGGGGCTGATCGTGAACATGTCCGGCGTTCTTTTCCAGAACGGGAAGGCGACGCTGCTTCCCGCCGCGCGCGAGAAACTCTCCAAGATCGCGGGAATCCTTTCGACCCACAAAGGACTGAAGATCGAGGCGGACGGCTTCACGGACAGCAACGGCAGTGAGGCCCTCAATCAGCGTCTGTCGGAGCAGCGCGCCAAGAATACGATGGATTTCCTCGTGAGCCAGGGCGTCGCAAGCGATTCCGTCACCTCCATGGGATTCGGGAAGGGGAACCCCATCGCCACCAATGAGACGGCCGCAGGCCGGCAGGAAAACCGGCGCGTGGAACTGGTTGTATCCGGTGAAGGCATTACCGGGCAGAAGACCGCCGGGCTCTGAGATTCCTCGATCCCTCCCGGATCCAGACTGCCATCCCAATCCACCCGCGGGGAGTCCAGGCGACTGGCATGCCTCACGGGTGGACCCATCTTGCAGCTGTGGTTCGGGGCATCACCCAGGCCGTTCGCTGGCTGATCTGCCTGGGTAGTCCTCTTGAAAGACCTCACCGAGCACTCAAGAACCCATGGCCTCCCGCGCTGGGGTGACTGAAGGGAAGGGAACATGTTCAAAGATATCAATGGCATCCGGATCGCCTATACGGATGAGGGCCAGGGGGCTCCTCTGCTTTTCGTCCACGGTTTTCCCCTCAACCGGGCCACCTGGTCGAAGCAGGTGGCGTTCTTCAAGGCGAACCACCGCGTGATCGCCCCGGATCTGCGGGGTCTAGGCGAAAGCACCTCGGGACCGGGGCCGGTCTCCATGAGCCGGTTCGCCGAGGATCTCCACGACCTGGTACAGCGCCTGTCCACGGGGCCGGTCATCCTCGTGGGCCACTCCATGGGCGGCTATGTGGCGCTCGCCTTCGCCATGGCGTACCCCAACGCGCTGCGCGGGCTGGTGCTGGTGGGCACGAAGGCCGGCAAGGATGCGCCCGAGGTGGCCGCGGCTCGTCGGGCCACCGCTGAAAAGGTCCGCGCGGAGGGGGTTTCGGTGGTGGTTGACGCCATGGCGCCCAAGATGCTCGCCACGAACCGTGAGGATCCGGCCATGGCCGCGTCCGTCCGCGGCTTCATGGCGACTTCCAAGCCGGACGGGGTCATGGGGGCCCTATGGGGCATGGCGGATCGGCCGGATGCGAGCGCCCGACTTGGCCAGATCCGGGTTCCCACCCTTGTGATCACCGGCGCCGAGGACACGGTCATTCCGCCCAACGAATCCGTCGTCCTGGCCGAGTCCATTCCCGGCGCCCAGCTCACGGTCATCCCCGAGGCGGGCCACCTCGTGGCCTTCGAGCGTGCCGATGCGTTCAACGAGGCCTTGAACGGCTGGCTTGATTCCAGGAGCGCCGTCTCCGGACCCAGGGGGACCATCTCGGTCAGCCGTCAGCCAGGTTGAACCCTCGCCAGCCACAGGAGGCCGGACCGCGGGCAAACCAGAGGATTCCCAAGGAGACCACCATGCGCGAACCCCATGAGATCGCAGCCAAGCTGCTGGGCATGCCCTTCGAAGCCCTGGACGAGCGGGCGCAGAAAGTGGCGCGGCATGTGGCCGGGCGCAGGCACATCACACGTGACGTCGCCATGGAGTGCGACTCTGTCAGCACCTTCGGCCAGCGTGCAGCGGATGCCGTGGCGTCCTTCGGAGGGTCCTGGATCTTCGTCGGGCTCTTCGCAGGCGCCATGGTCGCCTGGGTGGGGCTCAACGCGTTCCTCCTCATGAACCGCGGCAAAACGTTTGATCCATATCCCTACATCCTCCTCAACCTCTTCCTCTCCATGCTGGCGGCCATCCAGGCCCCGGTGATCCTCATGTCCCAGAACCGCCAAACGGAGAAGGACCGGGTCCACGCCGGGCATGACTACGAAGTGAACCTCAAGGCCGAATTGGACATCATGCTGCTGCACGAGAAGCTGGATCTCCTCCGTGAGAAGCAGTGGGAAGAGTTGCTGGCCATCCAGAAGGAGCAACTAGAACTCCTGGCCAGACTGGGCTCAGGGAAGGCGACCACCCCTTGAATGCCCATCCGCCCCAGGCGCCCCCCGATTCCCGGCGGTCCTTCCATCTGCGGCGCCGGTCGGAGGCTTGGGCGCGTGTACGGATGAACCTCTCCCTAGCCCTCGTGGGCCTTCTCGCCTTGGGCTGTGCGCGCCTGCCTGAAGTGAACTACCTGAAGGTGCCGCTCAATGCGCCAGCGACTCCGCGCGTCATCGATGGCCAAGGGACGCTCAGCCATGGCGACGCTTCATCCTTGCTCACCAAGCGCCTCGGCCATTCCAAGGTGGATGCCAAGATGCTGGCCGGGCTCGAGGAGGCCGCCACAGGACGGCCGCTCATCGCCGGGAACAAGGTCACGCTCCTCTTCGACGGTCCAAAGACCATCTCCGCAATGACGGCGGCGGTATCTCGCGCCAAGGACTCCATCAACCTGGAAACCTTCCTCTTCGACCAGGATCCTCTGGGCATGAAGTTCGCGGAGCTGCTCATCGCCAAGCAGAAGGAAGGCGTCCAGGTCAGCATCATCTACGACTGTGTCGGCACGCTGGGGACACCACAGGCCTTCTTCGACCGCATGCAGGAAGCGGGCATCCGGCTCCTTCCCTTCCAACCCGTAAACCCCCTCCACCGGCCCTGGCGCTGGCGGATCAATAACCGTGACCACCGGAAGATCCTGGTCGTGGATGGCAAGGTGGCTTTCGCGGGCGGCGTGAACATCACGGCGGTCTATTCACACGGCTCGTTGTTCCGGTCTCCATCCAAGGGCACCGCTCCTGCGGGGTGGCGGGATACCCACATCCAGATCGAGGGCCCGGCCGTGGCCGCCCTGCAATGGATGTTCCTGGACAACTGGGCCAGCCAGAAGGAGGGCGACCTGCCCGAGAAGGACTACTTCCCCGCACTGCCGCCCGCGGGAGACAAGGTCCTGCGGGTTCTCAGGAGCCAGCCGGGAAGCAACCACGAAATCTTCAAAGCCTATTTCCTGGCCATCCAGGGCGCCACGAAATCCATCCACATCACCGCTGCCTACTTCGTCCCGGATGTCCAGATCATGAAAGCGCTTCTGGATGCAGCCAAGCGCGGCGTGGACGTGGAGATCATTCTGCCCAAGGTCTCCGACAGCTGGCTCACCACCCATGCCCGGTGCTCCTTCTACACCCAGATGCTGGAGGCCGGCATCAAGGTCCATGAACTCAGGGGCTCTGTGTTGCACGCCAAGACCGCCGTCATCGATGGCAGCTGGTCCACGGTTGGCTCCACCAACATGGATATGCGGAGCTTCCTCCACAACAAGGAGGTCAACGTGGTCGTCATGGGGGACGGCTTCGGACAGGAGATGGAGGCTGCCTTCGGCGAAGACCTGAAGGATTCCAACGAGATCACCCTCGCGCGATGGAAGCATCGCCCAGTAGGCCAGCGACTCGCCGAGTGGTTTGCGCGGCTCCTCGCCTACTGGCTTTGAGAAGAGATGAAGCCGCTTTACACCGTGTGCCCCAATTGATCGAATTGATGGAGCCGTGACATCAGCATGATGGGCCCCAGCCACGGCAGCCCCTTGGGCGGGATCGTAAGCGCCCTGGAAGGCCCATGGTACGACCCTGGCATGGCATCTGCATGTTCAGTACGTGGTCGAGGAGGCCCCTCATGCAAAGACATTTGGCAAGACTGGTTCTACCCACAGCGCTCATGGCGCTCGGTTGGGTGCCTGCTACCGCCCAGATCCGCGTAGGCGTGGATCTCGGTGCAGTCCGCATCCGTATCGCCCCCGAAGCGCCACCGCCACCCCGCGTGGAAGTCCGGATGTCGCGGCCCAGCAGGAGCCATGTTTGGATCAATGGCTACTGGGACCGTCAGGATGATCGTTGGGCCTGGGCCCCGGGACGTTGGGAAGAGCCCGACCGCCGCGGTTCAAGCTGGGTCAGACCGCAGTACCGACGCGAGGGCGAAGCTTATCGCTACGAGCCCGGACACTGGTCTCATCAGAGGATGGAGGAAGGAGAGGATTACAGCCGCTGGCGCCAGGAGCATGGCCGGGGGTCCGGTAGCCACGGTAACCATGGGCGGGGTCACGAACGGGACAATGACCACCGGAACGACTGATCTCAGATCAAGCGCCTTCAAGCCGGAAACGGGCTCATTGACGTAACCAAGCCCGCAAGGAAGAAAGCCCCGAAACCTGATGGTGACGGGGCTTTTTGGCGGAGAGTGAGGGATTCCCTCCGGGGCCACCCTGCGGGTGACCCCTCCGGCCGCACGAAATGCTGGCACGGCCCTATTCGCCTCCGGCTGTCCACTGGACTGCCTCTGGCGGGGCCTACCTGCCAGCATTTCAGTGATTTCGAATCCCCCACTCTCTGTAAAAACGTGCGCCCCGCTTCGCGGGGCGCAGTTGGCGGAGAGTGAGGGATTCGAACCCTCGGTAGGCTTTTGACCTACACACACTTTCCAGGCGTGCTCCTTAAACCACTCGGACAACTCTCCCATGGCTCCGCCGCGGAGGCGGAAGCAGCAAGGTTATCACGGCCCCGGGCCTGGGCCAAGGGCCGTGATCGGAAGGGCTACACGGCCTCGAGAACGGCCACCAGCAGCTTCCAGAAGTTGCCGACGGAGGGCACGCTCACATGCTCGTCGGGGGTATGGACGTCCCACATGCTGGGGCCGAAGGACACCATTTCCATGTCGGCGTACTTCTCGCCGATGAGGCCGCATTCGAGGCCGGCGTGGATGGCCATGATCTCCAGGGGCTTACCGAAGACCTTCTGATTGGTCTCGTTCACGATGCGGACCAGGGAGGCCTTGGGCTCGGGCTTCCAGCCGGGGTAGCCGCCGGTGACATGGGACTCGAACCCGCCCAGGGCGCAGGTGGCTGCGATGCGCTCGGACAGGGCCGCCCTCGAGGCGTTGATGGAGCTGCGCGTGAGGAGGTTCACCTCGACCTCGTCTTCGCGCGTCTCGATCACGCCCATGTTGGTGGAGGTCTGCACCAGACCCGGAATATCCGGGCTCATGGCCTCGACGCCGTGGGGCAGGGCCAACAACAGGCGAATCAGGGCATCGGTATCGGCACTGGACATGACCTGGGTGGCTTCCCCGGCTTCCAGGGCCAGGTGGAGGCCGGGATCGTGGGCACCGAGGGCGGCGCGCCAATGGGCCTCATGCTCCGCCAGGGCCTTCCTGAAGGCCTGCTCCTGCGCGGGGTCCAGGAAGATCTGGGCCGAGGCTTCACGGGGGATGGCGTTGCGCTTGTTGCCGCCTTTGATGGCGGCCAGGCTGAACGCGAAGGCCGGCTTCAGGGTGCCCAGGACCTGGGCGAGGATGCGGATGGCATTGCCCCGGCCGGCGTGGATGTCGATGCCGGAGTGGCCGCCGCGGAGGCCGAACACCTTCAGCCGGAATGCGCGGCTGCCGGCTGGCGCGGCCACGCGCGTGAGCTTGCGCGTGATGATGGTGTCCTCGCCCCCGGCGCAGCCGATGGTGAGGTAGCCCTCCTCCTCGCTGTCGAGGTTGAGGAGGAACTTGGCCTTGAGCCGGCCGGGCTGGAGGCCGTTGGCGCCGGTGAGGCCCGTCTCCTCGTCGATGGTGATCAGGGCCTCGATGGGGCCATGGGCGATGTCCTTGCTGGCCAGCACCGCCAGCGCCGCGGCCACGCCGATGCCGTTGTCGGCGCCCAGGGTTGTGCCCGTGGCGCGGAGGAGGTCGCCGTCCTTCCAGACCTTGATGGGATCCTTCGTGAAGTCGTGGCCGGTGCCCTCGTTCTGCTCGCAGACCATGTCCACGTGGGCTTGGAGGCAGACGGTGGGCCGGCCTTCTTTCCCGGGGGTGGCCTTCTTGCGGATGATCACGTTGCCGACCTCGTCGCGCTCCACGTCGCACCCCAGGGCCTTGGCCTGATCGGCCACCCAGGCCGCGGCCACGGCCTCGTTCTTGGACCCGCGGGGGATTTTCGACAGCCCGAGGAAGTAGGACCAGATCGTCTTCGGTTCGAGGGATTCGAGCAGCGCGTCCACAAAACCTCCGTATGCCCAGCCAGTTGGTCGGGGCGGTTCCGTCAACTGTACCGGCCGCCCGGCGGGGCAGGGCGTGACGGGGATCACGGGTCCGCGGCCCGGACCAGAAGCGGCGACCCAGGGCCTCCCCTCAGATGCTGTAGTCCTCGGGGAAGACCTGCACCCGGTTCGGCCGGACGTAGACGCGGCTGCCTTCCACGATGTGGAGGTGCGCCAGCCGCTCGCGGGTGAGGTGGACTTCCAGTTCGCGGCCGGAGGGTAGCCGCAGCCGCAGGCGGGCGAAGGCTCCCGCGGGAGCCAGCTTGACCACCTGCGCCGTCTCGCCCTCCCCAGGGTCGAGGCTCAGTTCCATGTCGTGGGGGCGGGCGAAGGCCGTGCCTTCCGCCACCTGATGGAGCTGATTCATCTGGCCCACGAACCGGGCGACGAAGGCCGTGGCAGGGTGGTCGTAGATATCCCTCGGAGGACCCACCTGTTCGATGCGGGCCCGGTTCATGACTGCCACGGTGTCGGCGACCTCCATGGCCTCTTCCTGATCGTGGGTGACGAGGACGGTGGTGACCTTGGAGACATCGTGCAGGCGGCGCAACCACTGGCGCAACTCCGCCCGCACCTGGGCGTCCAGGGCCCCGAAGGGTTCGTCCAGGAGCAGCACGCGGGGCTCCACGGCCAGGGCCCGGGCGAGGGCGACCCGCTGACGCTGGCCGCCGCTCAGCTCGGAGGGGAGGCGGTGGCCGTAGCTGTCCAGCTGGATGAGCTGGAGCAGCTCGTCCACCCGGGCGCGGATGGCCTCGCGGGCGGGCCGCTGGGCGCGGGGCTTCACATCGAGGCCGAAGGCGATGTTCTCGCGGACGCTCATGTGGGGGAAGAGAGCGTAGTGCTGGAAGACGAAGCCCACCTGCCGGTCCTGGGGACGCCGGGCGCCGCTGGCCTCGCCGCGGACGCTCACGTCACCTTCATCCGGGGTTTCCAGCCCCGCGATGATGCGCAGCAGGGTGGTCTTGCCCGAGCCGCTGGGCCCCAGGAGGGCCAGGAGGCTGCCCTCGGGGATGTCCAGGCTCACGCGGTCCAGGATGGTCTTGCCCCCCAGGCGCTTGGACAGGTTCCGGATCTCGATGCTCACGCGGCCTCCCGGTCCCGGCGGGCGCGCCAGGCGACGAAGGATTTCAGGGCGAGGCTCACCAGGGCCACGAGGCTCAGCAGGCTGGCGCAGGCGAAGGCGGCGCCGAACTGGTACTCGTTGTAGACGGCCTCGATGTGCAGGGGCAGGGTCATGGTCTCGCCGCGGATGTGGCCGCTCACCACGCTGACGGCGCCGAACTCGCCCATGGCCCGGCTGGCGCAGAGGATGACGCCGTAGAGCAGGCCCCACTTCAGGGCGGGCAGGGTGACCCGCCAGAAGGTCTGCCAGGGCGAGGCGCCCAGCAGCCGCGCGGCCTCCTCGGCCTCGGGGCCCAGGGCCTCCACCAGGGGCAGCAGCTCCCGCGCCACGAAGGGGAAGGTGACGAAGGCCGTGGCCAGGACGATGCCGGGCTTGGCGAAGATGATCTGGGTGTTGTGCCGGTCCAGCCAGGGGCCGAACCAGCCGTCCAGGCCGAAGAGCAGCACGAACATCAAGCCCGCCACCACGGGCGAGATGGCGAAGGGCAGGTCCAGCACCGCCACCCAGAGGCCATGGCCCGGGATCCGGTGGCGGCCCAGGAACCAGGCCGCCGCCAGGCCGAAGACGCCGCTGAGCAGCACGGCGGCGCCGGTGCTCAGCAGGCTGAGGCGGATGGCCTGGGCCGCCTCCTCGTCCCGCAGGCTGGCCAGGAAGACCCGCCAGCCCTCGGACAGGGCCGCGTGGAAGATGTTGGCCAGGGGCAGCACCAGGAACACCAGCAGGAAGGCGACCGCCACGGCGGTGAGGGTCCACCGCAGCCAGCGCGGCTCGCCCACGCCCTCGGCGGGAAGGGGGATCTCAGACATGGCGGGCCCCCCCGAAGCGGCGGTGCAGCAGGTGGACGCCCAGCAGCACCAGGAGGGAGACGGCGAGCATGACCACCGCCAGGGCCACGGCGCCGTCGTAGTCGTACTGCTCCAGCTTCACCACGATGAGCAGGGGCGCGATCTCGGTCTTGAACGGGAGGTTGCCGGAGATGAAGACCACGCTGCCGTACTCGCCCACGGCCCGGGCGAAAGAGAGGGCGAAGCCGCTGAGCAGGGCCGGCAGGAGCTGGGGCAGCACCACCCTGCGCAGGGTGGCCCAGCGCGAGGCCCCCAGGCAGGCCGCGGCCTCCTCCAGGTCCCGGGGCAGCTCCTCCAGCACGGGCTGGAGGCTCCGCACCACGAAGGGCAGGCTCACGAAGCTGAGGGCCAGCACCACGCCGAGCTGGTTGTAGACCGCCGGGAAGGGGAGCAGGCGCCCGATCCAGCCCTTCGGCCCGTAGAGCGAGGCCAGGGTGAGGCCCGCCACGGCGGTGGGCAGGGCGAAGGGCAGGTCCACAAGGGCGTCCGCCAGGCGCCGCCCGGGGAAGGGATAGCGCACCAGCACCCAGGCCAGGAGCGTGCCCCACAGCAGGTTGAAGAGGGCCGCCGCCAGGGCGGCCCCCAGGCTGAACAGGCAGGCCGTCCGCACCCGCGGATCCCCCAGCAGGGCCGCGAAGGTCCCCGCCCTGGCGTGGCCCGCCTTGAGGGCGAGGGCCGCCAGGGGCAGGAGGATCATGAGGGTGCCGCCCAGCAGCGTGATGCCCGCGCTGAGGGCGAAACCGGGACGGCGGACCAGGGTCATGGGCGGCTCACTTCCGCGCGGTGATCTGGTCGAAGCTCCCGCCGTCCCGGAAGTGGGCTTCGTGGGCGCGGGCCCAACCGCCGAAGGGATCGGCGACGGTGAAGAGCTTCAGCGGGGGGAACCGGGCGCCGGCCGCCTGGAGGGCGGCGGGATCCGAGGGGCGGAAGCCATGCCGGGCGATGAGCGCCTGGGCCTCGGGCGTGTAGAGGAACTCGAGATAGGCCTTGGCCACGGTGGTGGTGCCCTTCCGCTGGGTCACCTTGTCCACCCAGGCCACGGCGGGCTCCGCGAGGATGCTGACGGAGGGCGTGACGATCTGGAACCGGCCCTTGCCCATGCCTTCGGTCACGAGGAGGGCCTCGTTCTCCCAGGCCAGCAGCACGTCGCCCAGGCCCCGCTCCACGAAGGTGGTGGTGGCGCCCCGGGCCCCGCTGTCCAGCACGGGCACCCGCTTGAACAGCTCGGTCACGTAGGTGCGGGCCTTGGCCTCGGAGCCGCCCTTCTGCACCAGGGCCTGGCCCCAGGCCGCCAGGTAGTTCCAGCGGGCGCCGCCGCTGGTCTTGGGGTTGGGCGTGATCACTTGCACGCCGGCCTTGAGCAGGTCGTTCCAGTCGTGGATGCCCTTGGGATTGCCGGCCCGCACCAGGAACACCACCGTCGAGAGATAGGGCGAGCTGTTGCGGGGCAGACGCTGCTGCCAGGTCGCGGGGAGCAGCTGGCGCTGGGCGGCGAGCGCGTCGATGTCGTGGGCGAGGGCGAGGGTCACCACATCCGCGGGCAGCCCGTCGATCACGGACCGCGCCTGCTTGCCTGAGCCGCCATGGGACTGGGACATGGACACGGTCTGTCCGGTCTTCGCCTTCCACTGGGCGGCGAAGGCGGGGTTGAGGGCCTGGTACAGCTCCCGGGTGGGATCGTAGGAGACGTTGAGCAGCCGCAGAGACTGGGCCTGGAGGGAGGCGCCCAGGGCGGCGAGGACGAGGAGGGTCCGGAAGCGGGTGCGCATGTCAGTAGGATTCCTGCCCCAGCACCAGCCCGGCGGCCACGGTGGCGTGGGTGGCTTCGTCCACGAGGATGAAGGAGCCGCCGCTGCGCACCCAGCCGTGGGGATCGGCGGCGACGGGCTGCTGGAGCCGGAGGCTCACGGTGGCGATGTCGTTCATGCGGAGCTCCGAGGCGGGCAGGGACTCCAGGGACTGGAGGTCGAAGCGGCCGAGGATCGCGTGCACCTTGGCCCGCACCTCGCGGGTGCCGTGGCGCAGGACCAGGCGGCTGCCGGGGTCCAGGGGCCGCTCGCCGAACCAGCAGAGGGTGGCGTCCAGATCCCGCACGGGCACGGGGGCCCCGGCGCTGCCGGCGATGAGATCGCCGCGGCTCACGTCCACATCGTCGGCCAGGTGCAGGGTCACGCTCTGCCCCACGACGCCGCGCGCCAGATCCTCCCCGAAGAACTCCACCCGCCGCACGATGGTGCGGACGCCCGAGGGCAGAATGGTCACCGCGTCGCCGGGGGCCACGGAGCCGCTCTCGATGCGGCCTTGGTAGCCGCGGTAGTCCAGGAGGCCGCCGGTGCGGGGCCGGCAGACAAGCTGCACGGGGAAGCGGAAGGGCGCGTCGAGGTCCTGGGCGGCCAGGTCCACGTCCTCCAGCAGCTCCATGAGGGTGGGGCCGCCGAACCAGCCCAGGTTCCCGCCCCGCTCCACCACCATGTCGCCCTTGAGGGCCGAGAGGGGCAGGTACTGCAGGTGGGGGATCTCGAGCTTGCGAGCCAGGGGCGCCACCTCCGCCTGGATGCGGCGGAAGACAGCCTCGTCGTAGCCCACCAGGTCCATCTTGTTGATGGCCACCACCACATGGCGGATGCCCATGAGGCCGGCCAGGGTCATGTGGCGCCGGGTCTGGGGCAGTACTCCTTTTCGAGCATCGATGAGGACGATGGCCAGGTCCGCCGTGGAGGCGCCCGTCACCATGTTGCGGGTGTACTGCTCGTGGCCCGGGGCGTCCGCCAGGATGTACTTGCGCGTGCCGGTGCTGAAGTAGCGGTACGCCACGTCGATGGTGATGCCCTGCTCCCGCTCGGCGGAGAGGCCGTCCGTGAGCAGGGAGAGGTCCACCTCCTCCAGCCCGCGCTTGCGGCTGGAGACCGCCAGCGCATCCAGGGCGTCGGCGAGGATGGCCTTGCTGTCGAAGAGCAGGCGCCCGATGAGGGTGCTCTTGCCGTCGTCCACGCTGCCGCAGGTGATGAAACGGAGGAGTCCGTGGTCTGCGAGCTGGGTATGGGTCATCAGAAATACCCCTCCTTCTTGCGCTGCTCCATGGAGGCTTCGCTGGTCTGGTCGTCGAGGCGCGTGGCGCCGCGCTCGGTGATCTCCGTGGTGGCGGTTTCCTTGACGATGGCCGCCAGGGTGCCGGCCTCGCTGGGGACGGGGGCCGTGCAGCTGATGTCCCCCACGGTGCGGAAGCGCACGGACATGCGGACGGCCACGGCGCCATCGGGCACCGGCGTCAGGTTTGTCACCGGCAGCAGGGCGCCGCCGGGGAGCACCACCACGTCGCGTTCGTGGGCGAAGTAGATGGAGGGCAGCTCCAGGTCCTCCTGGGCGATGTACTGCCACACGTCCAGCTCCGTCCAGTTGGAGATGGGGAAGGCGCGGAGGTGCTCGCCGGGGTGGATGCGGGCGTTGTAGAGGTTCCAGAGCTCGGGCCGCTGGTTCTTGGGGTCCCACTGGCCGAACTCGTCGCGGAAGCTGAAGATGCGCTCCTTGGCCCGGGCCTTCTCCTCGTCGCGCCGGGCGCCGCCGATAAGGCAGTCGAACTTGAACTCGTCCACGGCGTCCAGCAGGGTCACGCTCTGGTGGCGGTTCCGGCTCTCGCCGGGGTTCCGCAGCACGATGCGGCCCTTGGCGATGCTCTCGTCCAGGGTGCGGACAAGGAGCCGCTCGCCCAGCTCCGCCGCGCGCTGGTCGCGGAAGGCAATCACCTCGGGGTAGTTGTGGCCCGTGTCGATGTGCATCAGAGGAAAGGGGAAGCGGCCCGGGCGGAAGGCCTTCTCCGCCAGGCGCAGCAGCACGAGGCTGTCCTTGCCGCCGCTGAAGAGGAGGGCCGGGTTCGAGCACTGGCCCGCCACCTCCCGGAGGATGTGGATGGCTTCGGATTCCAGGGCCTGGAGGTGCGTGAGGGATCGGGTGGTCATGGATGGCTCATGTCGCAGGACGGTTGTGGAGGCCGCATTCCTTGTGCTCTGGCCGCTCCCACCACCAGCGGCCCGCGCGGAGATCCTCGCCGGGCTGGATGGCCCGGGTGCAGGGGGCGCAGCCGATGGAGGGGAAGCCGGCGGCGTGCAGGGGATGGGTGGGGATGCGGTGTGCCTGCGCGAAGGCCCAGAGGCGTTCCGTGTCCCAGTCCAGCAGGGGCGCGACCTTCAGGCGCTCGGGCGTGCCGCCGTCGGGCTCCACAGGCTGGAGGTCCGTGCGGGTGGGGCTCTGCTCCCGGCGCAGGCCCGTGAGCCAGGCACGGGACCCCGCCAGGGCGCGCTTCAGCGGGCGCACCTTGCGGACCTCGCAGCAGGCGTGGCGCTGGTCCAGCCCTTCGCGGAACCCGAAGAGGCCCTGCCCTGCCACGAGCGCTTCCAC
>DASXUH010000051.1:0-23657 GCA_036504935.1 Geothrix sp. | reverse complement strand
CAGGTAGAGCTCAGTGAAGTAGGAGAAGCGGTCGGACAGCGCGCCGCCGGTGTAGAGGGAGAAGCTGTGCTGCTCGAAGTTGGTGGCGGGCTTCTGGGTGGTGGCCAGGCCGGTGCGCTGGCTGTCCAGGGTGTCGCCGTAGGCGCGGCCCTTCCAGACGAAGCTGAGGTAGTTGTCCAGCTTCTGGTCCTTGGGGTCCACCTTCAGGGCCTCCATACGGTGGCCGTTCTTCAGGAACTCCAGGCCCATGGTGGTGAGCTGCCAGGTCGGAGTGGCGTGGCAGGCGTTGCAGCTTGAGCCCGTCAGGCGGCTGAAGGCAGGGACGGCCAGCAGCTGTACGGTGCCCAGGAGCAGCGGGGCGATGTAACGGAGCAATTTCATGAGGAAACCTCCCGCGCGGTCGGCGCATTAGTGGATGAGTCGATTCTGACCCACGGGTAAGTTAAGTCGGCAGCCTGATGGCTGGATGACACGAACCTGATTGTTTGATCAGGTAACCGGGAATGTGATCTTCGCCACTGTGCCCACGCCCTCTTCGCTCTCGATCCTGAGCGTGGCGCCGTGCAGCTTGGCGATGCCGTTCACGATGGCGAGGCCCAGGCCGGCGCCGCCTCGCTTCCGGCTCCGGGACGTGTCGGTGCGGACGAACCGCTGGCCCAAGTGGGCGAGGAACTGCTTGGGGATGCCCTCGCCCTGATCCTCCACCTCCAGCACGATCCCGTCAGGCCCCTGGAAGGCCCTCAGGCACACGGCGCTGGCCGGGATGGAGTGGCGGATGGCATTGGCCAGCAGGTTGTGCAGGGCCCGCCGGAGCAGGGTGGCGTTGCCCCGCAGCGCGAGGCCCTCCGGGGCCGATACCTCCACGGAGATGCGGCTCTCCTCGGCCAGGGGCACGAAGGGCTCGCGCACGGCCTGCAGGAGTTCCGGAACATCCAGGGGGAGCATCTCGATCTGGTTCGCGGGGTCCTCTGATCGGGCCAGGAACAGCATCTGCTCGATGAGGGCCGCCATGTGGTCGAGGGTGTCCATCATGCCGGCGAGCTGCTCCTCCACGATCTCGGGAAGGCCGCCGCTGGCGAGGATGTTCTCTGCTTCCAGCCGCAGCGAGTGGACCGGGGTCCTCAATTCGTGCGCCACGTCGCTGTTGAGCTCCGAAAGGCGGGCGAAGGCTGATTCCAGGCGGGCGATGCTGTGGTTCAGGGCCTGGGAGAGCGGGGCCAGTTCCGTGGGCAGGCGGCGGGAGTCGATGCGGATGCCCAGGTTGCCGGGCCGCAGGTTCTCGGCCTCGTCCTCCAGGTAGCGCAGCGGCTTCAGTCCCAGCTTGACGAGCCAGTAGCCGAAGGCCGCGCCGGTGAGGGGGGCGATGGCCAGGAGCGCGAGCATGGAGTTGAAGAACCGCTTGAGCAGGATCTCCTCGGTTTTGACATCCCTGGAGAGCTGGAACCAGCCCCCGTGATACCGGATCCGGAGGGAGCGGGGGGAGTGGTCCGGTGTCGCCGGGCCGTCGAACCAGACCCAGTCCCCCTGTTCTGGCGGGGCGCACACAAGCGGAAACCTCTTGTCCATTCCATGGGTTTCGAGGAGGACCTGGTTCGAGTGATCCATGACCCGGACCAGGAAGTGGTCCCCGACATCGAGGATCTCCTTGTCCAGGGCCAAGCGGTCATCGTCGAGCTTGTGGGAGAGCAACTTGGCCGTATTGATGAAGTCGCGGTCGATCTGGGTGTAGACGATGTGCTCGATCGAGGAATACAGGTAGAGGCCCGTGGCACCCACCAGCCCCGAGAGGGTGAGGGCGAATCCCACGGACAGGCGGACCAGCAGGGACTGCCGCAGTCTAATCACCAGCGTGCTCGAGGATGTAGCCCACGCCCCTGCGGGTGTGGATGAGCTTGCCCGGGAAGGGATCGTCCACCTTCCGCCGCAGGCGCCGGATGGCGGCATCCACCAGGTTCGGGTCGCCGTCGAAGGCCAGCTCCCACAGTTCCTCGGCGATGCGCGCCCTGGTGACGATGTTGCCCCGATTGCGGGCCAGCAGGTCCAGGAGCGCATACTCCTGAGAGCTGAGGTCCAGGCGCTTCCCGTTCCGGTAGACCTTCCGCTGGAAGCGGTGGATGGACAGGTCCCCGATGAGGATGTCCTTGGCGGGGGTTTCCCCGCCCCGCTGCAGGAGGTTGTTGATCCGGAGGAGCAGTTCGGAAAAGGCGAAGGGTTTCACCAGGTAGTCTCCGCCGCCCACCTCGAGGCCGCGGATCCGGTCGGGCAGGGCATCCCGGGCCGTGAGGAAGAGGACTGGCGTATCGATGCCTGCCGTGCGGAGTTCGGATACCAGCGTGAAACCGTCCATGCCGGGCAGCATCACGTCGAGGATGAGGCAGTCGAAGGGCTCATGTCTGGCCATGGACAGCCCCTGCAGGCCATCAAGGGCGGATTCCACCAGGAAACCGTGCTGCCGGAGGCTGCGCTCCAGCGCCTGGGCTGCCCGGGGGTCATCTTCGACGATCAGGAGTTTCATTGTGGTTTCCAATATCCTTTGAATCAGATTACCAGCCACCCCGGGCCCCCTGCCAGGATGGGGCGGCCCCCCTGGAGAGCATATGCGTCTCGTCCTTCCCCTGATCTGCCTTCTCCCGTCCGCGGCCCTGGCCGCCGGGCCGCCCCGCCTCGACCATGGCCGGTTGGATCCGGCCTGGTTCGGCACCGGCATCACTTTTGAACGATCCACCCTGGTGTCCTACCTCTGGACCCGGCCCGGCCTGTCGATCCAGGGGCGGGCCCTGCACCTCCGGCCCTGGGAGGCCCCGGCCTGGCTGGTGAAACCCCGGTCTGAGAAGGACCAGGCCTTTTTGGGGCGCCTCGATCCGATCCTGATCCCCACTTTGGCGGAAGGTCTGCATCAGGAATTCCGCGGGGGCGCCTCGGTGTCCACGGAGGATGGAGACCTGGCCCTGACGGGCCGCGTGACCGACTGCCGAAGCGGTGGCGTGGGAGGGTTGTTCGGGGGACTGGCTGGAATCTATTTCGACCTGAAGCTCACGGATGTGCGCACCGGGGAGTGCCTCGTGGCGGTGCACCACTTCATCGAGGGCGAAACCGCCGAATCCATCCAGGCGCGGTACCAGGCTTGGTGCGGCGTCTTGGGCCGGGTGCTGGCCCAGCGCTTGCTCCGGGACCTTCCACCAGCACCCCTGGCACCCCTGAAGGTCGCAGCCCCCGTGCTTCCGACCAAACAGGTTCCGCCTGCGCCCGCAGGTTCGATTACTTCCGACCTGGAAGCCGCCCTTCGGCGCTTGGAGGCCCTTCGGAAAGACGGCCTGATTACCGAAGAGGAATTCCAGACCCTGCGCAGGCAGGCCGTCGAGCGGGCCTCCCGGCGCTGAATCGGATCAGAGCCTAGGTCCAGAAAGCCACGGCGTCCCGGATGCCTTCCAGCACCGCCTGGAGCCGCTCGGGCTCTACGAGGATGCCGTGGTCGGGGTGGGTGTCTTGCGCGACGCGGAGTGGGCCATGGCGACCTCCGGGTCCAGGATTGGCCAGAGACTGTCAAAGGGCAAGGGGGAGCCGGGCTTCGCCTGGGCAGCCGCTATGATGGGGCATGGACGCGTCGGCAACCCCCGCCCCTGGATCTTGGGCGCACCTGTTCCAACGAAGCCGGCCCAGGCGGGTGGGCCACTTTCCCATCGATGCCTTTCCTGCGATTCCCCTGAGCGCAAAGGCCGTGCAGGTGCTCTCCGGGCCTCCGGCCTTCCGGTCGGAGCTGCTGGAGCGCATCGCGGGGGCCCGGCACCGCATCATCCTGGTGTGCCTTTATCTCCAGGACGATCCTTCCGGGCGCGAGATCATGGAAGCCCTGTATGCCGCCCACCGGGCGAACCCGGGGCTGGATATCCAGGTTCTGGTCGACACGCACCGCGCCCAGCGGGGCCTCATCGGCAAGGTCAAGAGCCCGGGCAATGCCGCCATGTACCGGGATTTCGCCTTCCGGTACGGGCCGGGCGTCCGGATTCTCGGCGTGCCCGTCCAGAGCCGGGAGCTCTTCGGCGTGCTCCATCTGAAGGGTTTCATCTTCGATGACAGCGTGCTGTACAGCGGCGCGAGCCTCAACGACGTGTATCTCGGCCAGGGCGGGCGCTACCGGCTGGACCGGTACCATCTGTTCGAATCCAAAACCCTGGCGGATTGCCTGGCGGATTTCGTCCGCGCCACGTTCCTGAACCAGGCTGCCGTGACCTCTCTGAATGATCCAGCCAACGCCGTCGCCGGGGGCTCGTCACACGACCTGAGAACCTTCCGACGGATGCTGCGGACAGCCCAGTACACCTTTGAAGGCGGCCCGGTCCGCCACGGCGAGGTGGCCATCACACCCCTGGCCGGACTGGGCGCGGGCAACCGGCTCAATGAAACCATTCTGGCCCTGCTGAAGTCCGCCCAGCGGAAGCTGGCCATCTACACGCCCTACTTCAATCTGCCGGGGGAAGTGCGCCGGGTCGTGTCCCGCCAGCTGGCCCAGGGCCGGGAAGTCACGATCGTGGTGGGCGACAAGGCCGCCAATGACTTCTTCATACCGCCCAACGAGCCTTTCAAAGTCATCGGCCTGCTGCCCTATCTTTATGAGGCCAACTTGCGGCGCTTCACCAAGGCCCACCGGCAGGCGATGGCCGATGGCCGGTTGAAGGTCTACCTGTGGCACCACGCGGACAACACCTTCCACATGAAGGGCCTGTTCGTGGATGACAAGATCGCCGTGGTGACCGGGAACAACCTGAACCCCCGGGCCTGGAACCTCGATCTGGAAAACGGCCTGGTGATCCAGGATCCGCGTGGGCTGCTGCGAGGCCAGCATGCCCGGGAGCGGGCCTCCATCCTGAAGCACGCCACGCGTCTGGCCAGCTTCCAGGATCTGGAAACCCCCAGCGCCTATCCGCCCAAAGTGCAGCAGGCGCTGAGGCCCATGAATCGCACCCGCA
The DNA here is from genome assembly GCA_036504935.1 of Geothrix sp. Classification (GTDB taxonomy): domain Bacteria; phylum Acidobacteriota; class Holophagae; order Holophagales; family Holophagaceae; genus Geothrix. The sequence continues at coordinate 18,690 of DASXUH010000051.1, read as the reverse complement.
TCGACCGGCTGCTCAACCGGTTGCTTTGACGCTCTTTCAGGTGGTCCAGAAACAGGCGAAGGGCTCGGGATCCCAGCGGGCCTCCGGCCGTCGGCGAGCCAGGAACCCAGTGGCACCAGACGCCTCGTCGGCCAGCACCGCGTGGCCACCGGCGTAGAGGGCGCTCCAGAGGGCCGCGCGGAGGGCGGGCTCGCCCAGGTGGGCCAGGGGGAGTTCCACGCGGGTGTCGTGGTCCCAGCCGAGGTGGGCGTTCAGGCGCCGCAGGTGCGCCATGAGCTCCCCGTGGGTGAGGCCCGCGCTGAAGAAGGTGGCCGCGGTGACGATCTGCTCACGGGCGTGGTAGGCGCCGCGGCCTTCCTCGGCGTTGAAGCGGGGACCCCCCAGGGTTTCAGGAGGCACCCGATGCCCGGTGTCGTCCCAGGCCAGGCCCGAGGCCGCGACGGCCAGTTCGGCCGCCCAGTCCCAGGCGGTCCCGGTGGCGCAGTACAGGGTGGGAGGAGGCGGGGCGGCCAGCAGGCCCAGGGCCACGCCCTCGGCGCGGTTGCGCAGCTGGGCGTACGAGAGTGTCCCCCAGCCGGGGGCGCTCAGGGCCGGACGGTCCTGGAGGCGTGCCGCGCGCTGGATGAGGAGATCCCGGAGGGTGGAGGCCATGGATAAGTGTCGCAAGATGAGGGCGGTATCCGCCAAATGAAACCGGCCATCAACCCTTTCCGGGGTCGATGGGTCAGAGGGGTATCCGCCTTCCCCCATCCGGAGCCCCGCTCCGCCCCTGGAGATTCCCATGCGTTCCACCCTGCGCACCTTCACCGTGCTGGCGCTGCCCCTGGGTCTCACCGCCCTGGCCCTCAGCGTGGCCTGCGGCGGCGGTTCCTCCGCCAGTTCCACACCGTCCCCCACACCCATGGGCACGGCTTCCATCATCCTCACCGACGCCCCCTCGGATCAGTGGTCCGCCATCGAGGTGGTGGTGACCCAGGTGGCCTTCCTCAACAAGGCCGACCACACGAAGGAGGTCGTGGCCTTCCAGGGCGCCAGCGCCAAGATCAACCTGGTGGACCTGGACAGCGTGGGCGAGCTGCTGGCTTCGGCCCAGATCCCCGCGGGCACCTATGACGCCCTGCGCATCACCATCGATCCGGCCAGCGTCAACCTCGTGAAGGCCGACGGAACCGTGGTGTCCGGCAGCCGGATCCATATGCTCGGATCGAGCGTGCTGGTGGGGCTCAGCACCGACCTGGTGGTGACCGCCAACGGCAGCAATGCCGTGCAGCTCGATTTCGATCTGGCCCACCCGCTCTTCCTCGTGCAGCTGCCCGATGGGAGCTGGGCCATGAACCTTCAGGTGAAGCACCGGCCCAATGCGAACGGCATGATGGGCATGGCCCAGATGATGTTCCGCCACCGCAAGGGCACCGTGGCTTCCGTGGGCGCCTCCAGCTTCGTCTTCCATACCGACAGCGGCAACGACCTCACGGTGAACGTGGACGCGGGCAGCTGGTTCTTCGATGCGGATGCCAAGGCGCTGGGAAGCCTCGCGGGCCTCGCCGCCGGCAAGTACGCGCTGGTGTCCCTGCGCATGCAGCCCGATGGCAGCCTCTGGGCCGTGCGGGTGTGGTACAGCGCCAGCGCCCTGTCCCCCTGGACGCCGGAGGGCCACCTCTACGGCGTGGACCGGGTCAACAACCGGCTGCTGGTCAGCACGAATACCGGCGCGCCCCGGGCCATCGCCATCGATTCCGATACCGCCTTCACCTATCGCACCAGCCTGAGCCTCGGCACCGGGCCGGCCACCCTGGCGAACCTGTGGTCCGGCTTCAAGGTGCAGGTCCAGGTGAAGGATCCTCTGGCCACGCCCATGCACGCGCAGTCCGTGAACATCCAGCGGGCGGTGGATGGCGGGCAGATCAGCGTGGCGGACGCCACCCAGTTCACCTACGCCCACCCCGTGGCCGGCGACCGCAGCTACGCCTACGCCAGCCCCTTCGCCTGGTGGTATGTCGGCTTCCCCGGCCTGCCCTCCACCAGCATCAGTGCCTTCGCCAGCGCCGTCACGGGCGCGGGGGATGTGCGGGTGCAGGGTGTGAGCGATCTGGTCTGGAATGGCGGTTCCGGCGCCTGGACTGCGAGCAACGCCATCTTCCTGCCCGTGGCCCTGCCCCAGGGGACCATCAGCAGCTCCTACACCGGGGGCCAGCTGAGTTTCACCTTCACCAATTCCCTGGGCACCAGCCAGACGATCCCGGTCAGCCTCAACACCACGGTCGGCATGCAGCCCGCAGTGCTGGAGGTGGCCAACCAGTCCGGTGTGGTGACCGTGTCGCCCATCGCCGTGACCGCCTGGTCCACCAAGCTCGTCTCCCCCGCCAAGGCCCGCGTGGCCGTGGTGCCCAAGCCAGACGGCAGCTTCGCGGCCTATGCGGTGGTGGTCTTCACCGGGTTCTGAAACGGTTCCGGGCCTCGACAACGAAGCGGCGCGCTGGCGCCGCTTCGTTGTTGAGTCAAGGGAAAGCGGTCATGGCGCCCACCGTGAAGCCCGGGTGGCGGTCCATCAGGGGGCGGGGCGGGGGTACGTGCTGAATGCGGGTGAACCCGGCGTGGCTCAGGGCCTGGTCCCAGGCTTCCGGAGTGAGGAAGCCGTGGCGGGGGCGCCAGCGGGGATCGAGCTTCACGCCGGTGAAGGCCTTGATGAAATTGAAGAAGAACTCCAGGTAGAGGGGGGTGTCGAGGCTGGGTTTCAGGCACTCGCCGACGACGAGGCGGCCTCCGGGCTTCAGGCCCAGGCGAAGCTCGCACAGCGTGGATCCGAGATCCTGGGCCACGTGCAGGACATTGATGCCCACGATGGCGTCGAAACTGGCGGGGGGGATGCCCTGGGTCTCCAGGGGCCGGTTCAGGTCCAGGGCCTGGAAGGCGAGGGGCAGGCCCGGCGCGGCGGCGGCGAGGTTCCGCTGGGCCCGCCGCAGGAAGGTGGGGGCCACGTCCGTGAACCGGTACTCGGCGATGCGGCCCAGCCAGCCTTGCTCGGCGCCCAGCTGAGCCACCAGCTGGGCGAAGGACCCGGCGCCGCCCCCCAGCTCCAGCACCCGGGCACCCGCGGGCAGGTTTTCGCGGAGGGCCAGAAGGGTCAGCAGGTTGTTGGGGAAGTAGCCCAGGTTCCCGTTGCGGAAGAAGGCCAGCCAGAGGGGGAACAAGGCCAGGTCGAAGAGCAGGGCGTCGCCGTCCTTGCCTTCGGTGAAGAAGGGCCGGATGTGCGAACGCACGCCATCCAGGAGATCGAAGTTGGCGGCATGGCCCGGGGCCTCGACTTCTGCGGCCTCGCGGATGCCCGCCAGATCGAGGTCGGGGGCGCCCTGGAGGACGTAGTGTCCATCCTGCTCCACGAGCATATTCTCCGAGGCGAGGAAGGGCAGCATCCAGGTCAGGGGCTTGCGGACCTGGGGGGGCAGACCTTCGCAGAGGCTGTCGAGCGTGACGCCGCTCCTCAGGTGGGCCTCCCAGCCCAGATCGAAGAGCAGCAGGAGGCAGATGCGGGCGGTGTACAGCTCCGAGGCCCGGTGCAGGACCAGGAAGGGCCGGGTGAAGAGGGGTGCGATCTCCGGCCCGAGGGGGCCCAGCAAGTCGAGGCTTGGCGGGGCCTCGATGGGGCCGAGGCGCTCGGTCATCAGTCCATCATCTCGCTGATGCTCCGTCCCCCGTGGATGCGGAGGATGGCGTCGCCGAAGAGGGCGGCTGTGGAGAGCACCCGCAGGTTGGGCAGGGCCTTGGCGCGGTCGGGCGGGACGGGGATGCTGTCAGTCACCACCAGTTCGTCCAGATCGGCGGCAGTCAGCATCTCCACGGCATTGCCCGAGAACACGGGATGGGTGACGCCCACGCGGACCGTGCGGGCGCCAAACTCGCGCAGGATGCGGGCCGCCTCCTTGATGGAGCCGCCGGTGGCGATCTCGTCGTCGTAGATGATGGCGTCCTTGCCCTTCGCATCCCCGATGAGGGCCACGCTCTGGGCCTTCTCGGAGTCGTCGAAGCGGCGCTTGTCGATGATGGCCATGGGCACGGACAGCCGCTTGGCGAAATGGCCCGCGAACTTCGCGGCCCCGGCGTCCGTGGCCACCACCACGGCGTTGGAGAGGTCCTTGGTCTTGAAGTAGTTCGTGAGGGTGGGTGTGGCCAGCAGCTGGTCCGCGGGCTTGCGGAAGAAGCCCAGGATCTGGGGCGCGTGCAGGGTCATGGTCAGCACGCGGTCGGCGCCGGCGGTCTCCAGCAGATCGGCCACCAGGCGGGCCGTGATGGAGATGCGCGCCTCGTCCTTCTTGTCGCTGCGGGCGTAGGGGAAGTAGGGCAGCACCGCGGTGATGCGGGCCGCGGACGCGAACTTCAGCGCGTCGATGAGGATCAGCAGTTCCAGCAGGTTGTCGCTGACGGGCGGGCAGGAGGTCTGGATCACGAAGACATCCGATTCCCGGACGTTCTCCTCGATCTTCACCTTGATGTTCTCGTTGGAGAACCGGGTGATCTTCAGCTTCCCCAGGGGCATGCCCATGTGCGTGGCGATACCCCTCGCCAGGTCCGGGTGGCTGCTCCCGGAAAAGACCTTCATCTCGCCGAACATGGATCCCCCGATCTCGATCCCAAGTGTAGCCGAGGGGCCGAGTGGTGGTCGTCACAGGGATATCGGCGTTTGTCAAAACCCGCGGCGCCGTGTGGGAAGCGCCGTGGGGTCTGACCGGAGGTCCCGGCTCGGAACAGTCCGGACTGCCTCAGAGGGGCGGTTCAGCCCTCGTCGGCGCTGGGGCCGTAGATGGAGGGCACCGGGATGTCGAGCAGCCGGAGGTAGACGGCCAGCTGGGCCCGATGGTGAATGAGGTGGTTCATCACGAAGCCGCGGTAGACGGCGATGCGGGGCATGGCGAACAGGACCTGGCCCTTGTTCTTGAGCGTCCAGACCACGTGGAAGTCCTCGTCCGAGGCGTTGTTCAGGGCTTTCAGAGCGCCTTCCACTCCCGCGTCCAGGGTGTGGAGCAGGCCTTCGGTCGTCGTGCTGGGCTTCGGCTGCCGGGCCTGGGTCTCGGGCAGGCCGAAATCCAGCTCGGTCTCGGTCATGGTGCCGATGGTCCAGCCGGGAATGGTGGACACGTGGTTCGCAAGGTCGCCCAGGGAGAAGGACTTGGGGTGGGGACGATAGTCCAGCCGGCTCGTGGGAACACGCTCGAGCACGCGGCGCAGGATGGCCATTTCGTGCTCGAACTCGGGGAGGAGGGCTTTGGCGAGGGCCATGGAAGCTCCTTGGGAAGTGGAAGGACCATGGTGCCCCAGACTCCTGGCAGTCTGGTGGCAGGAATGTGCAGATCTGGGTCTTTGAAGGCGGCCTAGACCTTTCCGCCGCCGACGCGATCGATGCGGGCGCCCACGCCCTGGAGCTTCTTCTCCAGGCCGGCATAGCCCCTATCGAGATGGTAGATGCGGTCCACGATGGTCTCGCCCCTGGCCACGAGGCCGGCGATGACCAGGGCGGCGCTGGCGCGCAGGTCCGTGGCCATGACCGTGCAGCCGGTCAGCTCCGCGGGGCCCGCCACGATGGCTGTGTGGCCGTCCGTGCGCAGGTTGGCGCCCAGCCGCTCCAGCTCCATGGCGTGCTGGAACCGGTTTTCGAAGATGCCTTCGTTGATGACGCTGATGCCGCAGGCCTGGGTCATGACGGCCATCACCTGGGCCTGCAGGTCGGTCGGGAAGCCGGGGAAGGGCAGGGTGGTGACATCCTTCGAGCGCAGCTTCTGGCCGCCCTCCCGCTGGATGCGGAGCTGGCGGCCCTCCTGGCCCTCGCGCTCCGTGATGACGCAGCCCGTCCGTTCCAGCAGGTCCAGCAGGGCGCGCAGGTGCGCGGGTTCGCAGCGGTCCAGCACCACGTCGCCGCAGGCCGCGGCCACGGCGCAGAGGTAGGTGCCGGCCTCGATGCGGTCGGGGATGACCGCGTGCTCGCAGCCGTGTAGGCGCTCGCTGCCGGTGATGGTGAGCGTGCCCGTGCCGAGGCCCTCGATCTGGGCGCCCATCTTCACGAGGAGCTGGGCCAGGTCGCCGATCTCCGGCTCCTGGGCCGCGTTCCGCAGGATGGTGGTGCCCTCCGCCAGGGCCGCGGCCATGAGGATGTTCTCCGTGGCGCCCACGCTGACCTTCCCGAAGGCGTGGTCGATGCCTTTCAACCGGCCCTTCACCGAGGCATGGATGTAGCCGTGGCTGAGCTCGATCACCGCGCCCATGCGCTCCAGGGCTTCCAGATGCAGGTTCACGGGCCGTGCGCCGATGGCGCAGCCGCCGGGCAGGCTCACGGTGGCCTTGCCGAAGCGGGCGAGCAGCGGGCCGAGCACCAGGATGGAGGCCCGCATGGTCTTCACCAGGTCGTAGGGGGCCTTGGGCTCCTCGCTGCCGGCGCAGGCCAGCTTCGCGGTCAGCTCGAAGCCCTCACCTTCCGGTTCCAGCGTGGCTTCCGTGCCCAGGGCCTGGAGCACCTTGACCATGGTGCGGATGTCCGCCACCGCCGGCAGGTTGGACAGCAGGACGGCATCCGGCGTCAGCAGGGCCGCCGCCAGGCAGGGCAGGGCCGCGTTCTTCGCCCCCGATACCCGGATGCGCCCCCGCAGGGGATGTCCACCTTGGATCACCAGTCGGTCCATCGAAGCTCCAGCCCTCTAGCGTAGCCCATGCGGGGCGTTCAGACTCCCACCCCACGGCGGGGGAACCGTGGGGCAGATCATGCGCCCAGGGGCGGCCAGATCGGGGCAGACCCCTTACTTCTGGCGGGTGTAGGTGATCTCCATGGTCTTGATCTCTTTCCCACGCCGGGATTCGTACCACTCCATGACATGGGAGTCGTCGCTCAGGATCTTCACGGTCTGGCGGACTTTCACTTTCTTGCCCGGCTTCATCACGTCGTCCATGTCGCCTTTGTAGGTGAAGGTCCTGGAGGCGGGGTCGTAGGTTCCCGTCATAAGCATGATGGCGGTGCCCATGTTGTCGGCCCAGGTGGCGGTGAAATGCCTGGCCACGTTGTCATAGCCCGTGAGCCCGAGCCCCTGGAAGGCCATTCCACCGAATGTGCCCTTGTACTCCCCCTGGATGAAGCGCCCGTCCATCAAGGACGTGTAGACCGCGGAGCCAGTGGACGTCTCCGGCGGGGTTCCGGGTTCCATCCACATCTTGGTGGCGAAGGTCCACTGGCCGGTGAGTCCGGCGAGAAGTTGATGGTTCGAGCCAGGCGTGGCGGCCTTTTGCCAGGCTTCCATCATCGCCTGCTGAGCGGCCGTGGGCTTTTTCTCCTTCGCTTCCTGAGCCAGGAGTGGCAAGGCCATGACCAGGCTGGCGGCGGCCATGATGCGCGTGAAGAGATGCTGCAGGGACATGCGAGCCTCCTACAAGATGCTCGGTACGAGCGGAGGGATACCGTACCACAATCAAGAAAAATCAAACCAATTTCTATGAAATAGCGTTTTTTTCTAGTAATTCACGGACCCATCCGCGAATTCCGCGCACTGGATCATCCTTCCCCGCCTTGGCCGGCGGTGGGCGCTCGCTTCAGAGGACGCGCCCCCGCAGGGCTCCGGCGGGCAATGGCCCCCAGGAACGCCCGTCCTGGCTGTCGGGCCGGTTGTCGCCGAGGACCAGGTAGCCCTCGCCGCAGCCGGTCCGGCCCTGGCCGCTGCGTTCGGGGTGGACGACCCAGGGTTCTTCCTGGCGCTGGCCGTTGATCCAGAGGTCCGGGCCCTGCCATTCGACGGTGTCACCGGGGAGGCCCAGGACCCGCTTCACCGAGGATCCGTGCGGTCCCTCCACCACCCAGACTTCCCCCCGCCTGGGCGCATGGCTGGCCCAGGCCCGCAGGGCCAGGCGCAGGTCGCCATTTCGGAGGGCGGGCTCCATGCTGTGCCCCGAGACGCGCACCGGATAGATCACGGCGAGGGGCGACAGGGCCAGGGCCAGGGCGGCGAAGGGGATCCAAGGTTTCACGAGCGGACGGCCATCCGCCGCCCCCGGCCATCCATCAGGGCCACTTCCTTGAGGCGGGCGGGGGCGGGGACGAAGGGGGCCAGCTCGGCCAGCAGGCGCTGGGCCAGGGCCAGGGGGCCGTCCAGGCCCAGATCCGAGAGGAGCTTCCCCTGGAGGGGGCCGAGGCTGCGGTCCAGGGCGGCTTCCAGGTCGCGGAAGTCCACCACCACGTCGAAGCCGTCCAGGCCCTGCCGGGCGGCCACCACCTCCACCGTGTAGTCGTGGCCCTCCCAGGTCTCGCCAGTCCGGAACACCACCGACAGGGGGCGGGTCACGGCGGCTTCGAACATCAGGGGGGAATCGGGACTCAAGGGGGCTCCGGAAACTGACTCCAGGTCGGGCCTTCAGTTTGTCATGGCCATGGCTACACTGTCCCTTCGACCGCATACCTGATAACCGGGTGAGACAATGTCAGGGCCCCAAGCCCCGTGCTGTGGCCCGTTCTGAACGTTGACCGCAAGGAGATGCCGCCATGAAGGCCCTGGAAATCGCGCTGTTCTGGATCATGACGCTCGCCGCGGTCGGGTTCTTCGCCTGGACCATGCGCCTGCGGATCGCCACCATGAGGGCCGGCCTGCCGGACAACCGCTTCGATCAGCCCTGGGTGCGCCTCAAGGGCGTCTTCACCCTCGCGTTGATGCAGAAGCGCATGGTCCGTGACAAGTACGCGGGCTTCTACCACATCCTCATCTTCTGGGGCTTCTGCGCCCTGGCCCTGCGCTCCATCGGACTGGTTCTGGAAGGTCTCTTCCCCGCCTTCCACATGACGGAGGCCCTGGGCGTCTTCGGCTACGGCTACCAGACCACCAAGGATGTGTTTGAGGTGCTGGTGCTCTTGGGCCTGGGCCTCGCCACTTTCCGTCGCCTGGCCGCCAAGCCCTGGCGCCTGGAGAACTCCTGGGACGCGTGGGCGACGCTGAGCCTCATCGGCGGCCTGATGGTCACGGATCTGCTCGCAGACGGCGCCTTCATCGCCCTGTACAAGCCGACCTGGGCGGCCTGGTCCCCCGCGGGCATGGCCGTGGCGGGTTGGCTGGGCGGCCTGAGCCAGACCGGCCTGGTGGTGCTCTACAAGACCATGTGGTGGCTGCACCTGGCGACCCTCTACTTCTTCGCCAACTTCCTGCCGTACTCCAAGCACTTCCACGTCTTCACGTCGCTCTTCAACATCTACTTCCGCGAGCTGGAGCCCCAGAAGAACCTCAAGCCCATGGACATGGAGGCCGAGCACTTCGGCATCAACAAGATCCAGGACTTCACCTGGAAGCAGATGCTCGACTTCTACACCTGCGTGGAGTGCGGGCGCTGCCTGGAGAATTGCCCCACGACGCTGACCGGCAAGCCGCTGCGTCCGAAAGATTTCGGCACGGACCTGCGCGACTACCTGAAAGCCACACCCCTGGAGCAGATGGGCCAGGACAAGCCCGTGCCCGAAGACCGCCTGCTCATCGGCGGCCCGGTGCCCGAGGGCTCCTACTGGAAGCGCGACGATGAAGTGGCGCCCTGGAGCAAGGAACAGCTGGAAGGCTGGATCAGCCAGGACACCATCTGGGCCTGCACCACCTGCGGCTACTGCGAGTGGGCCTGCCCGCTCCAGATCAGCTTCGTGGACAAGATCGTGGGCATGCGGCGCTACCTCACCCTGGAGGAGAGCAACTTCCCCGCCGAGGCCCAGGTGGCCTTCAAGGGCATGGAGCGCCAGGGCAACCCCTGGAACTTGGCCCAGGCTGATCGCGCCAAGTGGGCCGAAGGACTCAAGGTGCCCACCGTGGCCGAAAAGCCCGACGCCGAGTACCTGTTCTGGGTGGGCTGCGCGGGCTCCTACGACGCTGCTGGCCAGAAGGTCTCCCAGGCCCTGGTGAAGCTCCTGAATGCGGCCGGGGTCTCCTACGCCATCCTGGGCACCGAGGAAAGTTGCACCTGCGAATCCGCCCGGCGCCTGGGCAACGAGTACCTGTATCAGTCGGCCACCGAGGCCAACATCGAGACCCTCAAGGGCCACGGCGTGAAGAAGGTCGTCACCAACTGCCCCCACTGCCTCAACACGCTGAAGAATGAATACCCGGCCTTCGGCGGGGACTTCGACGTGGTGCATGGCACCGAGCTGGTGGCGAAGCTGATGGCCGAAGGGAAGATCAAGCTCGAACAGACCGTGGCCGTGGACCTCACCTACCACGACCCCTGCTACCTCAGCCGCATCAACGGCCAGGTGGAGGCCCCCCGTGCCATCCTCGACGCCATCCCCGGCGTGAAGCTCACCGAGATGGAGAAGCACGGCGAGGCCACCATGTGCTGCGGCGCCGGCGGCGGCCGCTTCTGGCTGGAGGAGCACCTGGGCAAGCGCGTCAACCACGAGCGCTTCGAGCAGGCCCTCGAGACCAAGGCCACCACCATCGCCGTGGGCTGCCCCTTCTGCAACGTCATGCTGAACAACGCGGCGGGGGAGACCAACCATGAGGGCGTGACCACCACGGATGTGCTGGAGCTGGCGGCGAAGTCGCTGAAGGTGTAGTTTCTCCCGCTGCAAAACGGGGCGCTGTGGCGCCCCGTTTTGCAGTTGGTGGGCATTTATCCTCAGCGCTTCGGCAGGTGATCCTTCAGCAGGGTCCGGGTTTCGCGGAGCATGGCGGCGGTGTCGTCCCAGCCCAAGCAGGCGTCGGTCACGGAGCAGCCGTAACGCAGGGTGGCGAGGTCGGCGGGGATGGGCTGGCTGCCTTCCTCCAGGAAGCTCTCCACCATCATGCCGACGATGGAGCGGTTGCCCCGCAGGATCTGGTGGGCGCAGTCCTGGAGGACCAGGGGCTGGAGCCGGGGGTTCTTGTGGCTGTTGGCGTGGGAGCAGTCCACCACGATGTTCTCGGGAAGGCCCGCCTTGCGCAGGGCGGCCTCGGCCACGGCGATGCTGACGGTGTCGTAGTTGGGGCGGCCCCCGCCGCCACGCAGCACCAGGTGGCCGTGGGCGTTCCCCCGGGTGCGCACGATGGCCGCCGAGCCCTGGTCGTTGAGGCCCAGGAAGCTGTGGGGCCGGGAGGCCGAAAGAATGGCGTTCACGGCGGCGGCCAGATCACCATCCGTGGCGTTCTTGAAGCCCACGGGAGTGGAGAGGCCGCTGGACATTTCGCGGTGGGTCTGGGATTCGGAGGTCCGGGCCCCGATGGCCGTCCAGCTGATGAGATCGCCGATGTACTGGGGCGTGTTGGGGTCCAGGGCCTCGGTGGCCGTGGGCAAACCGACCTCCCCGATGCGGAGCAGGAACTCGCGGGCCTTCCGCATGCCCTCCTCGATGTGGAAGGAATCATCCATGCGGGGGTCGTTGATGAAACCCTTCCAGCCGGTGGATGTGCGCGGCTTTTCGAAGTAGACCCGCATCACCAGCAGGAGGGTGTCCGCCACCTCGACCGACAGGGCCTTGAGCCGCTGCGCGTAGTCGAGGCCCGCCACCGGGTCATGGATGCTGCAGGGCCCCACGACCACCATGAGGCGGGGATCCTCCCGGGTCAGGATGCGCTGGAGGTCTCGGCGCCCGCCGGCCACGGTCTCGGCCACGGCGTCCGGGACGGGCAGGGCCGCGTGGACCTCCGCCGGCGAGGGCATGCGGTCGAAGGAGTCGATGTTGAGGTTCTCGAGCGCCTGGTGGGTCATGGCGGGGCCTTCCGGAAGAAAAGAAAAACCCCGATTCCTGGGGAGGATCGGGGTGGTCAGTGGGATGTTCCAGGATGTCAGGCTGGACCCTCGCCGTGCCACGCACGATCCGTGCGCGGGAACCAATAATAGGTGTGGAAGCGGGGCGTCATGGGCGGTCCAGGGTGTTCCATCCTGGACTGGGGGAAGCGGGTTCGTCAAGGCGCAGGGCTGACCGGCCTCGGCATGGGCTGCTGGGCCGCCACCTCATCCTCTTCAAGGGGCTAAGTCACCCGCATGGATGGCTTCTGAAGGCGGCTCGATTGGCGCGTGATCGAGAAGCGGTTCTGACGCCCCTCGCGCTCAGGGGAAGGGCCTCGGGGGCTCAGTCGAGGTGATTGATACAAAATTGTCGAAATGATTTATTTATTGTACAATTTTGTAAGATCACGTTGGAGCCCCCATGGCTGCCTCGGAGGACGCCCTCCATCTCTCGCCCCTGCTGGAGCTGAGCCAGGCCCTGGCGGCTTCGGATATCCGGGCCTCCTTGCCACGGGTCCTGGAGATCCTGGCGGAGGCCTTCGGGGCCCTGAACGGCGCCATCCTGCTGGCGGACGAGGAGGGGACGGCCCTCCGCATCGAGGCCGCCCAGGGGCTGTCGAGCCAGGGAGTGGCGCGGGCCCGCTACCGCGTGGGCGAGGGCATCAACGGACGGGTGCTGGCCAGCGGCAAGGCCATCGTGGTGCCCCAGGCCAGCCAGGAGCCGCTGTTCCTGGATCGCACCGGCGTCCTGAAGGAGCAGAAGCGGAAGAAGTCGGACATGTCCTTCTTCTGCATCCCGGTGTTCCTGGACCGGAAGACGGCGGGAACGCTCTGCCTCACCGTGCCCTATGACCGCACCAGAGACTTCGACCGGGATACCAAGCTCCTCCAGATCGCGGCCTCCATGGTGGGCCTGGCCATGAAGGTGGCGAAGCTCGTGGCGGCGGACCGGCAGCGGCTGGTGGAGGAGAACCAGCAGCTGCGCCTGGAGCTCCGGGAGCGCTACGACCTGCACCACCTCATCGGCCACAGCCACGCCATGCAGCGGGTCTACGAGGCCGTGGCCCAGGCGGCGCCCAGCAGCACCACGGTGCTCATCCGCGGCGAGTCCGGCACCGGCAAGGAGCTGGTGGCCCACGCCCTCCACTACAACTCGCCCCGGGCGGACAAGCCCTTCGTGAAGGTGAACTGCGGCGCCCTGCCGGAGACCCTCATCGAGTCGGAACTGTTCGGCTATGAGCCCGGCGCCTTCACGGACGCCCGCCAGCTGAAGAAGGGCCGCTTTGAGCTGGCCCACGGGGGCACGCTGTTCCTGGATGAGGTGGGCGAACTGTCCCCGGCCACCCAGGTGAAGCTGCTGCGGGTGCTCCAGGAGCGGGAGTTCGAGCGCCTCGGCGGCGTGCGGCCCGTGAAGGTGGACGTGCGGCTCCTGACCGCCACCAACCGGAACCTGGAGGCCGCCGTGAGGGCCGGCACCTTCCGGGAGGATCTCTACTACCGCCTGCATGTCTTCGAGATTTTCATGCCGCCCCTGCGGGAGCGCCAGGCGGACATCCTGCTGCTGGCGGACCACTTCGTGGAGAAGATCGCCGCGGCCCAGGGCAAGGATGTCCGCCGCATCTCCACCTCGGCCATCGACATGCTGGCGGCCTACCACTGGCCCGGCAACGTGCGGGAGCTGGAGAACGCCATCGAGCGGGCCATCCTCGTCTGCGAAGGCGGGGTGATCCACGCCCACCACCTGCCGCCCTCCCTCCAGACCGCCGAGGTTTCCGGCACCGTGCCGGGAACGGCGTTGGGTGACGCTGTGGCCGCCTTCGAGCGGGACCTGCTGCAGGACGCCCTGAAGTCGGCCCGGGGGAACCGCTCCCGCGCTGCCCGGCTCCTGCAGACCACGGAGCGCATCCTGAACTACAAGGTCCAGAAGTACGGGCTGGAGCCGGAGCGGTTCCGGTCATCCTGAAGCATTGTGTTACAAAATTGTTATTTTTATTTAATTTGACTACATTTTTGTCAATTCAATTTGGTCAAAATCCGATCATCTTGTATGACTTAAGTTAAATATTTTCATTTTTTACAAATATTCAGCTCATGGTTTTCCCAACAGGCATGTTCCCTGCTCTCTCTTTAGGGCACAAGGGACCGATGGTCGGCCCCTGAACTCAGGGAGGAACGGAACCGATCGTGGCCTGGACCGTCCTAACGGATTCCCACGGCAAAGGCCACATCGATCCGCCGCCCGCTGAAGGAGGCTCTCCCATGAACCGCCGAACCCTGTACCGGGTCCTCGCGGTGGTGGTGGCCCTGGCGGCCATCTCGCCACTGCTCATCGATCCCGACGGCGGCCTCCAGCAGATCCCTTCCTGTGCCGGGGGCATCCCCTCACTGCTCCTGGGCTCCTCTCTCCCGCACTGACGCTCCTTCCCCTTCTCGATGCCGCCAGGGACTGCCCAAGTCCCCCGGGATAGCTCTACCCCGGTTTTCTGGCCCTTTTCCCGATTCCGGGTGCAAACCCGGACCTTCTCCTTACCTGGAGCACGTCATGCACCTTCTCAGGGCCCTTCCCCTGCTCGCCACCATGGCAGCCCATCTCGCGGCCCAGAGTCCGGCACCGCAGCCTGCACCAGCGGCGCCACCCCCTCCTCCCGCGATCCTGGGGTTCGCCTTGACCGGTTCGGCCACCCTTGGCTCCCAGTACATCTTCCGCGGCCTCACCCAGACGGATGGGAAGCCCACCGTTCAGGCCGAGATGGACCTGGTCCACCCCTCGGGGTTCTACCTCAGCACCAGCCTCAGCAACATCTCCTGGTTCACGGACCAGAATGCCGGCGTCGCCAGCGCCCGCACCGGACTAGGCTCGCCTGCCGCCGTGGGTGCGCCCTACCTCCCTGGCAAGGTGAACTCCGCCGGTGTGGAGCTGGATCTGTTCGGGGGCTACAAGTGGGGCTTCGCCAAGGACTGGACCCTGGATGTAGGCCTCTACCGCTACCTCTACCCGGGCACCTACGACAACCTGGGCGCCTACCGGAATCCCGCCACCACCGAGGCCTACCTGGGGCTGAGCTATGCCTGGGCCAGTCTGAAATATTCCCAGGTGATCAGCGCGAACACCTTCGGCGTCAACAACTCCGGCGGGACGAGCTACGCCGACCTCACCCTGGCGATCCCGCTTGGTGACAGCGGCTGGACCGTGCTGGCGCACGGAGGCCGGACGACGTACTCGACCAAGGTGAACCCAGGCTATTTCTTCAACGGGAGCTACGTGACAGGAGACAACTCGCTGTTCAGCTACTCGGATTTCAAGCTGGGTATCGCGAAGGAACTCAAGGGCTACACCTTCACGCTCGCCGGCACCCATGCCGACACCAAGTCCCGCGCGGCAGACGACGACGTCACTGTCTACGAGAACAGCATGGGCCGGAACATCGGCAAGGGGCGACTGACCCTGACGATCGCCAAGGCCTTCTAGGCGGGGCCCTGCCTCGCCGAGTTCGACACCGACACCTCATCCCTTTTTCATGGAGCCCGACATGGCACGGATCACCCACGAGCGAGACAAGCTCTCTTTTTCCGAAAAACTGGCTCGGCTGTCCGTCCGCCTGAGGGACCCGGAGTGGCGCCGCTACGGCCTTACGATGGCCTCAGGCAAGTTGCTGGGGACGATCGCCGTGCTTGGCATGATGATCCTCATCCCGCTGCTGCTCAACGGCAGCTCGGCCCGGGCGGACGTCCCCCCCGCGAATCCGCCTGCCGCCGTGGCCACGGTCCCACCGGCCGCCGCGGCAGCACCCGCTCCGGCCACGCCCGCCCCCGCACCTCCGGCGGTCGCCGCCAAGGACATCGTCAACCCCCTCAACACCGTCTGGACGCTGATCGCGGCCTTCCTCGTCTTCGCCATGCAGGTGGGCTTCGTCATGCTGGAGGCTGGCTTCTGCCGCTCCCGGGAGACGGTGAATGTCCTCGTGGAGTGCGTCTTCGACACCTGCCTGTGCGGCATCCTCTTCTGGGCCTTCGGCTACGCGTTCATGTTCAGTGAGGGCAACGGCTTCATCGGCTACCACTGGTTCTTCCTCAAGGGCGCCCCAGTGACCTACGGAGCCACCGGCGTGGCGATCCTCGCCCACTGGCTCTTCCAGTTCGCCTTCGCGGACACCTGCTCCACCATCACCTCCGGCGCCATGATCGGGCGCACGGATTTCATCGGCGACATCCTCTACAGCTTCGCGGTTTCAGGCTTCATCTACCCCATCATCGGCCACTGGGCCTGGGGACCCGACGGTTTCCTTGCCACCATGGGCAGCGCCGGCAAGTTCCTGCCCTCGCTGGGCATGAACTTCCACGATTTCGCGGGTTCGACGGTGGTCCACACCATTGGTGGCGCGGTGGCCCTTGCCGGTGCCGTGGTGCTCGGCCCCCGGCTCGGGCGCAAGTTCAAGCGGGACGGCGGTGGCCCCATGACGCCTCACGACCTCACCATCGCCGTCTGCGGCGGCCTGCTGCTCTGGTTCGGCTGGTACGGCTTCAACCCGGGCAGCACCCTGTCCGCCATGGATTTCGAAGGCATCGGCCGGGTGGCTGCCAACACGACCCTCGCGGCCTGCGCCGCAGGCTTGACGGCCGTGTCCTACATCTACTTCCGCACGGAGAAGTGGGATCCGGGTTCCATCACCAACGGGTTCCTGGCGGGCCTGGTGGCCATCACGGCGCCCTGCTACTGGGTGAGCCCCTTCGGCTCGGTCATGATCGGGGCCATCGCCGGCGTCATCGTGATCCTGGGCGTGGATCTGCTGGAGTACCTGCGCATCGATGACCCCATCGGCGCCGTCCCGGTGCACATGATGAACGGCATCTGGGGCACCCTCGCCCTCGGCCTCTTCGCCAGCGGGCAGTATTCCGCCATCGGCAGCGATCCCATCTCGCCCGACCTTTCCACCAGGCTCACGGGCCTCTTCTACGGCGGCGGGTACAAGGTCCTGGCCGCCCAGGCCATCGGCAGCGCCATCGTCACCTTCGCCACGCTGGCGGTCTCTTTCGCGGTCATGTATGCCATTGACGCCCAGGGTCTCCTGCGGCTTTCGGAGGACGGCGAGCACGATGGCCTGGACATCCACGAGCACGGCATCTCGGCCTATCCCGAGTATGTGATTTCGGCCCTGGCCTCTCCCGCCGGCGCCCCTCTGCGCGTTCCTGTCCACCACCAGGACGCGGCCGGATCGCACGCGCCCATGCCCCAGTCCCTGTAGGAGGAGCCAACCATGAAGATGATCATTGCCATCATCCGTCCCGACAAGTTCGAGGCTGTCCAGGCCGCGCTGGTGGCCAAGGAGATCTACCTGATGACCGTCTCCGATGTGCGAGGGTGCGGTACCCAGAAGGGTTTCGCGGAGCAGTTCCGGGGCAACAAGATCGGCCTCATCCGCCTGCTCCCCAAGGTCAAGCTGGAGATCGCGGTGAACGATGAATTCGTCAAGCCTGCGGTGGAGGCCATCATGGCGGCCGCCAAATCCGAGCCGAGCCACCTGGGGGACGGGAAGGTCTTCGTCCTGAACCTGGAGGACTGCTTCCGGGTCCGGACGGGTGAAACCGGCGGCGCGGCCATCGGGCCCTGAGCCCGGGCCGCGCCTACCATCCCGATGAAGGTTCTGCCAAGCACCCCCGGCCGCCGATTCCGTTAAGCTGGTCCCATGCCGCTCGATCCGCGCCTCCTCGAGATCCTCTGCTGCCCGGCCTGCCACGGCGACCTCGTGGAGAAGCCTGAGGGGTTGCACTGCCAGGGGTGCGGGCTGCTCTATCCCATCGAGGACGGCATTCCCGTGATGCTGGTGGATCAGGCGAAGCAGGTGGAGAAGTGAGGCTCGACCGCGCCCAGGCTGAATCGCTGCTCAAGCGCATGGATGGCCGCAAGGTAGCCGTGCTGGGCGACGTGATGCTGGATGAGTACCTGTTCGGCGAAGTGAGCCGCATTTCGCCCGAGGCGCCGGTGCCCATCGTGCGTGTGGTGCGCGAGCAGGCGGTGCTGGGCGGAGCGGCCAACGTGGCGGCCAACCTCAAGGCGCTGGGGGCGGAGCCCCTGCTCATCGGCACCCTCCAGAAGGATGCCGCGGGCGACCGCCTGCTGGGCCTGCTGGGCCGCCTGGGCATCTCCATCTCCGGGCTGGTGCTGGACCCCTCCCGTCCGACCATCATCAAGACCCGCGTCATCGGCCAGCAGCAGCAGATGCTCCGCATCGACCGCGAGGAGTCCGGGCCCCCGGAGGCCGCGGTGCTGATGGGCCTCCGGGACCGCCTGGAGCGGGCCCTGGGGGAGGCCTCGGCCCTCATCGTGTCGGACTATGCCAAGGGCGCCGTGAACGAACCCGTCATGCAGACCGTGCGGGAACTCTGCGCGGCGCGGAACCTGCCCTGGATCGTGGATCCCAAGCCGGCGCACAAGGCCCTCTATCGCGGCGCGACGCTCATGACGCCCAACACCAAGGAGACGGCGGAGCTGGCCCAGCGGCCCGCAAAATCCGATGCCGAGGTGGCCGAGGCCGGCCGGGCCATCCTGGCCGAACTGGGCCTCCAGGGCCTGCTGGTCACGCGGAGCGAGCGGGGCATGGCCCTGTTCGCTCCGGATGCCGATCACGCGTCGCCGTGGATGGTCCCCACCGAGGCCCGGGAGGTCTTCGATGTGAGTGGCGCCGGGGATACGGTCATCGCCGCCTTCAGCGCCGCCGTCGCTGCGGGCGCGGACTGGCGCGAGGCCGCCATGCTGGCCAACGCCGCCGCGGGTGTGGTGGTCGCCAAGGTCGGCACGGCCACCGTCACCCCGGCGGAGCTGTTGGCCCACTACCACGAGCAGGAAGCTAATTAGTTCCGCAGTTCGATGGCGAGCAGGAAGCGGTCGCCCTTGGCGAGGCGCTCCTTCACCTGGGTGAAGTTCAGATCGAAGGTCTCGGTCTCGCCGGGCTTGATGGTGCCGACCTTGGTGCCGCCGGAGGCCACACCCAG
>DASXUH010000050.1:0-34676 GCA_036504935.1 Geothrix sp. | reverse complement strand
CAGCCCTTCCGGGCCCAGAAAAGCGTGGACGAGGACGATGTTCACGATGATGGGCGCGATCAGCACCGTGGCCAGGGGCACGAAGCGTCCCGACAGGAAGGCCAGGCCGCAGGCCAGCTCGATGACCTTCACGGTGGGCATGAGGTAGCGGGAGGCCATCAGGCCGTCGCTGAAGGTCTTCATGGCGCCCGTGGGCGGCGGCGGCGTGATGAGCTTGAACAGGAACGTGATGGATGCGAAGAGGAACAGCAGCCCCATCAGGCTGCGCACGACGATGACGGCCCATTTCATAACGTTGCCTCCTTAAGACCGTTGCTACTTCCACGAAGCCCAATAGTTCACGTTCTCCACCAACCCTGCCGCGGCCGTGGCCTTCAGCGGCCGGAACGCGTCCACCATGACCGCCACCTCGTCCGTGCGGTCCTTGGTGCGGCTGAGGGGGATGGCCTTGGGGTGCGGCCCGTGGTGGATGCCCTGGGGATGCCAGGTCACCATGCCGGCGCCGATGCCGTCGCGGCTGAAGAAGTGGCCCGCCGAGTAGAACAGCACCTCGTCGTAGTCGATGTTGGAGTGGAAGAAGGGCACGCGCATGGCCCCTTCTTCTTCCTCGAAGGGACGGGGCAGGAAGGAGCAGATGATGAAGTTGTTCGCGATGAAGGTGGAGTGGGCGCTGGGCGGCAGGTGGTAGCGGGCGCTGACGACGGGCCGGATGTCCTTCACGTTGATGCGCCACACGGTGAGGTCGCCCTTCCAGCCCACCACGTCCAGGGGATGGAAGGGATAGAACACCTTGGTGATCTGGCCCTCGCGCTTGATGTGGACGGCCCACTCGCGGGGGATCGCGTCGTAGGGCTCCAGCTCCGGCGTGTCCACCATGGCCGGATCGAAGATGGCGTTGGGGCCCAGCTGGTTGCGATCCGGAATCGTGACTTCGCTGAAGCTCTCGATGAGCAGGTAGCGCTGCTCCGAGGCGTCGGGAAGGAAGCGGTAGGTCGTGCCCCGGGGGATCACCAGGTAGTCGCCGGTGGCGTAGTGGAGCACACCGAAAGTGGTCTCCAGCTTCCCGCCCCCCGCGTGGATGTAGTAGACGTCGTCGCCATCGGCGTTGCGGTAGAGGAAGTCCATGGCCGCGGGCGCCACCCAGTGCAGGGCCACGTCGGCGTTGTGGAGGATGCAGACGGGGGCGAAAGCCGGTTCCGTCGAGCCGAACATGGAGGCCCGGATCGCCTCATCCGCCGAGGGCTTCAGCCCGTTCAGATCGTAGCTATGGGGCCGCAGAGGCCCCTCGATGCGGGTCCAGTCCGTCACCGGGTGCAGGCGGTAGAGGTGCGTCGTCCGGCCGAAGAATCCGTTGCGCGCGTGCTCCTCCTCGAAGGTGCCCGCGGGCAGGTCCACGTGCGCCTGCCGCGTGTGCAGGCCCTTGCGCAGAGGGAAAAGCGGCGTTTCCTTCTTGGACATGGGAACCTCGGAGCGGGTTCCCATTATCTCCAGAAAGAAACTTTATCCACAGATTCCACAGATGGCACAGATTCAAATCAGTCGGAAATCTGTGTGAATCTGTGAAATCTGTGGACCCAATCTTCCTTCAGACTGTCTGCCGTTGCAGCCACCGGTTGTAGATCCACAAGCTGAAGGCGCTGCCGAGGCCGAAGAGGGTGAGGATGATCCAGCCCGTGGCGGCGGCCCTGGGATCCAGCTTCAGCAGGCCGTCCGCCTGCTTCACGGCCCCGGCGCACATGACTTTGTTGAAGAGCCAGGCGCCGGCGGGGCCGCCCACCAGGCTGCCGATGGCCATGGGCAGGTTGGAATAGCCCAGGAAGAGGCCCTCCTGGCCCTTGGGCGCCAGGGAGCCGATGTACTCGTAGAGGCGGGCCGACGCGAACAACTCGCCGAAGGCGATGAGGGCCACGGTCATCACAATGAAGAGGCTCCCCAAAGGGAGCCATAGCTTCATGGTCACGCCACCCGCCATGTAGAGCGGCGCCACGTTGATGAGCATGGCAAGGCCGATGATCACGGTGCCCACGATGATGGACTTGATGGGCGGCAGCTTGCCGAAGAGCTTCGTGATGAGCAGCTGGAACAGGACAATGGTGATGGGGTTGGCCATGGTGTAGAGGTCCATGGCCGGGCTCAGTTCCACGGTCTTCTTCACGTAGAGCGGCAGCACGTTGTAGACCTGGTTGTAGATGAAGTAGAAGCCGCTGCTCACCACCAGGAACAGCGCGAAGCGGCCGCTACCCAGCACCTTGAACATGCCGAAGAAAATCTCGGGGATGGTCCGCCGGGGCTTGGCGGGGTCCACCGCGCTTTCGGGATCGCGGTAGAGCAGTGCCACCACCACCAAGGCCAGCACCGAGGCTGCCATGGACACGAGGAAGATGGTGTCGAGCCGGCCGAGCTTCGTACGCACGAAGAAAGCCGTGATGCGGCCGAACACGCTGCCGATGTTGATGACCATGTAGAAAATGGCGAAGGCCAGCGTGGCCTTGCCCAGGTGGGTGCGCTGCACGGTGCCCGCGATGCAGGGCTTCACGAAGGAACCGCCGATCCCGATCAGCACGATGGCCGCCGCCACGGGCACCATCACGCCCAGGCCCGCCGTGACCTCCTTGCCGGCCTGCAGGGCCAGGGTCTGCCCGCCGAACCAGACCGGATAGCCCATGAGGAAGTAGCCCCCCACCAGCAGCACGCAGGCCAGGAGCAGGCTGCGGCGGAAGCCGATCTGGTCCGCGATGGTGCCGCTGAGGATGGGCAGGAAGTAGACCAGGAACCAGAGCACGCCGTTCAGCGTGCTGGGCCAGTAGTCGCCCAGGCCCAGGCGCCCGAGGTAGATGACGATGAAGCTCGCCATGGAGTAGTAGGCGGCCCGCTCACAGAGTTCCGTGAGGTTGGCGTTCCAGTAGCTGGCGGGAAAGCGGTACTTCTCGCGAAAGGACAGCTTGGCTTCCATCGGGGACCTCGGGGTGGGGATTCAGTGTGCCATGGTCCCCGCGCGGGGCCCCGTCAGCGGATCTCGGCGCCCCGCTCCGCCAGCAGCTCCCGGAGCACGGAGCGGTGGCAGCGCGCTTCGTCCTCGCAGTAGCAGCCCACGGAGAAATCCGCCTGCCGGGACAGCGCCACCAGCAGATCCAGGAGCCGCGCTTTCTCCGGCTGGTTCATCTCCGCCCGGTACTTCCGTTTGAAGGCTGCCCAGTCCTTGTCGCTGGCAGCGGCCTGGGCCTGCTTCACCAGTTCCTCGCTCGGGGCCGCCTCCGGCAGCCACACATCATAGAAGCCGCGGGCGGCGAACTCGGCCTTGGGTACGCCCCGCGGCGGACGGCGCACCGTGCCGATCCGCAGACCCTCGCCGGGCTTTCTCGGCGTTCCCAGTCGCAGCACGCGGATGGCCATGGCATCCTCCCTCAGTGATCTTCCGCCAGCTCGGTGAGATGAAGCGTCACCGCGCCGCCCGGCTCCACTCGATCCATCCCCGCAGGAACCACCGCCAGGGAGTTGGCATGGAGCATGGAGGAGAGGATGGCGGAACCCTGCGGCCCCGTGAGCCGCGCCTGGAGCTGCCCGCCCTCGCGCCGGGCCACCACCCGCAGGAAGCTGGTGCGGTGGTCGCCGGCCTTGCCGGTCCAGCCGCCATCCAGCCGCGCTTCGGCCACCGGGCGATGGAGCTTCGCGAAGCCCATCAGCCGCCGCAGGGCGGGACGCACGTATTCCTCCACCATCAGCATCGCGGCCACGGGGTTGCCTGGGATGCCGAAGACCGGTTTCGCGCCGAGCATCCAGAAGCCCAGCGGCCCGCCGGGCTTCTGGGCCACCTTCCAGAAGACGCGCTCCGCGCCCAGTTCCTCCAGGATGGTTTTCACGAAGTCGTAGTCGCCCACGGAGATGCCGCCGGTGGTGAGGATGGCGTCGGCCTCCATGGCCTCACGGAGCACCCCCATGAGCGCGGCCCGGTCGTCCGGCACCCGCGGGAAGGGGATCGGGATGGCCCCGCAGGCGGCCACCTGGGCGCAGATGGCGTGGATGTTCGCGTCGCGGATCTGGCCGGGCCCGGGCCGTTCGGAGGCATCCACCAGCTCGTCCCCCGTGGTGAGCACGGCCACCTGGGCCCGCGGATGCACCGTCACGGCGGGGTGCCCCACGGCCGCCAGCGCGCCCAGATCGCCGGGGCGCAAGCCGCGCCCGGCCTCCACCAGCGCCAGCCCCGCCTGGATGTCCTCGCCCGCCAGGCGGATATGGATGCCCTCGCGGAGAGGTTTCCGGACCTCCACCCAGTCCTCGCCGCGCACCGTGTCCTCCACGGGCACCACGGAATCGGCGCCCTCGGGCAGCGGGGCGCCGGTCATGATGCGCCAGGCCGTCCCCGCTGCCACGGCCCGGTCCGGCGTGGCCCCGGCGGCGAGGTCCCCCAGCACCCGCAGGCGGACGGGGTGTTCCGCCGAGGCTGCTGCCAGATCTCCGGCCCGCACGGCATAACCGTCCATGGCGGAATTGGTGAAGGGCGGCACCTGCTCGGCGGACGTGATGGCTTCGGCCGCAGCCAGGCCCAAGGCCTCCGCCAGCGGCAGGGTGCGCGGCGGCAGGGGCGCCACGCGGGCGAGGATCGACTGGAGGGCTTCGGCGGGAGTGGTCATGGCCTCAATCCGGATGCTTGATCACCCTCCACTGGAGGAAGGAGAAGTGCCGCCAGGCCCCGGGCATGTGGGAGCCGACGGAGGCCACCAGGGTGGCGGCCAGGTACCAGGGCAGGCGCGAGGCGGGCTGGGCGGCGCCCAGGCCCAGCAGGGCCAGCTTCACCAGGACGGCCACCCCGCTGCCCTGGGTGAGGATGGCGGCATCCCGGGCCAGGTCGATGGCGAACAGCAGCACGCCGCTGCCCACCGTGAGGAGGATAGGGGCCCGGAGGGCGTGGAAGTCCGCCCCGAAGGGGATGGCACCCAGCACCAGGGCCATGGCCGCGATATGGAGGCTGCGCAGCACCAGCTGGGTGGGCCGGGCCCAGGGGAAGTGCCGGGGCGATTCCGGGCAGAGCACCTGAAGGAAGGTGTGGGGCGCGGGCCTGTCCAGGTGCATGGGATCCATGCTTCCCTTCTACCAGAGTCCGGGGGCCGGGCTTCGTGCTGAAATGGGCCCAACGGAGATCCCCATGGCCAAAACCGCCTCTCCCGCCGCCTCCATCCGCATCCGCATCGCCTATGGCAGCGACATCGCCATCGGCCAGGGCAAGGCCGACCTCCTGGAGGCCATCGGGCAGACCGGCTCCATCTCCGCGGCGGCTCGGCTGCTGGAGATGAGCTACCGCAAGGCCTGGCTGCTGGTGGACGAGATGAACCAGTGCTTCCGGTCCCCGGTGGTGCTGGCGGCCAAGGGCGGCGCCCAGGGCGGCGGCGCCCGGCTGACACCCATCGGCGAGGAGGCCCTGAAGCGCTTCCGGGCGATCCAGGCCAAGGCCGCTACGGCCATCGCCACCGATGTGCGGGCCTTCAGGAAGCGGTTGCTGGACTGACGTCACATTCCGGCCGCCAGGTCCGGCGGGTTCCCATTCTCCGTTGTATCCTGTCGAAGCCATCGACGAGGAGGCCCCATGCGGATCCCGAGATTCTCAAGCAGGAACTGGCTGCTCGCGGTATCCCTGGCCTGTGCAGGCCTCCAGGCAGGCCCACCCACTGCGAAGACGGTGATCCTCGCCACCACCACCAGCACGCAGGACTCCGGCCTGCTGGACGAGCTCATTCCGCGGTTCGAGAAGCAGACGGGCTATGTGGTGAAGACCATCGCCGTGGGCTCCGGCCAGGCTCTGGCCCTGGGGAAGAAGGGCGAGGCGGATGTGCTGCTGGTGCATTCTCCTGATGCGGAAAAGGCCCTGATGGCCGATGGTTTTGGCGCCAATCGCCGCCTCGTCATGCACAACGACTTCATCCTCCTGGGCCCCGCCGCCGATCCCGCGGGGGTGCGGGGGAAGGCCGCAGCTGAGGCCTTCCAGGCCATCGCCACGGGCCGCGCCGTCTTCATCTCACGGGGCGACAACTCCGGCACTCATGCCCAAGAGAAGAAGCTCTGGGCCACCGCAGGCCTCAAGCCGGAAGGCCAGGCCTGGTACCAGCAGACCGGCCTCGGCATGGGACAGACCCTGGCCGTGGCATCCGAAAAGCGGGCTTACACTTTGTCAGATCGCGGAACCTACCTCGCCCTGCGCAAGAACCTCGGTCTGCAGATTCTCAGCGAAGGTGATGCCGCGCTCCTGAATGTCTACCACGTCATCGAAGTGAACCCCGCACGGTTTCCCAAGGTGAATGCTCCGGGAGCCCGCGCCTTTGCCGACTTCCTGGTGTCGAAAGATGTGCAGACCGTGATCAAAGATTTCGGAATCGGCCCTTTTGGCTCACCGCTATTCTTTCCTGATGCCGGCAAGCCGGAATAGGCGGGCCGGAGGGAGGATCTTCCATGTCCAACGCCATCTTCAGCCTGCCCGAATCCATCAATGAGCCCATCCTTCCCTATGCCCCCGGCTCGAAGGAGCGCGCCCTCCTGAAGGCCGAACTGGAGCGTCAGTACGCCCTGGAGCTGGACATCCCGCTCATCATCGGCGGGAAGGAAGTGCGCACCGGGAAGACCCAGAAAGCCACCTGCCCCCACGACCACCAGCACGTGCTGGCGCGCTTCCATGAGGCGGGCGAGGCAGAGGTCCGCATGGCCATCGAGGCGGCCATGGCGGCAAAGAAGGACTGGGAGGCCACGCCCTGGGAAGATCGCGCCGCCATCTTCCACAAGGTGGCCAGCCTGATCTCCGGGAAGTACCGCTACATCCTGAACGCCGCGACGATGCTGGGCCAGTCGAAGAGCGCCTACCAGGCGGAGATCGACAGCACTTGCGAGACCGCGGACTTCTTCCGCTACAACGCGAAATACATGGAAGAGATCTACAAGCAGCAGCCCATCTCCGATCCGCACGTGTGGAACCGCGTCCACTACCGGGCCCTGGAGGGTTTCGTGTTCGCCGTGACGCCCTTCAACTTCACGGCCATCGCCGCGAACCTGCCCACGGCGCCCGCCATCATGGGCAACACCGTGGTCTGGAAACCCGCCTCCACTTCGGTGCTGTCGAACTACTACCTCATGCAGCTCTACAAGGAAGCCGGCCTGCCGGATGGCGTCATCAACTTCATCCCCGGCCGCGGTTCCATGATCGGCAAGATCGCGCTGGAGGACCGCAACTTCGCCGGCCTCCACTTCACGGGTTCCACGGGCGTCTTCAACAGCATGTGGAAGACCATCAGCGGCAACCTGGAGCGCTACCGGAGCTACCCGCGCATCGTGGGCGAAACCGGCGGCAAGGACTATGTGTTCATGCACGCCTCCGCTGACGTGGACGAGACCGCCGCCGGTATTGTGCGCGCCAGCTTCGAGTACCAGGGCCAGAAGTGCTCCGCGTGCTCCCGCGTCTACGCCCCGGCCTCCCGCTGGGCGGAGCTGAAGGCGCGCCTGCTCGCCCTGATGGCCGAGATCCGCATGGGCGACGTGCGCGACTTCCGCAACTTCTTCAACGCCGTCATCGACGAAGCCTCCTTCGACAACGCGATGAAATACATCGAGCTGGCGAAGAAGGCCGAGGACGCCGAGATCCTCGTGGGCGGCAAGGGCGACAAGGCCAAGGGCTGGTTCATCGAGCCCACGATCATCCTCACCACGAACCCCAAGTTCGTTTCCATGGAGGAGGAGATCTTCGCGCCTGTCCTCACCATCTATGTCTATGACGACGCCAAGCTGGCCGAGACCCTGAAGGTCCTGGACGAAACCTCGCCCTACGCCCTCACCGGCGCGATCTTCGCCCGTGACCGCTACGTGATCAACCACCTCACGGAAGCCCTGGCCAACACGGCGGGGAACTTCTACATCAATGACAAGCCCACCGGCGCCGTCGTGGGCCACCAGCCCTTCGGCGGAGCCCGGGCCTCGGGCACCAACGACAAGGCCGGCAGCTTCCTGAACCTGATCCGCTGGACTTCTCCGCGCACCATCAAGGAGAGCTTCACGCCACCCCGGGACCTCAAGTTCCCGTTCCTCGAAGCCGAGTAGAGGCGCCGAAAGCACGCTGGTTTGAAGGATGAAACCGCAGATGACGCCGATGGCGCAGATCGAAAATGGAACCTGAGAATCTCTGGATCACGAACCTCCACTGCCTTATCTGCGTCATCTGCGATATCTGCGGTTAAATGTCTTTCTTCGAACGGGGTGATTCCGCCCTCTGATTGGGAACGTCATGGATCTGATCTGGGAGGGCCTGCGGAAGGCGCTGGAGCTGCTGCTCACGCTGGATCCCGAGGTCCTCCGGATCACCCTGCTCTCCCTCAAGGTCTCGGGCCTGGCCACCCTCATCAGCCTGGTGGTGGGGCTCGGCGTGGCCGTGCCCGTGGCCCTCAACGAGTTCCCCGGCAAGCGGCTGGTCATCGCCCTGCTCAACACGGGGATGGGCCTGCCACCCGTGGTGGTGGGCCTCTTCGTGACCGTGCTGCTGTGGCGGAACGGGCCCTTCGGGTTCCTGGAGATCCTCTACACGCCCACGGCCATGATCCTGGCCCAGGCCGTCATCGCCTCGCCCATCATCGCCGGCATCAGCCTCTCGGCCCTCCAGCACCTGCCCCCAGGCCTCCGGCTCCAGATCCTGGCCCTGGGCGCCTCGCGGCCCCAGATGGTGTGGCTGTTGCTGAAGGAGGCCCGGCTGCCCCTGCTGGCCGCGGTCATGGCCGGCTTCGGCGGCGTCATCTCCGAGGTGGGCGCCTCCATCATGGTGGGCGGCAACATCAAGGGCCAGACCCGGGTGCTCACCACGGCCACGGTCATGGAGACCAGCAAGGGCAACTTCGAGGTGGCCTTCGCCCTCAGCATCCTGCTGCTGGCCCTCGCCTTCGCTGTGAACGCCGTGCTCACCCACGTCCAGCAGCGGGACCGGTCCCGATGAGCCGCGCGACCATCCTCGAGGCGCGGAACCTCCGGGTCCATCGGGGCCGCGCCCAGGTGCTCCAGGTCCCGGCGCTGGACCTGCGCGCCGGGGAGGTCCTGGCCCTCATGGGCCCCAACGGTGCCGGGAAGAGCACCTTGATGCTGGCTCTGGCGGGCCTCCTCCCCCTGTCCGAGGGGAGCCTCCACTTCAAGGGCGTGGAACTCCGCGCCCGGCCAGATCGAGAGGCCTTCCGCCGCCGCATGACCATGGTCTTCCAGGATCCGCTGCTCTTCGACGCCACCGTGGCCCAGAACATTGCCGTGGGGCTGAAACTGCGGGGCGTGCCGGCCGCGGTGCGCGAGCCGGCGGTGGGGGCCTGGGCCCAGCGCCTGGGGATCGGGCACCTGCTCCAACGGCCGGCCCGGCACCTGTCCGGGGGCGAGGCCCAGCGCACGGCCCTGGCCCGGGCCTTCGTCCTGGGACCGGAGATCCTCTTCCTGGACGAGCCCTTCGCCTCCCTGGATGCTCCGGCCAGGGAGAGCCTGCTCGACGACCTGGGCCACATCCTGGCCGAGACCGGCAGCACCGCCGTGATCTCCACCCACGACCAGGGCAAGGCCGCGCGCCTCGCCCACCGGCTGGCCGTGATGAAGGAAGGCACCATCCTCCAGACCGGGGGCCTGCGAGAGGTCATGAACCACCCCCAGGATCCCTTCGTCGCCGCCTTCGTGGGCATGGAGACCCTGCTCAAAGGACAGGTGACAGCCAGCGGCGAGGGCCTGCTGACCCTGCGGCTCGGCAAGGGGGCCGGCGGCCGGGAGGTGCTGGCCATGGGCGAGGCCCAGCCCGGCCAGACCGTCCTGGTGGGCGTCCGCCCGGAAAACGTCACCCTTTCTTTACAAACTGACAAATCCAGCAGCGCCCGGAACGCCTTCCCCGGAACCGTCACCAAGGTCCTGCCCCGGGGCCCATTCTTCAAGGTCGAACTGGATTGCGGCTTTTTCCTGGCGGCCTACGTGACGGCGCAATCCCTGGCAGAACTGGGCCTTGAACCGAACGGAGCCGTGGTGGCTTCCTTCAAGGCCACCGCCGCCCACCTCATCCGCCGGGAGGGCCTCGACGCCGAAGTGTGACCAGCGTCCGTTGCCCAGCCAGGGCCCCAGGACTAGCCTCAACCAAGGGATGGGCGACCATCCCCAGTCTGGTTTTGCACGAACTGCAACCCGTCCGGAGGCGCCCGCGCCATGAAACAGCTGGTGATCGATTCCCAGAAGTGTGATGCAGGGCGCAACTGCAACCACGAGTGCGAGCTGGAGTGCGCCATCAAGGTCTTCAAGGTGGATGACCCCGCCCAGGCCGCCCTCCAGATCAAGGCCTACGAGGACGGCGGCGGCAAGGCCGTCCTCTGCGACCAGTGCGGCGACTGCGTGGTGGTCTGCCCCACCGAGGCGCTGAAGCGCAACAAGCTGGGCGTCGTGATGATCGACAAGCAGCTCTGCGTGGGCTGCTACATGTGCATCGGCTTCTGCGAGAAGGAGGCCTTCATGCGGAACCCCGACTGGATCGTCCCCCACAAGTGCACGTCCTGCGGCATCTGCGTGAAGGTCTGCCCCCACGGGGCCCTCTCCATCGTGGATGTCCCCGAGCCGGCCGTCCGGATCATCTGAAGGAGCCCGACATGAGCCAGCTCGTTTTCGATCCCAGCAAGGTGATGGACTTCGACTACACTCGGCGCACCGAGTACCTTGAGGGCCTCGAGGCCATCCAGGCGGCGCACAAGGTGTTGAAAGAGATCACCTACACGCCCAGCCTGCCGGACAAGGGCTACACGAACCGCACGCTCTACGTGAACGTGGGCTCCCTGGAGGTCAAGGAGAAGCCCGTCACCCAGCAGATGAAGGACGTGTTCATCGGCGGGCGCGGCTTCGGCCTCTTCCACCTGTGGAACGCCGTGAAGCCCACCACCCGGTGGAACGATCCCGAGAACGAGATCATCATCAGCCCCGGCCCCGTGGCCGGCATGACCCAGTACGCGGGCACCGGCAAGTCGCTGGTGGTGAGCCTCTCGCCCCAGACGGACATCCCCATCGATTCCAATGTGGGTGGCTTCTACGGACCCCTGCTCAAGTTCTCGGGCTTCGACGCGCTGGAACTCCAGGGCAAGTCCGACAAGGACATCATCCTGTTCATCGACGGCGTGAAGGGCATCATCCGCATCGAGGAGGCCCCCACCGATCCTGTGGACAGCCATGTGCTCGCGGAAGTGCTCACGCACATGTACGCGGAGAACGAAAAGGACCTGCCCAACATCTCCGTGGTATCCACGGGTGCCGCCGCCGAGCACAGCCTCATCGGCATGCTGAACTTCTCCTTCTACGACCGCCGCCGCAAGTGCGTCCGCTTCAAGCAGGCCGGCCGCGGCGGCATCGGCACCGTGTTCCGGGACAAGCGCATCCGGGCCCTGGTGGTGCGCGGCCCCAAGGTGGCCGGCGATCTGAACCACCCGGCGGATCCTGAAACCATCGCCAAGACCGGCATCAAGTACCACAAGGAGATCCGCGAGAACGACGGCAGCCAGTGCATGATGCGCCGCAACGGCACGGCCCACATCGTCGAGATCATGGACGCCTACGACCTGCTGCCCGTCCACAACTTCCAGTACGGCTCGCACCCGGATGTCCACAAGATCGACAGCAGCTACTGGCAGCAGCGCTGCACCCAGCACACCGTGGACGGCTGCTGGTACGGCTGCTCCATGGCCTGCGCCAAGGGCGCCGACGGCCTCGTCCTGAAGACCGGCCCCTACAAGGGCGACATGGTCACCGTGGACGGCCCCGAGTACGAGAACGCGGCGGGCCTGGGCTCCAACTGCGGCGTCTTCGATCCCGACTACCTGCTGGAGCTGAACTTCTACTGCGACACCTACGGCATCTGCACCATCACCTACGGCACGCTCACGGCCTTTGTCATGGAGTGCTACCAGCGCGGCATCCTCAACAAGTCGCGCACCGGCGGCCTGGAGATGACCTGGGGCAACGCCGAGGCCGACCTCGAGATGATGCACCAGATGGCCCGCGGCGAAGGGTTCGGCAAGATCGCCGGCCTGGGCGTGAAGAAGATGAAGGAGCACTTCATCAAGAACGGCTGGGGCGATCCGCAGCTCATCAACGACATCGGCATGGAGAACAAGGGCCTCGAGTACTCCCAGTACATGTCGAAGGAATCCCTCGCCCAACAGGGCGGCTACGCGCTCACCAACAAGGGCCCCCAGCACGACGAGGCCTGGCTGATCTTCATGGACATGGTCAACAAGCAGCTGCCCACCTTCGAGGACAAGGCCGAAGCGCTCTACTACTTCCCCCTGTTCCGCACCTGGTTCGGCCTCAACGGCTTCTGCAAGCTGCCCTGGAACGACGTGGTGCCCGCCAACAACTCCGAGCAGCCCGAGGCTCACAAGGTGCCCGAGCATGTGCAGAACTACGTGGACCTCTTCAGCGCCACCACGGGCATCAAGATCAGCAAGGAAGACCTGATCGTCCAGTCCGCGAAGGTCTACAACTTCCAGCGGGTGTTCAACATCCGCATGGGCAAGGGCCTCCGCCTGCACGACGCGGCGCCCTACCGTTCGCTCGGGCCCGTCACGAAGGAAGAGTACGAATCCCGCGCCGAGCGCTACGATCAGCAGATCATCACCGAGATGGGCCTCGACCCCGCGGGCAAGAGCACCGAGGAGAAGATGGCCCTCCACCGCGAATGGCGCACGGGGCGCTTCTCCCAGCTCATGGACAGCGTCTACACCCGCCGCGGCTGGACCTTGGACGGCGTGCCCACCCTGGCGCGTCTCAAGGAACTGGGCCTCGACGCCTTCCCGGAAGTGGTGGAAGTGGTCAAGCAGCACCTCTGAGAGAATCGGCCGCTCTCGCGGCCGATTCTCTTGGTGAACAGACAAAGCAAAGGCAGGTCATCCGCATGATCCTGGTCAATGAAGAACCGCTGGACTGGCGCGCGGGCATGACGGTCCGGGACGTGCTGAGCGCGCGGAACTACCGCTTCCCGCTGCTGGTCATCCATGTGAACGGCGCGCTGGTCCAGAAGCAGGACTACGACACCACCACCATCCCCGACGGCGCGGTGGTGAAGGTCATCCACCTCATCAGCGGGGGCTGATTCCCGCGGCGGGCATCAGGGGCAGGAGGATCCTGAACCGGGATCCCTGCCCCGGTTCGCTCGCGACCTCCATCCGGCCGCCACCCTCCTCCACCATGGCCTTCAGGGAGGGCAGACCCAGGCCCGTCCCCTGGCCGGGGGCCTTGGTGGTGAAGAAGGGATCGAAGATCCGCGCCCGGATGTCCGGGGCGATGCCGATCCCCGTATCCGCCACCTCCAGCAGGGCCATGGGCTTCTCCGGATCACCCACGCCAGCCCGCACGATGAGGGTGCCCCCATCCGGCATGGCATCCCGGGCGTTGGCCACCAGGTTCACCACCATCTGCTCCACCCGGAGCCGGGAACTCTGGATGATCAGGCCGCCCTCCGCGGCAACCTCGATGTGGAGGTGCACGGACCTTGGCAGGATGATCCGCAGGGTCGCCTCCATGTCCCTCACCGCCAAGCCCAGATCCAGGAAGGACAGGTCCTCCTCCTCCCGCCGGGCGAACCCCATCAGGCGGCCGGTCAGGCGCGCGGCCCGATCCGCCGCCATGGCAATGCGGGTGAGGTCCTCCGGACCCGGCGCATCGCCCCTGTCCAGCTTCAGGACCGCCAGTTCGGCCGAGCTCTTCACGGAGCAGAGCAGGTTGTTGAGGTCGTGGGCCAGACCCGCGCCCATCAGGGCCACGGTGTTCATGCGCTCCGTCCTCAGCAGCGTGTCCTGGACCTGCTCCAGGGCCCGGGTCCGCTGCCGGACGCGGTCTTCCAGGGTCCGCCGCGCGGCCTGGAGATCCTGGATGGACTGGAACTGCCGCAACAGGAGCAGCGCCACCATGACGAGGAAGATGGCGAAGGCGCCCCGCGTCGCACTTCCCGGAGCTGTGGCGAGCAGCACGGCCAGGGCGCCGATGGCCATGGCCACGGGAAGGTAGGGGAGCAGCCCCACAAACCTTCGTTCGGAGCCCGGTCTGGCGAGGACCTCCTCCACCGGACGGGGGGACCAGGCCGCCAGTCCCTGGAACAGCGGAATGGCCCCCGCCAGCACGATCCATCCCTGGGTGGCCACCACCGGAGGCAGCCCGGCCAGGGCCCAGGAGGACAGGGCGGCCAGCCAGGCCAGCGCGGAAGCCCCGAGCCAGCCGAGCGGACCGCGGATCCGGCCCGGATCATACGAGGTCATGAAGACCAGGCCCCCGCCCAACAGCGCCGCGTTGAGGTAGGCCACGAAGACGCGGAACCCCATGCCGTGGGCCGCAGCGCGGAGGTTGCCCTGGACGCCCATCGCCCAGAGCAGGAACAGCACCGACACCGCGAAGATGAGACTGTCCTGGAGCCGCCGCCAGAGCACCCCGCTGGATTCCTGAGCCCGCGGAAAGCTCATGACCCCCGCCAGCACCAGGACGCCGGTCCCCAACCCGAGCAGGCTCGGCAGGCCCGCAGCCCAGGGCGCGGCCCAGCCCCGGCTCAGGAGCAGGCTCACGACCAGGTTCGGGACCTCGAGGGCGGCCGAGATCGTCAGCAGCCACCAGGCCAGGCGGCTCGCGCCGGTGGTCTTCCAGGCGCGATAGCCCAGGCTCACCGCCGCGAGGAACTCCAGGCCCGCGTAGCTCAAGGGCCAGGCCAGGAGGCGCCGATCTACGGACAAGATGGTATGGACGAGGGCCGAGACGGTCCAGACACCCAACAGAACCGCCCGGGCGGTCACCGGCAGGGAATGGACCGGCGGATCGCTCCGACGGGAGGCAGGAAGGAGTTGCCCAGACAAGGGGGCCTCACGGAAGGATCTCCAAAGCTTAGCGGATCCTTCCCGCTCTGCGGGCTTCTCAGAGTTCCAGGGTGATGCCCTGGGCCAGTTCCACCTTGCCGCTGAAGTTGATGGCGCTGGTCTGGCGGCGCATGTAGGCTTTCCATGCGTCAGAACCGCTCTCGCGCCCGCCGCCGGTCTCCTTTTCACCACCGAAGGCTCCGCCGATCTCCGCGCCGCTGGTGCCCGTGTTCACGTTGGCCAGGCCGCAGTCGCTGCCGGCGGCCGACAGGAACAGCTCGCTCTCGCCCTGGTCGTTGGTGATGATGGCGCTGGAAAGGCCCTGGGGCACACCGTTCTGGAGGGCGATGGCCTCCTCGATGGTCCGGTAGGGCATGAGGTAGAGCACCGGGGCGAAGGTCTCCTCCTGCACGATGGGCAGGTTGCCGGGCACCTCGGCGATGCAGGGCGTGAGGTAGCAGCCTCCGGCCTGGGGCAGCTTCTCGCCGCCGATGAGGATCTTCCCACCCTGGGCCTTCACCGTCTCGATGGCGGCCAGCATGGTGGCTACGGCGCCCGCATCCACCAGGGGCCCCATGAGGATCTCGTCCTTCCGGGGGTCGCCGATGGGGGTCTTGCGGTAGAGGTCCAGCAACCGGTCCCGGAAGGTTCCATAGATGGACTCATGCACGATGACCCGGCGGGTGGAAGTGCAGCGCTGGCCCGAGGTGCCGATGGCGCCGAAGTAGACGGACCGCAGGGCGATGTCGAGGTCGCCCTTGTCGCTGACGATGACGGCACCATTGCCGCCCAGTTCCAGGATGTGGCGGCCGAAGCGCTCCTGCACCAGCTTTCCGACGTGGCGGCCGCCCGGGACCGAGCCCGTGTACGACACCAGGGCCACGCGCGGATCGGTGTTGATGAGGTCGCCGATCTCGCTGCCCTTGCCGATGGCCAGGCTGCAGATGGCGGGATCGTAGCCGAAGCTGCGGAGCACCTTCTCGGCGATCTTCGTGCAGGCAAGGGCTGTCAGCGGCGTCTTCGAGGAGGGCTTCCACAGCACCGTGTCACCGCAGACCAGGGCCAGGGCCGTGTTCCAGCTCCACACGGCCACGGGGAAGTTGAAGGCCGTGATGACGCCCACCACGCCGAGCGGATGCCACTGTTCCTGGAGGCGGTGCAGGCGCCGCTCACTGGGCATGGTGAGGCCGTAGAGCTGCCGGGAGAGGCCCACGGCGAAGTCGCAGATGTCGATCATCTCCTGGACTTCGCCCAGTCCCTCGCGCAGGGTCTTGCCCATCTCCAGCGTGACCAGCTCGGCCAGGGCCGCCTTGTTGCGCCGCAGTTCGTCGCCCAGCGCCTTCACCACTTCGCCGCGCTTGGGGGCGGGCACCAGCTTCCAGGAGGCGAAGGCCGCGTGGCTCTTGGCCAGGATGGCCTCGAACTCCTGGGGGGTGACGTTGGTGACCGTGGCCAGGAGTTCGCCATTGATCGGGGAAACCACCTGCTGGGCCTTCCCGCTGCCCATCCACACGCCCGAGAACCCGCCCGGGTTCACCTCTGCAATGCCCAGCGATTTCAGGACCTCCTGCATGGCCCACCTCCGATGTTTCATTAGTACATTTTTTTCGATCAATGATGTAATTCATTCGATTCACACCCTTCATGAGTACCATTCATGGCATGGACGCCCTCCTCGACCTGCCCCAGCTCCGCACCTTCTACACCCTCGCCCAGGTGGGCAGCTTCACCGCCTGCGCCCGGCGCCTGGGCCGCACCCAGTCCGCCGTCAGCCACGCCATGGCCAAGCTAGAGGATCTGATCGGCGTCCCCCTCCTGGATCGCCGGAGCCGGGGCCTGCGCCTCACCGAGGAGGGCCGGCGCCTCTACCAGGCCTGCGAACAGGCCTTCGCCACCCTCGACGCCGCGGCGGAGGACCTGAAACGGCACCAGACCCAGGCCCGGGGCCGGCTCCGGGTGGGGGCCACGGTGGAATTCGGCAGCAGCATCCTCATGCGACACATGCAGCCCTTCCTGGCCGCGAACCCGGACCTGGAGATCGACTTCACCCTCAGCCATGACCTGCTTGGCCCGTTGTTGCGGGACGACCTCGACCTCGCCATCGATTGCGTGGAGCATGCCCTGCCCGCCCTGAAGAAGGCGCCCCTGTTCCGTGAGACCTACGTGGTGGCCTGCACCCCCGCCTTCCGCAAGGTCCACCGCCTCCGCGTGCCCGCAGACCTGTCCGGCTGCCCGGTGCTCTCCTTGGACAAGGCCGGCGCCTGGTGGAACCGCTTCCTCGTGGCCGTGCCGGACCGGCAGCAGCCCCACCTGGACCGCTTCATCGCCGTGAACCACATCCGGGCCATGATCCACGCGGCCGTGGAGGGCATGGGCGCCCTGCTCGTGCCCCGCTACAGCGTGCTGGAGGAACTGGAGCGGGGCGACCTCGTGGCCCTCTTCCCCGCCATCCGCCCTGCCGAGGACCGCTTCTCCATCTACCAGAAGAAGGTAAAGGCCGGGCAGGAGAAGCAGAAGCTGCTCACGCGGTACCTGCAGGCGTTGAGTCCGACTGAATTTGGATCGTGAACCTGCGGCGTTCCGCTGCGCGGAATGCCGTCAAATGACAAGAGGCCGCCGAAAGGCGGCCTCTTGTGTCTATGGCATAACCTCCTCGCCGGGTCCCGACTTCTGCCGAGCTTGGCTCCGCCTCAACGACGAAGGCCGCCTCGCGGCGGCCTTCTGCGTCTATGGCATAACCTCCTCGCCGGGTCCCGACTTCTGCCGAGCTTGGCTCCGCCTCAACGACGAAGGCCGCCTCGCGGCGGCCTTCTGCGTCTGTGGCATAACCTCCTCGCCGGGTCCCGACGTAGAACGCGCCACTGGCGCGTTCTACGTCACCCGGCGGTCGGTTACATCTGATCCTTCAGACCCTTCGCGGTCTTAAACACAACCTTGCGGCCAGCGGGAATCTGGATGCTCTCGCCGGTCTTGGGGTTGCGGCCCATCTTCTCCTTGGTGGCGCGCACTTCGAAGGTGCCGAGACCGAAGAGGTTGACGCGCTGGCCGGAGAGCAGGGTCTCCACGATGTGGTCGCGGACGCCGTCGAGGATGGACTTGGCACGAGCCTTGGATAGGTCCTGGGCCTCGGCCAGGGTGGCGGCGAGCTCGGCGATGCCGAGGGTTTCAGGCTTGGCAGTGGTCTTCGCCATGGAAGGACTCCTTGGGATGGGGTGGACGGGATCCGGCTACGCGGAATCCCGGCGGGACCAGCACCTACGCAAAGCGCCAGTCGGGTGGGGGGTTGGATTCCGGGTGGATCTACTCGGCCGCGGTGGCGGTGACTTCGAGGCTGACCTTGGCGTGCACGCCGCTGTAGAGGCGCACATCCACGGTGTAGGCGCCGGCGTCCTTGATGTGGGGCACGGTGATGTCGCGGCGGTCCAGGGTGAAGCCCTTGCCCTTGAAGAGCTCGGCCACGTCGGCGTTGGTGACGGAACCGAAGAGATGGCCATGCTCGCCGGCCTTCTTGGCCACGCTGAGGCTCACAGCCTCGAGCTTCTCGGCCAGGCTCTTGGCATCGGCCAGTTCCTTGGCGCGGAGCTTCTCGGCGCGGAGCTTCTCGAGCTCGATCTGGCGCTTGTTGCCGGCCGTGACAGGCAGGGCCATCTTGCGCGGCAGGAGGAAGTTGCGGGCGTAGCCGTCCTTGACGGTCACGACGTCGCCCCGGGCGCCGAGGCTGGACACGTTTTCGATGAGGAGGATTTCCATGGGAACTCCCGGAATGGCATGGATGGGTTGAAGGTCCGGCCAGCGCTGTGGTGTCCGCGTTGTCCCCGCTTGGGTGAGACGGCGACTTGCGCCATCAGGGCCGGATTCCCAGGAATCCGCCCTGTCCCCCGGTGGGTTCAGGCCGATCAGAAAATCCAGTTTATCCACGGACTGTCCGATACCCAAGCAGGGATTTCCGACCGGGAGGGCTTTGCCCATGCACAACCATGCGAAGCGGCGGAATACACGCGTCATCACCGGACCCGAGTTCGCCATCTCGTTCACCCTCAATGGACACGACTTCCGCGGCATCCGCGTCATGAACCTGAGCGTGGGCGGATGTTTCGCCCTGCTGGAGGCCCGCACCGCCCGATTCTTCCTCCCCGGGGCGACCCTGGATGGCCTGATGGTCCTCCACCCGGACCTGCCGTTGGGTCCCATCACCGCCACCGTGGCCTATGTGTTGGGATACGGCCCCGGCGGCGAAGCCACGGATCAGGTGGGCATGGGCCTGCAGTTCCTATCCATGGACGCCCCCAGCCGCCAGGCGCTGGAAGCCTGGATGGAGAAAGCCGCGGCCGCCGGGCAGGGGACGGATTGAGGATTCCTACTTCTTCCCGAAGAACCCCAGAATGGCCGCGCCGACTTCTTCCAACATGGCCGGAGTCATCTCGGGATAGACGGGCAGGCTGAGCACTTCCTTGGCGGCGAGCTCGGACTCGGGAAGCTGGCCGGCCTTGTAGCCGAGGGAGGCGAAGCAAGGCTGCTCATGGAGGCAGATGGGGTAGTAGATGGCGCTGCCGATGCCCCGCTCTTTCAGGTGGGCCTGCAGCGCATCGCGCTTCCCGCCCTTCACGCGGAGGGTGAACTGGTTGTAGATGTGGCGGCCGTCCGGCACCACTTCCCGGGGCAGCACGGCCTCATCGGCGGTCAGCCCCTTCATGCGCTCCAGGTACCAGGCGGCGTGCTTCCGGCGGCCCTCGTGCCAGCCGTCGAGCATGGGCAGCTTGGCGCGCAGCACCAGAGCCTGGAACTCGTCCATGCGCCCGTTCATGCCCACCTCGTGGTGCATGTAGACGGGCTCCATGCCATGGACGCGGATGCGGCGCACGCGGGCAGCCAGGGCCGCATCGCCCCGGATGGCGGTCATGCCGGCATCGCCGAAGGCGCCGAGGTTCTTGGTGGGGTAGAAGCTGTAGGCGGTCAGGTCGCCGAACTGGCCCGCGGACTTGCCCCAGCCCTTGGCGCCCAGGCTCTGGCAGGCATCTTCCACCACGGGGATGCCGTGCTTCTGCGCCACGGCCATGATGCTCGGCATGTCCGCCAGCTGGCCGAAGAGGTGCACGGGCATGATGGCCTTGGTGCGGGGCGTGATGGCGGCCTCCACCAGGGCGCCCGTGGCGTTGAAGGTGGCCGGGTCGAGGTCGATGAAGACGGGCTTCGCGCCGAGGCGCGAGACCACGCCCGCCGAGGCGAAGAAGGTGAAGCTGGGGACGATGACCTCGTCGCCGTGGCCGATGCCCAGACCCATCAGGGCCGCCAGCAGGGCGTCCGTGCCACTGGACATGGCGACGGCATGGGCCGCGCCCGCGTAGGCGGAGATCTCAGCCTCAAGCCC
This sequence comes from Geothrix sp., assembly GCA_036504935.1. Classification (GTDB taxonomy): domain Bacteria; phylum Acidobacteriota; class Holophagae; order Holophagales; family Holophagaceae; genus Geothrix. The sequence goes on along the minus strand of DASXUH010000050.1, from coordinate 14,456 downwards.
CTTCACGTTTTCGCCCAGAATGAATGAGGAGCGGTCGATGAGGCCCGAAAGCCCTTCCAGAACCTTGGCCTTCACGGCGGCATTTTGCGGTGCAAGCTCAAGCATCGGGACAGGCATGGCAGCCTCCAATCACGGTTTTCAAGTATGGCAGCGGGTCAAAGGCGATTCAGTCACATCGGCTTCAGAGAAATCAAAGATCAGATGCTGAAACCGCAGATGTCGCAGATGGCCGCAGATGAAAAGCTAATAAGGACCATATCTGCGCCATCTGCGACATCTGCGGTTAAGAGAGCAAATCATTCGCTGGTGTCACCGGCCTCGCTGGGCTTCATGGGCCGCATCAAAGGGAACAGGATGACGTCGCGGATGCTGGCGCTGTTGGTGAGCAGCATGACCAGGCGGTCGATGCCGATGCCCTCGCCGCCGGTGGGAGGGAGTCCATGCTCCAGGCTGGTGACGAAGTCCTGGTCCAGCAGCATCGCCTCATCGTTGCCGGCCTCGCGCTCATCCATCTGCGCCTGGAAGCGGCCCATCTGGTCGATGGGATCGTTCAGTTCGGAGTAGGCGTTGGCCAGTTCCATGCCGCCGATGAACAGCTCGAAACGGTCCACGAAGCGATCGTCGCCGTCCAGGGTCTTGGTCAACGGCGACAGCTCGATGGGGTAGTCCGTGATGAAGGTGGGCTGGATGAGCTGCTTCTCCGCATGGTGCTCGAAGAGGTCGCCCAGGAGGGTGCCAAGGGTCTTGGTCTCCACATCCTCGATGTGGACGGCCCGGGCCAGGGTCCGCAGGCTGTCGCCATCTTCCAGCTGGTGGCGGTCAATGCCGCCGTACTGCGCGATGGCGTCTTTCAGCGACAGGCGGCGGAAGGGCGCGGCGTAGGAGATCTCATGCTCGCCCCAGGGCAATGCCTCGGAACCGATCACCCCTTTGGCCAGGGTGGAGAACAGCCCTTCGGTGAGGGCCATCATGTCCCTCAGATCCTGGCCGGCGGCGTAGAACTCCATCATGGTGAATTCGGGGTTGTGCCGGACGCTGATGCCCTCGTTGCGGAAGCTGCGGTTGATCTCGAAGACTTTCTCGAAGCCGCCGACGATGAGGCGCTTGAGGTAGAGTTCCGGCGCGATGCGGAGGTAAAGGTCCATGTCCAGGGCGTTGTGGTGCGTGATGAAGGGCCGGGCCGCGGCGCCGCCGGGAATGGGCTGCATCATGGGCGTCTCGACTTCCAGGTAGCCCTGGTCCTCCATGAAGCGCCGCACACCGCTCACGATGCGCGACCGCGCCTGGAAGGTCTTCAGCACATCGCCATTGGAGATGAGATCCAGGTACCGCTGGCGGTAGCGCTGCTCCTTGTCCTGCAGGCCGTGCCACTTCTCAGGCAGGGGCAGCAGGGCCTTGCTGAGGAACTGCACCTCCTTCACCCGCACGCTCAACTCGCCTGTCTTGGTGCGCATGAGCGGCCCCGTGACACTGACGAAATCCCCCATATCCAGGAGCTTGAGGACATCCCAGCCCGGTTCCGCCACATCGTCCTTGCGGAAGAAGGCCTGGAGCTTCTCACCGTTCTCCGTGAGGTGCGCGAAGACGCTCTTGCCCATCTCGCGGATGGTGAGCACACGGCCCATGGCCGATACCGTGAGGCCCAGGCCCTCCAGCCTCTCGTTGGGCCAGGCTTCGGCGTCCGCATAGTCCGCCGCGAGCGCCGCGATGCTGTGGGTGCGCTTCGCCTTCCGCGGCCAGGCCTCCAGCCCGAGGGCCTTGAGCTTTTCCAGCTTCTCGAGGCGGATGTCGCGGTACTGGTTGGGCTGCATGGGAACTCCGGCACGAACCATCTAGTCTAACGGAGCGCCCTCATCCGTCGAAGCGGTAGGCCACGTAGGCCGTGATATCCGGGGCGGTGAAGGTGCCGGCTTCCTCGCTGACGCCGAAGCGCCAACGCGGGAGGCGCGTGTGGCGCAGGGTCCAATGCTGCTGCCAGCCGGCCCGGTCCAGGCGCGCGAGGCCCGTGTGGTAGGGACTGCCGGTGTAGCCGAGGCTGATCTCGAGGCCGAGCCCGTCGATGAGCCCGGGCCCCTGGCCCAGCCAGGCCACGGAGCCCCAGGCCCGATTGAAGGAGGTCCTGTCCATGACCTCCCGCAATGGGCTGTGGCGTGGAAGGCCCAGCATCACCCGCTCTACCTGGCCGAAGACCTTGAAACGGCCGTACCCCTTCCAAGCCGCGCAGCCCACGAGACCATCGGTGCCGCCGCTGCCGGAAAAATCGGACTGCTTCCCGGTGGGCAGCTGTACCGAGGCGCCGATCCGGCCGCCGGCGTCTGCGGTGCCGAAGGGCCGGACCCAGGCCACGTCCAGATCCATGAGCGCCACACCGGGCCGCGTCAGGTCCCCGATCACGTGACCGTCGTGCTCCAGGTGGTAGATCAGCCGGTTCTTCGGCGCATCCTCCCGCCCCCCCTGGGGCATGTTGAACAGCTGATGCCAGTTCCAGATGGACTGATCAGCCGTACCGCCGGACCGGGAGGCCAAGCGGGCGCGGATATTGATCCGCGTGGAGCCCGCCTTCATGGCCCAGTCCCAGGTCAGCTGCCATTCCTCCCCGTCCAGACGGGCGAAGCTGCGGCCATCAGCGCTGCGCTCCAGATCGGGTCGGAGCATCTGGCTGGTGGCCTCCAGCGCCAACTCGCCCTTACCTTCCGGCAAGGGCTCGGGGAAGCCCGCGAACCAGGCCAGACGATTGGGCCGGGGCGTCTCCTGGGCCCCCAGGCCGCAGGCCACCATTGCAATCACCAATACCCTCAGATTGACGCAGGTCACGGCATCTCCAATCAGCTCCATCCATACTCTGAATTATGGGTCACGATCAGATCGATTAATTCCCATGTGGTCATCAAACCGAACGATAAGGCATCGCATCGATAGATGATGCCCGTATGATGATCGGACCCCTGCTCCTTCCTAAGCCACCCCATCCACCCTCCCTCATTGCATGGAGTCAGCCATGACACGCCTCAAAACCCGTCTTCAAGAGAAGATTGAGGAACATCGCCCTCGAACCACCCGGCTCCTGAAAGAGTTCGGCAAGGTGGTCATCGACGAGGTGACCATCGACCAGTGCATCGGCGGCGCCCGGGACATCAAGTGTCTCGTCACCGACATCTCCTACCTGGACTCCCAGGAGGGCATCCGGTTCCGCGGCAAGCTCATCCCCGAGACCTTCGCCGCCCTCCCCAAGCTGCCGGGCGCCGAGTACCCGACGGTGGAGTCCTTCTGGTTCTACATGCTGACCGGCGAGATCCCCACGGCCGCCGAGGCCGACGAGATTCGCCTGGACTTCAAGTCCCGCGCCAAGGTGCCGGGCTATGTCTTCGATGTGCTCAAGGCCCTGCCCAAGGACAGCCACCCCATGGTGATGCTCTCCACGGCCGTGCTGGCCATGCAGAAGGAGAGCAAGTTCAACAAGGCGTACCACAGCCTGAAGAAGAACGACTACTGGGACACCACCTACGAAGACGCCTGCGACCTGCTGGCCAAGCTCCCCGAGATCGCCGCCTTCATCTACCGCTACAAGTACAAGGGCGGCCAGATCATCGCCCCCAACTACGACCTCGACATGGGTGCCAACTTCGCCCACATGATGGGCATCGCCAAGCCCTATGACGACGTGGCCCGCATGTACTTCATCCTGCACAGCGACCACGAGAGCGGCAACGTCAGCGCCCACACCACCCACCTTGTGGCCTCCGCGCTCTCCGATGCCTACTACGCCTTCAGCGCCGGCCTCAACGGCCTGGCGGGCCCCCTCCACGGCCTGGCCAACCAGGAAGTTCTGCAGTGGATCATGGAGTTCCAGAAGAAACTGAACGGCGCCGAGCCCACCGAGGAGAACGTCAAGCAGGCCCTGTGGGACACGCTGAACTCCGGCCACGTCATCCCGGGCTACGGCCACGCTGTCCTCCGCAAGACGGATCCCCGGTACACCGCGCAGATGGAATTCTGCCTCAAGCATCTGCCTAACGATCCGCTCTTCAAGCTGGTCAACATGATCTACCACGTGGCCCCGGGCGTGCTCACCGAGCAGGGGAAGACCAAGAACCCCTGGCCCAACGTGGATGCCCAGAGCGGCGTCATCCAGTGGTACTACGGCCTGACCGACTACGACTTCTACACCGTGCTCTTCGGCGTGGGCCGCGCCATCGGCGTGCTGGCCAACATCACCTGGGACCGCGCCCTGGGCTACGCGCTCGAGCGTCCCAAGTCCGTCACCACCGCCATGCTCGAGGACTGGGCCGCCAAGGGCGGAAGCAAGTAGGAATTCCTCTCGCAGAAACCGTGGGATTAAGAGAAGGCCCGGCTTTGCCGGGCCTTCTCGCGGGGGTCCGGGGGTATGCGCGCAGCGCGGAACCCCCGGATTAACTTTAAAGCACAAAGGCCAGGTCCCGCTCGGGTGTGCGGCAGTCCATGTCCAGGCCGCGGTCCCGATGGTCGGCGATCTCGGCGCTGACGCCCAGGGTGCGGCCGAACAGGAAGAGCGTGAAGGCCAGCTCCTGGACCTGGCGCAGGGTGATCCGCCCGGCCTGGAGATCCTTCCACACCAGCTTGAGGGTGATCACCGCCAGCACCGCGTCCACGTTCACGCAGAAGACATTCTTCGTGGCGCCCTCGTTGTAGAGTTCCTGCACCAGCAGGTGGTAGAACTCCCAGAAGGCGTTGTAGACGCCTTTCTCCGCCATCACGCCGGCCACGTACTGCTCCCGGGGATCCACATTGATCTTGTTGCCGCGGAAGATGGGATGGTTGATGCAGGGGATGGGCTTGACATGCCCATCCTCCACTTCCACGGCCTGCTTCTTGTAGACCCTGTAGGCTTTCGCGGCCCGGTTCGCCATCTGCTTCAGATCCAGGCCGTGGCCGGGATCGCCGGGATCGGGGAGCGCCACCTCCTTGAACTGCTCGACGAGGAATTCGATGGCCTCGTACCCGTTCCCGCCGTGGGCGCGGCCGGTGTTGGCCAGGAATCCCACGAAGGCCATGGAGATGTCGTTCCGGGCACTGACGCTTTCCTTGGCGCCCTTCGCCGACAGCGTTCCTGGGCCATTGGTGATGGTGAGCCCCAGCAGCGTCTGGAACTCGACGAGCTCCGACGGATTGGGCACCCGGCTGAAGAGGACCTTGAAGGCGTTCTCCGTGAAGCTGTGGTTGAGGTTCGACAGCTTCTGGTCCACCAGCTTCTTCCAGTGCGGGTTGTGCTCCCGGGCCACCACCGAATAGGCCACGATTCGCGACATGAGGTAGAAATAGGTGACCGAGTCCTCGACGAGCTGGCGCGTGATGCGCTTCTCCAGCATCGGGTTCCAGAGCACGCACACCGCGATGGTGGACAGCAGGAACTCGTAAGCGTCCCGGATCTCCAGCCCCCGTTTCTCCGCCAAGTCGATGATGTGCTGGCAGACCTTCAGGGCCACGCAGGACTTCCGCGACCGCTTCACCTCCTTGAGGAGGAGCTCTGAGATGTCCGTCTTGCGGGAGGGCTCGGCCCGCAGCAGGTGCGTTTCGACGAAGGCGTCCAGCTCCGGCGGAAAGGCCTTCGTGTGCTCATCCAGGCCGAACTCCCGGATGAGGTCGATGATGAACCGCGCGTGCTCCCGGGATTTCGCCAGGAGGTCCTTGTCCCCCACCAAAGCGATCTGGGAAGCCAGGTAGGCGTTGGGTGTGCAGCCGTTCGCCCGGCCCACGTCGATGAGCTCCATGCGCCGCTCGTCGATCTTCATGAACAGGTTCAGGATCAGGTTCAGCGTGGGAATATCCGCCTTCTCCGGCATCACCTTGGCGAGCGCGAAGTACAGGTTCTCCTCCAGGGTGCGCCGGGACAGCTCCAGCACGGTCATCCCGTGCAGCTCGGCCACCTGGGTCTCCGGGCTCATCCTGGACGCCCCGGACTTGCAGGCCATGTTCTGCCGGAGGTAGTGGGCGCCCACCTGCTTGTTCACCTCCACGATCTGCTGGTCGTAAGGCGCGGGCGCCTGGACGATGGGCAGGTCGAGGGAGGGCGGCAGTTTCATCATCGTGTCGCCCAGCCAGAGCTTGAGCGACAGGTCCCCCGTTGACGGGAAATCAGGCTTCTCGTCGATCTTCTCGAAGACCGCCTTCACCGCGTCCGGGATGTACTGGATGCTGGAGACGCGCACGCCCCGCTTGCTGACCTTGCAGGTCTTGGGATCGAAGACATCGACCCCGAAGTACTCGTCGAACCAGCGCTCCTTGCTCTCCGCGTCATCCCCGCTGCCCGACAGCGCTCCCGCATGGCCGCAGGCCCGGGTGATGTTCTTCTTCCAGCGGCCGGTGACGCAGGCGATGATCGGCTTGGTGAACCCGAAGGCCCGTTCCCGGATCCAGTCCAGGGCCATCTTCTCGTAGTAGCCGCCGGGCTCCACATAGACGACCACGGCCTTGGTGCGGGGATCGTTCTGGGCCGCATACAGGAACTCGGGCAGGGCGAAGTGGATGTAGACGTCCTTGCCGCTGGAGACGGCCGTGCTGATGCCGAAGCCCGCCGTGCGCAGGTACTCCGCCATGGTGGTGGTGAAGTTTCCGGAATTGGAGTGGATGGCGATGGAGCCCTTCACCAGTGTCTCCTCGGGATGGTCTCCCCCCAGGCTCCCGCCGATGCGCACCTGGTCCCAGGCGTTGGCCATGCCGAGACAGTTGGCGCCGATGACGTCCACGCCGGCCTCCTGGCAGAGGGCCCGGATGTTCCGCGAATCCCGCGCGGGCACCTTCTCCGTGACGATGACGATGCGCTTGAGGGCCTCATTGTGGGTCACCAGCTCCGACACGGCCTTGCACACGCCGAGGGGCGGAATGTAGACCACGCCCATGTCAAAGGAGATCCCCTTCTCCATGACCTCGCGGATGCTGCGGTACACGGGGATGGCGCCGAGCTTGGTCTCGAGGCTGCCCCGGCGCCCGTACTGCACGCCGGCCACCACGTTGCCGCCGCTGTACTCGTGGGAGACCGGCGTCACCTTGCGGCTCTCGCTGCCCAGGATGTTCATCACGCAGACCCGGTGCTCCCGGGTCACGAGCTCTTCGAGGGAATGGAGGCCCACGTAGTAGGGGAAAGGCTTCGTCTTCAACCGTCGCATGGAACCCTCCTAAGCCCGGACCTGCGTTTCGATCTGTTTCCGGTAGGCGCTGGCGCCTTCCTCGCGCCACCACGCATCGACCCGCTTCGCGTATTCCAGCGTGAGGATCATGGACGTGTCGTGGCCGAACACCTTATAGGGGAGGCGCAGGCGGTCGAGGATGTCCTTGGCGTAGAACATCCCCTTCACCACGTTCGGTCCGCCCCGCCCGATCACCACGTACAGCGGCTTCCACCCGGCCTTCGCCACATGGTCCCGCAGGGCGTCGAACACGCCCTTGAAGGTGACGTAGATATCCGTGTTGTTGGCCTTCCCGCCGATGAGCAGCAGCATGCTGGCCTTCTCGTACCAGTGCTCGAAGGTGATGCGGCTGATCTCGTAGATCTTTTCGTAGGGCGGGTTGCCGCCGAAGTCCGAGGAGAAGATGGCGGCCTCGCCCAGGGTCTCCGTGCCGGCGCTGTTGGCGCCACCGCCGAACATGAAGGGGATGATGCTTCCCTGGGGATTCATCTCCAGCACGTCGCTCTGCCCCTGGTAGGTCCGCAGCTCGTTGATGTCGGCCTCGAAGGCCGTCGTCTCCGTCTGGAAGAGGGCATCCGGCAGCCCGATGCGCTTCCAGGCCGGATTGTCCTGATCGAAGCTCGCCTTCACATCGCAGGCCACGGGGAGGATCTGGTTGCCCTTGCGCTGGACGCGGATGGGATTGAGTTCGATGGTGGTCAGGCCATAGCCGTCATAGAGCTCCCACAGCTTCGGGAGGTGCTGGACCAGGGCCGAGATGAAAGGTTCGGGGCAGCCGGTGTCCGTGAGGGCGTTGGTGATCTCGAAGGCGTTGATCCCGATGAAGGGATCGATCTCCACCACCGCCTTCTTCTCCGGGGCCAAGTCTTCGATATCCACCCCGCCCCAGGGCGTGATGGTGAAAACGGGGGCCCGGTGCACGCTGGAGCTCATGATGCTGAAGTACACCTCCAGATCAGAGGGGACGAAGGCCTCCATGGTCACGCCGTTGGCCGTGACCAGCTTGTGGCCGTAGGTATGCTGGGCGAAGAACAGCTCCCGCTTCGCCTGGAGGGCCTCCTGGAGCGTGCTCACCACCCGCACCAGCCCGGCCTTCCCCTTCTTGCCGACGCCGCCGTTGAACGCCGGTTTCACCACCAGCTTCTTGTGCTTCTCGAGGAACTGCTGGATCTCCGGATTCGTGGCCGAGCCATCGATGAAATCCGCCACCGGAAATTCAACCAGTTGCAGAAGCTTGGAGCCGTAGCGCAAGCCCGACAATTGCATGGTCCCTCCTCGGTCGACTCTGGCAATGAGCTGGAGCGCCGGGTCCGCCTGGGAAGCACCGGGTCCAATTAAATGATACTTAGATCGCCTTTGCTGATTGATCAAAAACTACTTGTAGGTAGATTTCAATACCTCGTTAGATTACCTATGGATAATCTTCGTGGCGGGTCCATTGGACCACCGCCAACCTTTCAGATTCCTTGCAAACGCCGTCGTGACAGAGGTTGGTCCTCTGTCGCGACAATCGCCCCGGTTTCCTGGAAGGTCAGCCGCGGTTGCCGGCGCTCGCCTTCACGAATGCGGTGAAGAGCGGATGGGGGTTCAGGGGGCGGCTCTTGAACTCGGGGTGGAACTGGCAGGCCAGGAAGTAGGGGTGGTCTTTCAGCTCCACGATCTCCACGAACACGCCGTCGGGGCTCATGCCGGTGAACACCAGGCCCTTCTCTTCCAAGGCCTTCCGGTACTCGTGGTTGAACTCGTAGCGGTGGCGGTGGCGCTCGCTGATCTCGGTGCTGCTGTAGGCTTTCGCGGCCTGGCTGTCCGGCGCGAGGCGGCAGGGGTAGGCGCCCAGACGCATCGTTCCACCTAGCTCCTCCACGTCCACCAGCTCGCGCAGCTTGAAGATGATGCGATGCTTCGGGGCGTCGTCGAATTCGGTGGAATCGGCGCCCTCGAGGCCCACTACGTTGCGGGCGAATTCCACGGAGGCCATCTGCATGCCGAGGCAGATGCCGAAGAAGGGGATCCCGTGCTCCCGGGCGTACTGGATGGATTTGATCATGCCGCGGGTGCCCCGCACGCCGAAGCCGCCGGGCACCAGGATGCCGTGGCAGTCCTGGAGGAAGGTGGCCGGGTCCTGGTCCTCCAGCTCCTCCGCCTCGATCCACTTGAGGTCCACGTGGGTCTCCAGCCCGTAGCCCGCATGGTGCAGGGCCTCGATGAGGCTCTTGTAGCTCTCCTTGAACTCCACGTACTTGCCCACGATGCCGATGCGCACGCTGCCTTTGGGGTTGCGGATGCGGTGGAGGAGCTTCTGCCAGGCGCTGAGGTCCGGCTCCTTCTCGCCGAGGCCCAGCAGGGCCGCGACTTTGGTGTCCAGGCCTTCCAGATGCAGGTTCAGGGGCACTTCATAGATGGAGTGGGCGTCCCGGCAGCTGAACACGGCATCCGGCGTCACGGAGCAGAACAGGGCGATCTTGTCCTTCAGGTCGCGGGGAATGTCCTGCTCGGCGCGGCAGAGCAGGACATCCGGCTGGATGCCGAGGGCCCGCAGCTCCTTCACGCTGTGCTGGGTCGGCTTCGACTTCAGCTCGCCTGCGGCCTTGATGAAGGGCACGTAGGTCAGGTGCATGTTGAGGGCGTTGGCCTTCATCTGGGGGTCCAGGCCCACCTCCAGCTTGAACTGGCGGATGGCCTCCAGGAAGGGCTGGCTCTCGATGTCGCCCACCGTGCCGCCGATCTCGATGATCACCACGTCCATGTCCTTGGCGACCTTCTTCATCACGCCCTTGATCTCGTCCGTGATGTGGGGGATCACCTGCACGGTCTTGCCGAGGTAGTCCCCGCGGCGCTCCTTCTGGATCACGGTGTTGTAGATGCGGCCGGTTGTGATGGTGTGGTTCTGGGTGGTGGGCACCGACGTGAACCGCTCGTAGTGGCCCAGGTCCAAGTCCGTCTCCGCGCCGTCATCCGTGACGAAGACCTCGCCGTGCTGGAAGGGCGACATGGTGCCCGGATCCACGTTGAGGTAGGGATCCATCTTCATGAGCGTGACCTTCAGCCCCCGGGCCTCCAGCAGCGCGCCCAGCGATGCCGCCGCGATCCCCTTGCCCAGAGAGCTCAGCACACCACCGGTCACGAACACATACTTAGTCATCGGAACTCCTGGAATCGCAGAACGAGGTATTTCACATCTCCTCCGGGGCCTGGATGCCCATGAGGTAGAGGCCCTGGCGGAGGGCGCGGGCGGTGGCGACGCAGAGGGTGAGGCGGGCGTCGCGGACGTCTGGCGCGTTCTCCGGGGCCAGGATGGGACAGTTGGTGTAGTAGCCGCTGAAGGACCGGGCCAGGGCCACGAGCTGACGCGCGAGGGGCGTGGCCATGCAACCGTCCGCCACGGCGGCGATGGCGCCGGGCAGGCCCGCCAGCTCGAAGAGCAGGGCCTGGGCTTCGGGCGCGGCCAAGCCATCGAAGTTCCCGGGAACCTCTGTGTCCGGGAAGGGCAGGAAGGGACCCTTCGCAGCACCGGCCTGAGCCCTGGCCGCCCAATCGCCGCCGGCCTTGCGCAGCACGCTCATGATACGGGCGTGGGCGTACTGCACGTACGGGCCCGTGTCGCCATCAAGGGCGATGACGCGGTCCCAGGTGAAGGTGATGGGCTTCACCCGGTCGTTCATGGCATCGAAGAACACGACGGCGCCCATGCCCAGCATCTCGGCCACGGCATCCTTGTCCTTCAGGTCGGGGTTCTTCTCCGCGATGATGGCGGCTACGCGCTCCCGCGCCTCGTCCAGCACGTCCTCCAGGAAGATGACGTTGCCCTTGCGGGTGCTCATCTTGCCTTCGGGCAGCTTGATCATGCCGAAGGGCGTGTGAAGCATGCGGCCCTTGAACCAGGGATCCAGCTTGTCGAGCACCGCGAAGATCTGCTGGAAGTGCAGCACCTGGTCCGTGCCCACCACGTAGAGGCAGCGGTCGAAGGCGTAGGCGTCCTTGCGATAGAGCGCCGCCGCCAGATCGCGGGTGGCGTAGATGCTGGTGCCGTCCGCCTTCTGCACCAGGCAGGGGGTGGTGATGCCCACATCCTCCAGGCTCACGATGCGGGCGCCGTTGTTCCCCTCCACCAGCAGGCCCGCGTCCTCCAGCCGCTGCATGGTCGGCACGAGCCGATCCTCGTAGAAGGCCTCGCCCTGGTCCAGGGTGTCGAAGCTCACGCCCAGGCGGTCGTAGATGCGCTGGAATTCCGCCAGCGACAGGTCACGGAACCGTTTCCAGAGTTCCCGCGCCTTTGGATCATTGCCCTCCAGCCGCTTGAACCAGTCCCGGGCTTCGTCGCGCATGGCGGGGTCGTTCTCCTCCTCGGCGTGGAAGCGCACATAGAGCTGGAAGAGGCGGAACAGGGGCGTGCGGCGCTTCTCCGGCGCGGGCTCGGCCCAGTCGAAATCCAGTTCCAGATCCGGATTCTCATCCTGGGCCCAGCGGGTGTAGGCCGCCAGCAGCGTCCCGAATTGCGTGCCCCAGTCGCCCAGGTGGTTGAGGTGGAGCACCTCGTAGCCCAGGAACTGATGGGCCTGGGCCAGGGTGTGGCCGATCATGGTGGAGCGCAGGTGGCCGATGGTGAAGAGCTTGGCGATGTTCGGCGAGCTGTACTCGACGATCACCTTCTTGCCGTTGGCCGGGCGCGAGCCGTAGGGCCGGTCCAGCGGCGCATTGAGGATGGCCCCCAGCACGGCCCGGGCGCGGGTTTCCGGCGCCAGCTTCAGGTTCAGGTAGGGACCCGCGGCCACCAGCATGGCGCCATCAATGTTGATGGACGCCGCCAGCTCCTGCGACAGCTGCACGGGGTTCTTCCCCAGCTGCTTGGCGGCGCGGAAGCAGGGGAAGGCCAGATCCCCCAGCTCGCCGGATTTCGGCCGCTCCAGCGAGATGTCCACGCCGGGTAGGGCCGCCGCCAGCCGCTGTTCGAAGGTGTGTCGCAGTGCATCCATTCTGGTCAGTCCTCAGTCCTCAGTCTTCTGTCCTCAGTTTTCAGGCCTCAGTCGGCGAGCTCGGCCAGGGCCTTCTCGTAGTCTTCGGTCTTGGGGGCCACGCCGTGCCAGCCGGCCTGGTTCTCCATGAAGCTCACGCCCTTGCCCTTCACGGTGCGGGCGCAGATCATCGCAGGCTGGCCGTGGATGGTACGGGCCCAGGCCAGGGCCTCCAGGATCTGCGTGAAGTCGTGGCCGTCGATCTCCTTCACGGCCCAGCCGAAGGCGCGCCACTTGTCGGGCACGGGGTTGATGTTCATCACTCTCTTCACGTCGCCATCGATCTGCAGGCCGTTGAGATCGTGGAAGACACAGAGGTTGTCCAGCTTGTGGTGGGGCGCGGCCATGGCCGCCTCCCAGATCACGCCCTCCTGGCTTTCGCCGTCACCGATCACGCAGTAGACCCGCTGGCTGGCCTTCTGCACCTTGAGGCCCAGGGCGATGCCCACGGCCTGGGGCAGGCCCTGGCCCAGGCTGCCCGTGGTGACTTCCACGCCCGGCGTGTAGTGGTTCTCGGCATGGCCCTGGAGCTTCGTCGGGTACTGGCGGAAGGTCTCCAGCCAGGCCTTGGGGAAAAAGCCCTGGTCCGCCAGGATGGCGTACTGGGCGGGGCAGGCATGGCCCTTGGACAGCACGAAGTGGTCCCGGGCCGGATTGGCCGGGTTCTCGGGAAACACGGTCATCTCGTGGTAGTAAAGCGCCACGCCGATATCGATCCAGCTGAGACTGCCCCCGGGATGGCCGCTTTGGGCCCGGTAGACCTGCAGCAGCACATCCCGCCGCAAGGCTTTCGCCTTCGCCGCCAGATCCTCGACGGACTCCAGTTTCTGCTGCGGCATGACCCCATCCTTCCCGGGAGGCCATTCGCCTCCGATTAGGATGCCCTGGGGAGAGCCGCTCCGGAAGGGGCGAATACCCTCTGGGAGCCGCCTTTTGCCCTTGACCTGCGCGGTGTTTGCGATAGGATGGTCTTTCGCGCTTCCCCAAGCCCCTGCAAGGGGGACTGCCCCGGAAGCTGGAGATCCGACTCATGGCCAATCACAAGTCCGCCGCCAAGAAGGCCCGCCGCGATGCCGAGGCGCGCCTCCGCAATCGCAGCAACCGCTCGACCTTGAAGTCGGCGGTCAAGAGCTTCCTGACCCTGATCGCCGGGGGCAACAAGGCCGAGGCCGCCAAGCAGCTTCCCCAGACCCAGGGTCTGGTGGACAAGGCCTGCCGCAAGGGCGTCATGCACAAGAACGCCGCCGACCGGACCAAGTCCCGCCTGGCCGACAAGGTGAACAAGCTGGCTTAACGAGCCATCAGGCTTCACGAATGGACCCGGAGAGCCGGGTCCATTGTCATTTAAAGAATGAAATAAGCGGAGAAAGGCGGAGAAATGGAGAGAGTGGAGGGATGGAGCTCGTCAGAGGCATCCTTCCTTTCTCCGCTTTCCTCTGCACCTCGGCCTTCCTCCGCTTCCATCCGATCTTTGCCCTTCTGTCCTGCCATGCTGGCGGCATGATTCCCGTCCCGCTCATGCTCCTCGCCGCCCCAGCCCCGGTCCCCGAGGCCCAGAAGATCGAAGCCCTCATCCAGGCCGTGGCGGCCCTCCAGGGCGCCGTCTTCATCCGGAACGGCACGGAGCACACCCCCAGGGAAGCCGCCGACCACCTGCGCCTGAAGTGGAAGAACGCCGGGAAGCGGGTGAAGACCGCTCCGGACTTCATCCAGTACTGCGCGACGGGCAGCTCCATGAGCGGCAGGCCCTACGAGATCCGCCTCAAGGACGGCCGCACAGTCCCGGCCCGGGACTGGCTCTGGACCGAGCTGAAACGGATGGAAGCCAAACCCTGACTCAGGCCCAGGCTTCCGGCACCCGCACCTCGCCCTCCGGCACCCGGCTCCAGGCAAAGGTCTCGACAAGGTCTGCCGCCATGCAGGGTTTCGGCCGCTCCAGGCAGCCCAGGCTCCAGCCCAGCCAGCCGAGGATCTCGGGCCGGGTGACGCTCCGGCCCGCCAGAGCCTCGAGACCCAGGGCCCCAGCCCGCTTGCCCAGGCGGCCGCCGTCCGGTGCCGTCACCAGGTCCAAGTGGGCGTAGACGGGGCGCGGCAGACCCAGGGCCTCCTGGAGGCGGATCTGAGTGCCCGTCACGGAGCGCAGGTCGGCGCCCCGCACCACCTCCGTCACGCCCTGGGCGCCATCATCGACCACCACCGCCAGGTGGTAGGCGAAACAGCCGTCCCGGCGGAACAGGAGCGGATCGCCGGTGAGGGCTGCGGGATCGTCTGTCTGGGGTCC
>DASXUH010000049.1:0-31745 GCA_036504935.1 Geothrix sp. | reverse complement strand
TAGCGCTTCACGCCCTTGGGGCAGAGCTTCCCCTGGTTGAAAGGAAACTCCTCCCAGGGATCAAAGCCGATGACCTTGTTGTCCTTCACCTTGAGCTTGATGCCGCACTGCTGGCCGCAGAAGCAGCAATGGGTCTCGACGAGCTTGTCGGGCGTGGGATCCGCCAGCCAGCCCCCCGGCGGGGCCAGGTTGAGATGGGGGCCGAACTGGGCACGAAGCTGGTCCTGGGAAACGGGAAGCGTGCTCATGATCAGGCCTTCAGCGAGGTGGAGTCGGAAATAGGCTCGGCATACACGGGGACGGTGGCGAAGGGATCGAAGGCCCCGTGGAGCCGCTCGCCCTGGGCCTTGGCCACGAGCCGGCGCTTGCAGCGGGGACAGAGATCCAGGTGATGGACGGACGCGCTGTGTCGCGCCCCGTCCAGTTCGAGCACCGTCCAGAGGGCCTCCAGATCCCGGCGCTGGTTGGCCCGGATGAAGGGTGCGCCGCAGCTCTTGCAGGGCAGGCGGCCCTCCGCCTCGCCCTCGGCCTTGTAGATCGTGACACCCACCTGGGCGGGCCGCTGGACCACGTGGAAGAGCTTGCCGAAGGGCAGGCCCAGCAGCAGGAGGATCACGGTCAGCTCGTGCAGGAAGGACAGGGTGGCGAAGTTGCGGCCCTGGAGCCACTTCTCTGAGGCGGTGAGCAGCAGCCCCGTCATGCTCACGGCGATGAGGAGCACCAGGGGCAGCAGGTCCAGGTCGAAGCGCTGGGTGGCCGAGTCCCCCTCGTCCTGCTTGCGGCGGATGAGGCTCAGGATGCAGCCCGCGATCACCATGACGGCGGCCAGGTCCAGCACGTGGAAGCTGCAGAAGGCCATGAAGCTGTCGAGGGGGAAGGAGCCCGCGGGGAAGCCGAGCACCCAGGCCTGGTAGCGGGCGGCATCGAGGCCCTCGCTGGTGAAACGCACCCAGCCGAAGACCAGGGGGATGGTCACGGCGAAGCCCAGCAGGCAGCCCCAGGCGAGCAGCGCGTGGGCCCCCCAGCGCTTGAGGGAGCGCTTCTCGATGAAGCGCTGGAGCACGATCTGGTCCAGGGTCAGCAGGGCCATCCTCGGCAGGGTCTTGAGGGCCCTCGGGGAGAGCAGGGTGCGGAGGGTGTGGCGGAAGTACATCCGTGTGGCGGGCCGTTCGATCCAGGAGAAGTAGCGGTAGGCCACGCCGAAGCAGGCGAAGAGGGTGGCCAGCAGGTAGCCCAGGAGGGCGGGATCCAGCCAGCGCCCCCCCCGGCTGCCCAGGGCGACGGCGCCGCAGAGGGCCAGGGTGGCGAGGGTGGCCCCCAGGAGGGGGCGGGCTTCGAGATCGAGTTCTTCGAAGACGCGCATGACTGGGCTCCGGAGGGGACCTGGGGACTTGGATAAAAGGATCTGCATGTCCTAATTTAAAACAAAAAAGGGTGAATTCAAGGCTCTGCGATCAGGGCTTTTCGCAGGGCGGCCGGTCCTTCGCGTCCTTCTGGTGCCGCAGGTCCATGAGCTGAAGATCCCGGATGGTGGCCTCGGTCATGGAGGTGGCCACCTGGGCCTTCACGGCGCCCCAGGCCTCGTGCAGGGGGCAGGGGTGGTCGCCGCCACAGGTGGGGAAGCCCATGATGCAGCCGTCCATGGAGTTCGGGCCCTCCAGGGCGATGACGACTTCGCCCACGGTGATCCGGTGGGAAGGCCGCAGCAGGCGGAACCCGCCCTTGGGGCCCCGCACGGATTCGAGGATCTCGGCCTGCACCAGGCCCTGGAGGATCTTGGCGAGGTAGGGGCCCGGCAGCTCCAGGCGGGCCGACAGGTCCTTGGCCAGGCAGAAGCTCCCGTCCTCGGGCAGGGCGGCGAGGGCGCGGAGGGCATAGCCTGTGGCGGTCGAGAAGATCATTCCGGAATATTACTTCCGATTTGAGGTGCCAGGTCGGAGATTCCGGAGTCCTGCCCCAAATGTGACTCCGGTCAGAGCAGGGCCCGCCAGAGGAGCAGGAGCCCCAGCACACTAAGGCCACCCTCCCGCCAGCCCAGAGTGCGGGCCGGTATGGGCTGGTAGGAGACCAGGGCCCGGAGGTAGAGCAGACCCGCCCAGCCGGTCCAGAGGAGCCCGGCGGGGCCTCGCGGAGCAAGCAGCAGGACGGAGACCCCGATCAGCAGCAGGTGGA
The DNA here is from genome assembly GCA_036504935.1 of Geothrix sp. GTDB lineage: Bacteria > Acidobacteriota > Holophagae > Holophagales > Holophagaceae > Geothrix. The sequence continues at coordinate 29,573 of DASXUH010000049.1, read as the reverse complement.
GGGTATGAACTGGGATCCGGCGCCGGCCCAGTTCATCCTCTGCCAGCTTGTGGGCGTGGCCCAGGAGGCGCCGCACGTGGGCCAGGTTGGCGCCGCCCACCAGGGTGACCAGCAGCCAGGCCCGGCCCGCCTCCGCCAGTGAGGTACCACCCGCTGAGAGGATGGCGGCGGCCAGACCTGCGAAGGCGGCCTGGGCCGCAAGCTCCACGGCCAGGGACCGTACGGCCCGCTGGAGGTCGGCCCGCAAGGCGAGGAGTACCAGGGGAGCCACGAAGGCCAGGGGGATCAGGAATCGGGGACCTGAAATCAGGAAGGCGAGGATTCCGAAGCCGCCTGCGAGGGCCCCAAACAGAAGCAGGGCGCGAATCTGGAGAGGGTCCCGCTGGCCGGTGAGCACCCGCCGGAGCGAGGGGCGCGCGAGGAAGAAGGCCAGCGCGGCCAGGCCGAGGCAAAGCCCTCCCAGGCTGGGGCGGAGCAGCAGGCCTAGCACCAGCGGGAATCCGAGCATGAACCAGCTGCCGTGCTCGGCGGGTAGGAGGGTGCGCCAGGGGGGGAGGATTCGGGACATTTCAGCCCTTTCAGGTCCGAAATAGAGTCTGACCGCAAGTCCCGGGTCTTGCCATGCGGGGGATCACACTTCGGAGGCGATGAGCCGCAGGCCCTCTAGGGCCTCCTCCATGGTGAGGAAGACGGGCAGGCCGGCCTCCCGGAGGCCCTGGCGGTAGGCGTCATAGATCGCGCCACCCTCCACCGCCACGCCGACCCACTTGCCGCTCTGCCGGGCCAGGTCCCGCAGCGCCTTGGCGAAGGGGCCGAAGGCCGCCGGGTCCGCCGTGCCCAGACGGCGGGTGAGGGGCACCAGGCCCACCACCACCACATCGGCCTCGGAGGCCAGCAACAGCCGGGCGCTGGCCAGGTAGGCGGCCTCGTCGGCCATGGGGGTGAGGTCCAGGGGCAGGCGGGGACTCACGAGGCCCGTGAGGCCGTGGGCTTCGATGGTGGCCGTCAAGTCAGCGGTTTCGGCCTCCGTGAGCTTCGAACCCCGGAAGGGGCCCTCCAGCAGGTCGGCCGAAGCCACGGACTCGAAGCCCGCGTTGGTCATGATGGCCACGCGGCGGGGCGTGCCCTTGGCGTAGGCACCCAGCCACGAGAGGGCCGAGTCGAAGGCCTCGATGCGCTCGGCGAGCAGCACGCCCGCCCGGCGCAGCACGCTGGCCTGCAGGGCGTGATCACCGGCCAGGGCGCCGGTGTGGCTGCTGGCGGCGGCCATGCCCTCCTGGCTGCGTCCGCCCTTGTATAGCAGCACGCGGCGGCCGGTGGCGCGGAGCTTGGCGGCGGCCTCGGCGGTGGCCTTGAGGTCGCCGGGCGCGAAACCCTCCAGGTAGGCGCCCACCACCTGCACAGCGGGGTCCGAGCCGAAGCCGGCCAGGAAATCAGAGCAGCGCAGGTCCATCTGGTTGCCGATGGCCACGGCGGCGCGCAGGCCCAGGCCGGGGCGGCGGCTCAGGCGCGTGATGAGGAAGGCGCCGCTCTGGCTCACCAGGGCCGCGTGGCCCGGGTTGGGTCGCAGCGGCAGCTTCTCATCGGGGATGAAGAGGGTGTTCAGGTTCAAGTCGGGGCTGTAGAGGCCCAGGCCGTTGGGGCCCACCAGGGCTGGGGTCCATTTCCCGGCGTGGCGGTGCTCCGCGAGGCAGGCCACGAGCCGCCTGCCGAGGCCCTCGCAATCGGCGCCGTCGCCCAGGCCGCCAGCCACCAGGTAGACCACCGTGGCGCCGCCGCCCTGGCGGCAGAGCTGCTCCACCACTTCCAGCGTTAGGGGCGCGGGCAGGGAGAGGATGAGCTGGTCCGTGGGCGACGCCGCGAGCTCCGCCACGGAGCCGAGGCAGGGCAGGCCCAGGAACTCGGTGGCGCCGGGCTTGATGAGGCGGATGGCGCCTGCGGGCAGCGTGGATCGCTGCGCGTTCTCCAGGACGATGCGGCCCACGGTGCCTGCGCGGCTGGACACACCGGCGATGACGAGGTCCCGCGGGGCCACCAGGGCCCGGTACCAGGCTGGATCCGGCACGGCTGGCGGCGCGGCCCCGGCCGCATCGAGGGTGCCGACGCCATCCAGGGCCGTGGGCAGGCCCTCGCTGTCCAGGACCACGGGGTTGAGCTCAAGCAGGGTGACGCCTTCCCGTTCCAGGACTTCCGCGGCTCGCCAGAGGCCCTGGAGGAAGGCCAGCAGCTTCGGTTCGTCCGTGAGTGCCTCGGTGCCGCGCTGCTGGCCCAGCCAAGTGCGGCCCAGCCAGTGCCCGCGCAGGTCCGCCAGGGCCTGTTCCGGCGTGCAGAGGGCCAACGGCCAGATCAGGGGCGGGGCCAGGGTGGCCCAGGCGTCGGCCTGGAGGCCGCCGATGCCGCAGACGGCCAACCAGCCCGCGTCGGAATCGCGCTTGAGCGAGACCAGGGCTTCCGTGGGCAGGCCCGGCAGGCGTTTGAAGGCCACCTTCTCGCAGACCAGACCGCCGATCCAGGGATGCTCTGGCACGCGCCGCCGCATGGCCTCCGCCTCGGCCTTCAGGGCGGCTTCATTGAAGGGCCCGAAGTGGACGGCGCCCTTGTCGGACTTGTGCCAGAGGTGGTCCGCGATGCCTTTGAGCACGATGGGCTCGCCGGGGGCGAAGGGCAGGGGCCCCGCGTCCAAAAACCCATGGCGGGGCACTCGGAGGCCTGCGGCGGCCAGCAGGCCGTAGGCCCGCCCCTCGTGGAGGAATCCTGTGGTGTGATTCATGTCAGGTCCACAGGATTCTGGATCAGGCCCCGGCCAGCCTTGAAGGCCTCGAGGTTCTTTTCGGTGATGCGGGCGCCCTTGGCTTCGAAGCGCTGGGCGATGACGTCGCGCCAGACAGCAATGTCCACAGGGAGGAACTTCGACGCCATGCCCAGCAGCGCCATGCCGCCGGCCTGGCGGTGGTTGAGGCGCCGGGCCAGGTCCTCGGTGTCGACGAGGTGGGCGCCGCGCACGGCCTTGAGGGCCGCGTAGACGTCGTCCAGGGGCGGGTAGCCGGCCATATCCATCTGGGGCTCCTCGGCGACGACCAGGTGCCCATCGATGCGGAGCATGGACACGTAGCGCAGGGCCTCCAATGGTTCGAGGGCGATGAGCAGGTCGGCGCCGCCCTCATCGAGGATGGGTGAGGTGAGGGCGGCTTCCGAGAAACAGACCTGGGCGTGGACGCTGCCGCCCCGCTGGCTCATGCCATGGATCTCGGACTGGAGGGCATGGAGGCCGCTACGTCGGAGGGCTTCCAGGAGGATCTGGGCGAGGGAGAGCACCCCTTGGCCGCCGACGCCGGACAGGACGATGCCATGGATGCGGGGAGCGTTCATGAGCAGACCTCGGTGGTGCAGCGCTCGCGTTCCTGGCGGTCATGGTCCTTCAGGACGCCGCGGCGGATGGACTGGATGCACTCCCGGCGGAACACCACCACCGAGGGGCCGGGATGCCGCAGAGCGGCCTCGACGGAGGCTACATTGGCGTCGTGCTGCTTGGGCACGGGCAGGAGGACCTGGAGCTGATCGTCCGGGATGCCCATGCCCCGCACCATGCGCTCGACCTGGTCGAGGGCCTGGCTGGGCTGCTGGCCCGTCATGCCCACCACGCGGTTGTCGAGGATGATCACGGTGACGTTCACGCCGGCGTCGGCGGCGGTCAGCAGGGCCGGCAGGCCGCTGTGGCCGAAGGTGGAGTCGCCGATGACGGCCACGGAAGGCGTCCGGCCCGCCAGGGCGGCGCCCACGGCCATGCTGATGCTCGCGCCCATCTCCACCACCGCATGGATGGCGGCCATGGGCTCCTGGGCGGCCAAGGTGTAGCAGCCGATGTCCCCGAAGACGCGGGTTTCCGGAGCGTCGGCCTGGATGAGGGCCTCACGGAGGGCCTCGTAGGCGTCCACATGGCCGCAACCATCGCAGAAGCGGGGCGCGCGCACCGGCAGCTCGAGGCTGGTGGCGGTTTTTCCGGCCGGGGCCTCCAGGCCTAGGGCGTCCTTCAGAAGGCGCGGGGACAGCTCACCCGTGCGGGGCAGGGTGCCGTCCAGGCGGCCGCGGACCCTGGCGGCGCCACGCAGGCCCAGGCGCTCCTCCAGCACCGGGTAGTCCTCCTCGAGGACCACGATTTCATCCACCTGGGCCAGGAAGGCCTGTTCCAGGGCGGGGTCCACGGGGTAGGCGGCGATCTCCAGGCGGGGCAGGGCCGCTAGGGCGGGGTTCTCGTGGAGCAGCTGGCCGAAGTAGGCCCGGCCCATGCCCGACAGGGCCACCCCGCGGCGCGTCGTGCCGGGGACGAGGCGGTTGAGGGGGGTGGTCTCGGCCATCAGGCGGGGCTGCTTCGCCAGCAGGTCCACGTAGCGGCGGCGGGCGTTGGCGGGGATCAGCACCCAGTCCTGGATGGCGGATTCCGGGACGGTACCGCGGCTGGCGGGGGCCTGGGTCGCCCGGCGGGCGAGGGCGGCACGGCAGTGGGCCAGGCGGGTCACGATGCGCAGCATCACGGGCACCTGGAGTGCCTCGGACAGCGCGAAGGCCCGGAAGGTGAGGTCATAGCACTCCTGGACGGTGCTGGGCTCCAGACAGGGCAACCAGGCAAATTCCGCCAGGCGGCGGCTGTCCTGCTCGTTCTGGCTGCTGTGCATGCCCGGATCGTCCGCCACCAGCACCACCAGCCCGCCCCAAACCCCCGTGAGGGCCGAGTTGGTGTAGGCGTCCATGGCCACGTTCAGGCCCACGTGCTTCATGGTTACCAGGGTGCGGTGGCCGGTGTAGCTCATGCCCAGGGCCAAATCGTAGGCCACCTTCTCATTGGCGGCCCACTGGGCCACGCGGCCGTCGCGGGCCCCATGGATGAGCAGCTCGACCGCCTCGAACCCCTCCGTGGATGGCGTGCCCGGATAACCGAACGCGCCCTTGATGCCGGCATCGAAGGCGGCACAACCCACCGCTTCAACGCCCAGCGCGAGGGTGCTCTGAACCATGAAAACCTCCAACCTTTTCCAAGCGGGAAGTATGCAGAGCCCCCTCAGTGCCCAGGGTCACAGGGAGCGCGGTCGGACCAGAAGACCAGCCCTCTTGGACACGGAGCTGACCCTGTCCCGGCCTCTTCCGAAAGCATCCCCCCGGCGTTCGAGCTTGGCTCTTAGGGGGGAACCTTTCTCTAGTGGCAAAGGTCACAACTTTGTCCCAGCGGAGAGAGCCTGTTTTGATCGTAATATTTTATGTGACCCTATTTTACTAGTAAGAAATTATTATCTATCCTATTTTCAATTATTAAAAATATTGAAAAACATAACAAATGTGTTTTTTGAATTAATTAAAATAACTATTAATTCATGAATGAATCGATCGTTTCCACCCTTGAGGTAGTCAGAGTGGGGGATATAGTTTGGTTTCTGACGCCAGTATCCCCTTTCACTCGCGTCCGGCCCGCACTGGCAAGCCTTTCCAAAGATCACAGCCCTGCTCCTTCCGCTATTCCACCCCGGTCCATTCACGCCACCGCACGAGGCGAAACATGAAGCCACGAACCCAAGTGGTCCTGCTTGCCACCTTGATGTCCGCCACGGCCTGGGGCCAGGAGGTGAGCCTGTATGGCACCACCATGGCCCAGGTGTGGAAGCAGGAGACGCCGGGCTTTGACAAGCGCACCTTCACCCCGGCCACCCAGTACCTGGGCATCGACGCCAGCAAGCTGGGCACCGACAACCTGTCCCTCCACCTCTTCGGGTGGGGCCGGACGGACCTGAGCGACGCCAGCAACTTCGATGGCTCCAAGTCCGGCGGCTTCCTGAACTACGGCTACCTCCAGTACCGCTTCGACCAGGCCAACGCCGAGGTCAAGGCTGGCCGCTTCACGGCCAACCAGGCCACCGGTTTCGAGCAGGTGGACGGCGTCAGCGTCCGGACAGACCTGCGGGGCGGCTTCTCCGTGTCGGCCTTCGGCGGCAGGCCGGTCTACTTCAAGACCGTGGATCCCCGGAACCAGACCGACTACGAGTACCAGCGGGACTTCATCTTCGGCACCCGATTCGCATGGCGCATGCCGAAGGTCGGCGAGGTCGGCGTCTCCTACCTCCAGGATGGGACGAAGGCCGCCAAGGACCTCGACATCCCCTCGCCCACCGACTACACGCGGAAGCAGCTGGGCGTGGACATCCAGATCACCCCGGCCACGGTCTTCGACCTGCGCGGCCGGACCATCTTCGACGTGGCCAGCCACCCCGACCAGCTTCCGGGCACCCGCGACCGGTCCCGCATCGCCGAGCACGACTACGCCGCCACCGTGAAGCTGGGCAGCCAGGTCACCGTGACCGGCAACTTCGCCGAGCGGAACTTCTACGCCTTCTTCGCCGGGACGAACCTCCCCTCCCTCTTCCGCCAGGACGACAACGACATGTTCCGCGGCTTTGGGGGCAGCATCACGTGGAACGCCCCGACGGGCGTGCAGCTGGTGGGCGACTACCGCCACATGCACCGTGAGACCTTCGGCGATGTGAACCGCGCGGGGGGCGAGATCCGCTGGGCTTCCAGCGAGAAGACCTTCCTCGGCGGCGTCGGCGGCCACTGGGTGAACGCCGCGAACACCAAATTCGTGGATCCCGCGACCCCGTACCGGAGCCTGTCCCACAAGGAAGCCCGCCTCTGGGGCATGGTCACCCGGGGCAAGCTCACCGGGAGCCTGGACGCCATCCTCCAGCGCTACGACAGCGACAACCCGTACCTGGTGGGGATCAAGAACATCTATGAAGTGGTGGGTTCACTCGGCTACCAGGCCACCACGAACGTGAAGGTGTCCGGAGACGTCAGCTATGGAAGCACCGCGGTCGCCAAGCACGAGACCCGCGGGCTCCTCCGGGCCGAGTATCGGTTCGGCTTTGCTCGGAAGGGAGGTCGCTAATGGCCCGGAAATCGGTTTTCAAGATCATCGGCATTGCGCTGGGCCTTGGCGTCTTGATGGCGTGCAGCCTCATCTCGCCTGAGGCGAGCTTCGCGGCGACCCACCCCCAGGAACTGGGCGCGGGCCGTCCCATCTGCTCCGAGTGCCACAGCAACGACATGGCCAAGGGCGCCCTCAAGCCGTACGCGACCTTCGACCACACGCCCACCTTCGTGAAGGACCACCGCTTCCAGGCCAACCAGGATTCCAACACCTGCGCCGCCTGCCACGCCCAGTCCTTCTGCGCGGACTGCCACGGCGGCAAGGTTCCCATGAAGCCTGCCACCCGCTTCGGCAACCGCCCCGACCTCCAGTCGCCGCACCGGGGCGACTTCATGACCCAGCACCGCATGGAAGGGAAGATGGATCCGTCCAGTTGCTACGCCTGCCACGGCCGGGCCAACAACGAGAAGTGCGCGGCTTGCCACCGGTAGGGATCTGACTACGTGTCCAAGGGGAACCCAATGAGCCGAACTAAGTTGATGGTAGGAAGCTGTCTCGCGATGGTCCTTGCGCTTCTTGCCTGGGGATGCGCCGGAACCGCCGGGAAGGGCGCTCCGCTCAATGCCACCACCGGGCAGCACCCGGCGAACTGGCTGCCGGCCCACTACGCCGAGTACGTGAAGGCCCCGGATCAGTGCCGCACCTGCCACGGTTCCACCTCGGATCCGGCCCAAGCGGGAGGCATCTCCAAGGTGAGCTGCTTCAGCTGCCACACCAACGGCGTGAACCATCCCACGGGCTGGGCGAATGCCAGCCAGCACGGACGCCTGGGCGCCCAGGCCGTGCCGGCCGCTACCCAGATGATCGGCGGAACGGTGGTCGATGGCTCCGGCTTCGCCTACTGCACCAAGTGCCACGGGACGAACTACACCGGCGGCATCGCGATTTCCTGCAAGGCCTGCCACACGAAGGCGCCGCATCCTGACAAGCCCTGGCGCGGGCCCACGTTCGCCTCGCCCAGCCACGTCAACACGAACAGCGGAAATGCGCCGGCCTGCGCCCAGTGCCACACCAACGGGGCCAATTCCCCGATCAAGCCCCTGACTCCGGCACCCGCCGGAACTGCGCCCGGCTGCTTCAACAACACCCTGTGCCACGGCACGAGCTTCTAGGTAAGGAGGCGCCTATCTGGTCGATCAGCCTGAAGTCATTCCACCCCGCCCACACAACAGCAGTCTGACTCCCCTTAAGGAGATTGAACCATGCAACACCGACCTTTGAAACAGTTCTGCGGCCTCGTCGCCACCGCAGCCATCGCCCTGGTACTGATCGGCTGTAACGGCAAGTCGGGCGCCGCCGGCGCACCCGGCGCTCCTGGTGCGCCTGGCACCAATGGGATCAACGGCACCAGCGCGGCCGTCACCCTGAACGCCGCCCAGCTCACCCCGAGCGAGTGGAGCCAACTCACCCTGAACGGCACCGTGAGCAGCGTCACGATGGGTGGGGCGCCTGTCGTGAATTTCAAGGTGACGGACAAGAAAGGCGTTCCGGTCATCGGTCTCGCCCAGAAGGACGCGGCCACCGGCAAATATCTCAACTTCGGGTTCGCCCTTGCCAAGCTGGTGCCCGCGGATGCCGTCACCGGCAGCCCCACCCGCTGGGTCAACTACATCGTCTTCGGCTCGACGCCCGCCGCGGGGACGATCCCCAAGCCGGGTTTCGCGAGCGTTGAGAACACTGGAACGCTGAAGGACAACCTGGATGGCAGCTACACCTACACCTTCAACCTCGATGTCACCAAGGTGAAGGGCTATGTGGATGCGTCCGTGGACGATGCCACCCACCTCAAGGCCGATCTGGACGACCTGACCTACAAGGACACGCTGACTCACCGTGTGATTGTCATCGTGGGCGGGAACCAGCCCGGTACCACCACGCCGGTCCTGACCTCGGCCAACCTTTCCTACGACTTCATCCCCGCCACGGGCAAGCCTGTTTCGGCCACGGATACAAGCCGGGTGATCGTCGACGAGGCCGCCTGCAATACCTGCCACACCAAGCTGTCCATGCACGGCGCCCATCTCCCGACCCTTCAGGCCACGAAGTTGTGCGTGGTGTGCCACACGGAACAGCACAAGTACGGCGCCAAGGAATCCCTGCCGGCCACGGGCAACGTGCTGGTCCCCGGAGCCTACGGGATCTTCACCGCCAGGCTGCAGGACCGGGCCCTGCCCAATTTCCCGAACATGGTCCATAAGATCCACATGGGCGAGGAGCTCTACTACCAGGGCTACAACCAGTTCGGCGTGAAGTACAACGAGACCACCTATCCCCAGGACCAGCGGAACTGCGTGAAGTGCCACACGGCCAGCAACCCCGCCACGCCCCAGGGCGACAACTGGAACACCACGCCCAGCCGACTGGCCTGCGGCGCCTGCCATGACGGCATCGTCTGGGCGACCGGCGTCAACCACCTTGGTGGCGCGCAGACCAGCGACCTGAATTGTGCCGGCTGCCACGGCGCGGGCGGCATCAAGCTGAACCACATTCCCGTCTCGCCCTCCAACCCCGCGTTCGCCACCGGCGGCTACACCAATGGTTCCTACCTGGCCGGCGACCCGAACAACCTGCCTCCCGGCGCCATCAAGATCGCCTACGACCTGAAGAGTGTCACGCTGGATGCCACCAGGCACCCGGTGTTCACCTTCAAGTTCAAGCAGACCGTCAATGGCGTGACCTCGGATGTGGTCTTCAACACCTACGCGGCCGGCACGGTCACGGAGATGATGAACAATTTCGTGGGCAGCCCCAGCGTCTACATGGCCTTCGCCGTGCCGCAGGATGGCATCACCACGCCGGCCGATGTGAACGCCACGGCCTCGGCCTACATCAAGAAGGTCTGGAATGGCGCCGGCATCGGCACCGGCGCTGGCACCATGACAGGCCCCGACGCCAGCGGCTACTACACACTGACCATGACCGGTGTGGCGATTCCTGCCAACGCCACCATGCTGCGCGGTGGCATCGGCTACACCTACAACAAGAACAGCCAGCCGCTGACCCAGACCAACGTTCCCAAGCTTGGGAAGACCGATTTCACCTATAACCCCGTGACCATGCTGGGCGGCTTCAGCGTTCCCGCGCCCAACATGTTCATGACCGTCACCGGCTCCACCGCCCGCCGCAACATCGTGGACACCGCCAAGTGCAACGATTGCCACAATGTGCTCGGCGTCTTCACCGCCTCCGCCTACCACGCGGGCGAGCGCAACAACGCCGAGTCCTGCCACTTCTGCCACAACCCCAACCAGTCCAGCAGCGCCTGGAGCGCGAATGCCAGCACTTTCCTCCATGGCATTCACGGCGGCGGCAAGCGGACCGTGCCCTTCAACTGGCACGCCACCACGCCCACGAGCACCTTCGCGAATGTGACCTACCCGGCCATCCTGAACAACTGCGAAGCCTGCCACGTGCCCGGGTCCTATGACTTCAGCAACAGCGCCAACGCTGCGGCCATCCCGAACATGCTCTTCAGCACTGTCGGCAAGGGCATCTACAACAACAACCCCGCCACGAACCCCACGGGCTACTTCTCCATCTCGCCCTATGTGGTGGCTGACAACGTCCAGAACTACGGCACGGGCCCGAGCTACAGCGCCGCCACCGGCGTGCTCACTCAGGATGTCGCCGGGACCAACCTGGTGAGCTCGCCCATCACGGCGGCTTGCGCCTCCTGCCACGACTCGAAGATCGCCATCGCCCACTTCAAGGGCAACGGTGGGTCTTTCTACGACACCCGCGCGACCGCGCTCCTCAAGGTCGAGCAGTGCTTGATCTGCCATGGCTCCGGCAAGACGGCCGACATCAAGGCCGTCCACATGACCTTCAAGTAATGTCTACAGCCAGGGCGCGGCTCGCCGCGCCCTGGCCACCAGCACCCGAAATGAACGAGGACCCGATGCCTTCCAGCGCCGGGTCCTCGTTCTGCTCCTCCCCCGCCCCCAAGGCCGATTGACAATGTCACCGCTACGGCCGGAAAATCGGCCTCCGGTTCATGAGGTCCCCATGAAGAATTCCCTGCTGACGATGACCCTGGCCCTGTCGGCCCTCCTCGCTCCGGCCCTCAAGGCCCGGGTCCAGGAGGAGATCGAACCGCCGAGAAAGGTGGAATCCAAGAGCGCCAAGACGCTCTCCGCAGCCCAAACCAAGGCCATGGCGGCGAAGGCCAAAGCACGGGCGAAGGCTAAGGCCGAGGCCGACGCGAAGGCCATTGACATCAACAGCGCCACCAAGGAACAACTGAAGACCCTCCCTGGCATCACGGACGCGTACGCCGACAAGATCATCGCGGGCCGTCCCTACCTCTCCAAGGCATTCCTGGTGACGAAGAACATCATCCCTGAAGACCTCTTCCAGAGCCTCCGGCACCGCATCGCTGCCCGGCAGCCAGGTGTGAAACCCCAGGCGAAATAAGGGTTCGGGATTCCCGGCAGAACGGCCCCTGGTGATCCCGGGGGCCTTTTCGTGTACGGCTTCAAGGTCTGCCTTTGGTCATGCCGACGAATAAAGAGCTTCCAATCAATGGCTGGGGGCGCCCCGCGGCGTCACGGCCCTTGAACGATGTCCCGCATCGCCCTGCGGGCCCTTCCCTCTCGGTATCGCCTCTGGCGATACCGAGACAAACCGATATCTGCGGTGCATCCCACCTGGCCTTCTCGCGGCCTCGCCGGGGTTTTGTTAGGCACTCTTAAGCTCTGTACCGCCTTGGCCTGGCCATTGAATTCAGGACCCTCCCCTCGGCTCATGGCCCTTCGGAAGCATCCAGCAGCCCACCGGCGCCTGGCAGCTCCACAGGGAGCTCCAGCCGCCTGAGGGCCTGTCTCCGACGCACCCCAGCCGAAGGCCCCAGAACCTCTCGTGTTATTGGGTCCCACACGCTGCATCAGCGCGAGTTGACGAAATGCCTGAAAGCCATCTTAAAAATAGATATGAAATGATCTATTCGATATTTGCAATCATTTGTTTTTTCCAATCAACATTCAATCGGTGATTCATATCACATGGATAGTTGACTTTGTAGATTACCGATAGATCATCATTAGCGAATTCCATGGAACTCTCCTTTTGGAAAGTGCGCAAGTTCCTCGTGTTTCCAGCCGTTGCCCAGGCGCGTCGAGGAAACCGCACCCGCGGTTCATGAGGGAGTCCCTCCCTATTCACGCCCATGCAGGAGGTGCCACTTCGTCGATAACCACCGGACCCCTTTCCTCTACCCCTCACAAACCGCAGCTTGACTCCCAAAAAGGAGAATGAAGCATGCAACAACGTCCCTTGAAACACCTCGGTGGCCTGCTCGCCACCACTGCCTTCGCCCTGATCCTGATTGGATGCAACGGCAAGAACGGCGATACCGGTCCCGCTGGCGCCAATGGAATCAACGGCGCCAATGGAACCAACGGCGCCAATGCCATCCTCACCGTGAATGCCGCGCAGCTGACTCCCGGCCAATGGGCCGCCCTCAAGCCTGTGGGCACGATTACCGGCGTCACCATCGGGAGCGCCCCGGTGGTGACCTTCAAGCTCACCGATGCGGCCGGCACGCCCATCGTCGGACTCGGCGGGTTCACGTCGAAGAGCATTGTCCCGGATCGCAGTGGCAATCTCGCCACGCTGGCCGGCTACCCCAACCTGGCCTTCGCCCTCGCGAAGCTGGTGCCCGAGGACGCCGCCACCAAGGCCCCCAGCAAGTGGGTCAGCTACATCGTCACATCGGTTCCAGTCATCAAGGCTTCCACCGGCGCCGCGGTTCCGGCCGGTCCCACCACTCCCACCACCGACAACACCGGCACCCTGGTGGACAACGGAGACGGCACCTACCGGTACACCTTCTACCGCGACATCACCAAGGCCCAGGCGGCCCTGGACGCGGCCACCTACACCGTCCCCAGCGTCAAGGCGGACCTGGGCGACGTGACCTATGCGCCCACCCAGGTCCACCGGCTGACCCTGCAGTTCTCCGGGAACGCCCGCGGCACCGGAAGCAACACACCCGATGGCGTGACAGTGGCCACGGCCGTGCCCATGGACAACCCCATCAACGTGATCTACGACTTCGTGCCTTCCACCGGCGCCCCCGTGGCTGCTGGCACGGACATCCGGGACGTCGTCTCTATCAACCGCTGCAATGAGTGCCATGACAAGCTCGCCTTCCACGGCGGGGGGCGCGTCGAAGCTCGCTATTGCGTGGTCTGCCACACCGACCAGCGAAAGTTCGGCCGTCCCGAGGCGACCACCACGGCCACCGGTTACTCCGGCTTCACCTACAAGGTCAACGGCAAGGCCGCCGGGGACTTCCCCACCATGGTCCACCAGATCCACATGGGCAAGGAACTGGCGAAGACCGGCTACAACTACGCGAATGTCCTGTACAACAACATCGGCTACTCGATCCTCGATGGCGGGCAGAAGCTATGCGCCAAGTGCCACACGGGCGTGGCCCAGGCCGCCAACTGGAGCACCAAGCCCACCCGCCTCGCCTGCGGCTCCTGCCATGACCGAGTGGACTTCGCCACGGGCGCCAAGCACATGCCGGGGATCCTGGTGCCGCAGCCGGACGACACGGCCTGCACCATTTGCCACACTTCGGACGTGGTCAAGGCGGCTCACATGTCCAACAATGTGACGCCCAACAACCCCACAATCGCGGCCGATCTCAAGAACGTCACCTACGAGATCAAATCCGCCGCGGCCACGGCCACGACCGTGATCGTCGTTTTCAAGGTCAAGGTGGACGGTGCCAGCGCCACCTTCCTCGCCCCCGCCACCGGCATGGCTAATCCCCTGGCCGGATTCACGGGATCCCCAAGCTTCCTGCTCGCCTATGCCCAGCCCCAGGACGGCGTGGCCGCTCCCGTCGACTACAACAACCTGGGCAGCGGCTCCTCCAACTTCCAGCCCATCAGCGTCTCCATCGCCAACCTGCTGGATCCCAATTACGCCGCGACCCGCGGCACGCTTTCCGGGCCGGATTCCAGTGGCTACTACACCGCCACCCTCGTGGGGACGAAGATCTTCCCCGCGGGCGCCATGCTCCGTTCAGTGTCCCTCCAGGGCTACTTCACCCAGGTGTTCACCACGGACCGCAATGGCGATGGCGTCGTGAACAGCAGCGACAATGTGGCCCGCCACGCCATCTCGGTCATCAAGACCGTCACCGGCGATACCGCCCGCCGCAACGTCGTCGATTCCGCCAAGTGCGCGAAGTGCCACGAGTGGTTCGAAGGCCACGGCGGCAACCGAGTCTACGAGGTCCAGGTCTGTGTCCAGTGCCACGTGCCGGGCTTGGCCACCAGTGGCCGCGGCATTGCCGATGCCACCCTCGTGGCCTACCCGTTCACAACCGCAGACCAGGCCATCCTCACCGCCTGGCGGTTCGACAAGACGCTGCCGAACGCCGCTCTGGCGCTTCCCCAGGTGACGAACAACTTCAAGGACATGATCCACGGCCTCCATGCCGGGAAGGACAGGGCCACGTCCATCAAGATCGCCCGTGACCGGACGCCCTCTGCGATCAACCTGATCGACGGCGCCAAAATTGGCTTCCCCGGCATTCTCCACGATTGCCAGAGCTGCCATACCCCCACTGGCTATAGCGGCACGCCCGCCAACGCCCTGGCCTCCCGCCAGGAAGCGGACAACGGCGTGTTCCTCAACGGCACCAACCGTACCCCGGCAGATGCCAAGGCCGCATTGGCGACCATCAATGCCAACGACCTGATGACCACACCGCTCACGGCCGCCTGCGTCAGCTGCCACGACAGCACCATCGCCAAGGCCCACATGAAGCAGAACGGTGGGCAGGTCCTGGTGCCCCGCAGCGCACTCGACATGGCCGGCGAGACTTGCGCCGTCTGCCATGGCGCAGGGACCCAGTTCGACCCCGTGAAGATGCACCAGTAGGCCAAGACCACTCCGGGAAGGGAGGGGGCGCTCCTTCTCCCCCCCCCCACGAATGCCGCAACCCGGACACGGTACCGTGTCCGGGTTGTATTCATGGCTCCCTGGATCTGCATCCCACAGGCTCGAGCCCGAAGGGCATCTTTTGCTGGTCTTTTCCAATCTAAATCCAGGTGGTGACGCAAATCACAAGGGGGTTGACTCATTAGATTACCGGATGATCCTCATTGATGGAACCTTGAAGAAGTAGCCATGCCTGGAGGTACACGTGCTGCCTTTATCCCAGACCACCGGTTACGCGCTGCGCGCCATGCGTTGCCTCCAGGAGCCTGGGGGGCAACCGGTCCTGGTGGAGTCCGTGGCGGACTACACCGGCATCCCGAGATCCTACCTGTCGAAGCTCGTCCACAAGCTGGCCAAGAAGGGCCTAGTCAATGCCCGGAGAGGGCATCACGGCGGTGTCGTCCTGGCCAAGCCAGCCACGGAGATCACGCTGGAGGATCTCTCGGAAGCCATCGACGGCGTGGCCTGGCGCAAGCGCTGTCTGATGGGCTTGGCTGGCTGCACGGAGGATACGCCCTGTGTCCTCCATGACTATTGGAAGGAGACCTTGGCCGAGATTCTGGCGCGTCTGCGGTCCGTCACCCTGGCGGACATGTCCCGCCATCATGATCCCGGGGTGGAGCGCTTCCGCGCCGACCACGGCCTCGCCTGAACGCCGGATAGCCAAGGGCCCCGCTGGAGCGGGGCCCTTGGCGTGTGCGCGTCGTGCTAGGCCTTCTTGGCGATGGCCTTTGCAACAGCGGGCTTGCGGGCAGGAGCCTTCGTTCCGGCAGGCTTGGCGGCCTTCTTGGGCCGGGGCTTGAGCTTCTTTTCGGGAAGCGCATCGGCCAGGCGCCAGGTGCGGCTCTGTTGCTCGAAGGTGCGGATCTCCTCCAGGGAGATGTCCTTCAGGCAGCGGTGGATGTGGTCGCGCTCGGCCTTCCAGAAGGTGTGGGCGGGGCAGGCCCGTTCGTCGCTGCACTCCTTGAAGCCCAGGAGGCACTGGTTGCGCCACTCGGCGCCATCCACAGCCTCGGCGATGAGGTCGAGGGTGATCTCCTTGGCGGCCAGGGCCAGCACCACGCCGCCCTTGTTGCCACGCTTGGCCATCACCAGGCCCACCTTCGCCAGCTTGTGGATCATCTTGGAGAGGTAGGGGCGGGGGAAACCCGTGCGGGCGGCCACGTCCACCACCAGCGTGGGCTTGCCGCCGGGATCCTCGAGGCAGCTCATCGCCAGGACTGCGTAACCGGAGGATTGGGACAGTGGGAGCATGGTCACCTGCACGGGGATGGAAGATGATTCGATCCTGAATGATAGACGATGTTCAGGTCAATCACATTCAAAGAGTGTGATTTCTTTCACAATGCTCAAGACCCCCGGTCGCCCAGGGTTTTGGAGAAAGGGAAAGAATCTAAGCCTTCCACCCATTCAGGATGCGCATGTAGTTCGCGCGAGTGAAGGCCTGGGCATTCGGGCATTTCTGGAGGCTCATGCTGCCCCGGGCCTGGGCCAGGGAGTCGTACTCGTGCTCCTCCAGCCATTCGGCCAGGGTCGCGCGGGACTGGGCCAGCCGTTCGGGGCCGTGGATGAGGAGGGCGGACACCATCTGCACCGCGTCGGCACCGGCCATGACGGCCTTGAGGGCGCCGATGCCATCGTGGACGCCGCCGGTGACGGCGAGACTGCCCTTCACATGGTTATGCAGCACGGCCAGCCAGCGCAGGCGGAGCAGCAGATCCTCGGGGCCCGATAGCTGCAGGGTGGGTTCGGCGGTCAGCTCCTCCACGTTGATGTCGGGCTGGAAGAAGCGGTTGAACAGCACCAGGCCATCGGCGCCGGCCGCTTCCAGCTCCACGGCGAAGTGCGCCAGGGAGGAAAAGAAGGGGGAGAGCTTCACGGCGACGGGAATCTTCACCTCGGACTTCACGGCGCGCACGATGTCGAGGGTGCGCTTCTCAACCGCTGTGGCGGTTTCCGCAGGATCCATCGCCAGGTAGTAGACATTCAGCTCCAGGGCGTCGGCCCCGGCCTCTTCCATGAGCTTGCCGTAGTGCAGCCAGCCCGCGGGCGTGGTGCCGTTCAGGGAGGCGATGACCGGAACGGCCACGGCCTCTTTGATGCGGCGGAGCTGCTCGAGGTACTTCTCAGGGCCCAGGCGGAACTCGTCGGGCTTGGGGAAGAAGGAGATGGCTTCGGCGCTGGAATTCGAAGACAGCTCCATGTCCATGATAGTGCCCTGCTCTTCGCGGGTGATCTGCTCTTCGAAGAGCGAGTGCATGACGATGGCGGAGGCACCGGCATCTTCGAGGCGCTTGACCATGCCCATGTCGTCGACCATGGGCGAGGCGCCCGCCATCAGCGGATGGGCCAGCTTGAGGCCGAGGTAGGTGGTGGAGAGGTTCATGGCGTCTCCCTTCAGCTTTCCTTGGCCGTGACGGACAGCTTGGCGAGCTGTTCGTAGACGGAGTAGCGGTTGGTGGTGTCGAGCTGGGCCTGGGCCATGAGCTTCTGGAAGTGCTCGGGGTTCTGCTGCTCGATCATGCGGTAGCGGGTCTCGTTGCGGACGTACTGGAGCATGGGGACCTTGGGCGCGCCGGAGTCCATCTGCAGAGGCACTTCGCCCTTCTCCAGGCGGCGGGGGTCGAAGCGGAACAGCGGCCAGTGGCCGGAGTCCACCGCGAGCTTCTGCTGGTCGGCGCCGTGGGCCAGGTCGTAGCCGTGGGCGATGCAGTGGCTGTAGGCCAGGATGAGGCTGGGGCCGTTGTAGGACTCGGCCTCCTGGAAGGCCTTCACCGTCTGCGCGTCGCGGAAGCCGAAGGCGACCTTAGCCACGTAGATGCCGCCGTAGGTCATGGCGATCATGCTCAGATCCTTCTTGGGCATGCTCTTGCCGGCCATGGCGAACTTGGCGCCCGCGCCCATGGGCGTGGACTTGGAGGCCTGGCCGCCCGTGTTGGAGTAGACCTCGGTATCGAGCACCAGCACGTTCACGTTGCGGCCGGAGGCGAGGACGTGGTCCAGGCCGCCGTAGCCGATGTCATAGGCCCAGCCGTCGCCGCCGATGATCCAGACGCTCTTGTTGACCAGGTAGTCGGCCACGTCGTAGAGCATCTTGGCTTCGGGCTCCGCCATGGCGGAGAGCTTCTGCTTGAGGGCGTCGACCCGCTCACGCTGGGTCTTGATGCCGGCCTCGGTGGTCTGGTCGGCGGTGGCGATGCCGGCGATGAGTTCATCACCGAGCTTCGAGCCCAGGCGGTGCATCAGCTCGAGGCCGAATTCCTGGTGCTTGTCCACGGAGAGCCGCATGCCCAGGCCGAATTCCGCGTTGTCCTCGAAGAGGCTGTTGGCCCAGGCGGGACCGCGGCCGTCCTTGTTGGTGGTGTAGGGCGTGGTCGGCAGGTTGCCGCCGTAGATGCTGGAGCAGCCCGTGGCGTTGGCGATCAACGTGCGGTCGCCGAAGAGCTGGGTGAGCAGCTTGATGTAGGGCGTCTCGCCGCAGCCGGAGCAGGCGCCGCTGTATTCGAAGAGGGGCTCGAGGAACTGCGTGCCCTTCACGTCCAGCTTCACCGTGGTGCGGTCCACTTCAGGCAGATCGAGGAAGAACTTGTAGTTGGCCACTTCGGCGTCGCGCAGCGGAGCCTGGGGCGCCATGTCGATGGCCTTGTGCTTGGGATTGCTCTTGTCCTTGGCGGGGCAGACTTCCACGCAGAGGGTGCAGCCCGTGCAGTCCTCGGGGGCCACCTGGATGGTGTACTTCTGGCCCTTGTACTCAGGGCCCTTGTAGTCCACGCCCTTGAAGGTGTCGGGGGCGCCGGCCAGGGCCGCGGGGTCGTAGACCTTGGCGCGGATGGCGGCGTGCGGGCAGACCATCGCGCACTTGTTGCACTGGATGCAGATGGAGGCGTCCCACTCGGGGATTTCCAGAGCGATGTTGCGCTTCTCCCACTTGGTGGTGCCCACGGGCCAGGTGCCATCGATGGGGAAGGCGCTGACGGGCAGCAGGTCGCCCTTGCCTTCCATCATCACGGACGTGACGCGCTGGACGAAGTCCGGAGCCTCGCTGGAGACCACGGGGGGCCGCACGCGGGAGGAGCTGACGACCGTGGGGACGTTCACTTCGTAGAGGTGGGCCAGGGTCTCATCCACGGCGAGGAAGTTCTGCTGGACGACTGCGTCGCCCTTCTTGCCGTAGGTCTTCTTGATGGCCTTCTTGATCTGGGCGATGGCCTCCTCGCGGGGCAGCACGCCACTGATAGCAAAGAAGCAGGTCTGCATGATGGTGTTGATGCGCACACCCATGCCGGTGTTCTTGGCCACTTCGTAGGCGTCGATCACGTAGAACTTGAGCTGCTTCTCGACGATGGCCTCCTGCACTTCCTTCGGCAGCGTCGCCCACACGTTCTCGCGGTTGTGGGGGGTGTTCAGGAGGAAGGTGGCGCCCTGGGCGGCGGGCTCGAGCATCTCGTATTTCTCGAGGAAGCTGGTCTGGTGGCAGGCGATGAAGTTCGCCTTGGTCACCAGGTAGGCGCTCTTGATGGGCCGGGGTCCGAAGCGCAGGTGGCTGATGGTGATGGCGCCGGACTTCTTGGAGTCGTAGACGAAGTAGCCCTGGCCGTAGTTGGGGGTTTCCTCGGCGATGATCTTGATGGAATTCTTGTTCGCGCCCACCGTGCCGTCAGCGCCCAGGCCGTAGAACAGGGCGCGGGTCACGTCCGCGGGCTCGACGTCGAAGCTGGCGTCGTAGGCCAGCGAGCTGTGGCTGATGTCGTCCATGATGCCGATGGTGAAGTGGTTCTTCGGCTTGTCCTTGGCCAGGTTCTCGTAGATGGCCTTGACCATCGCGGGGGTGAATTCCTTGGAGGACAGGCCGTAGCGGCCGCCCACGACGACGGGATCGAGCGTGGTGTGGCCTTCCTCGCGGCCTTCGCGCAGGGCGGCGATCACGTCCATGTGCATGGGATCGGCGGGGGAGCCGGGCTCCTTGCAGCGGTCCATGACGGCGATCTTCTTCACGGAGGCGGGCAGGGCGCGGACGAATTCCTCGATGGCGAAGGGCCTGAAGAGACGGACCTTGAGAACGCCGACCTTCTCGCCCTGCTTCATGGCCCACTCCACGTACTCGTGGGTGGTGTCGCAGCCAGAGCCCATGATGACAACCACGCGCTCGGCTTCGGGGTGGCCGTAGTAGTCATACAGGCGGTAGTTGCGGCCGGTCATGGCGCCGAAGCGGTCCATCTCCTGCTGCACGATGGCCGGGAAGGCCTGGTAGTAGGGGGTGCAGGCTTCGCGGGCCTGGAAGAAGGTGTCGGGATTCTGGGCG
Source organism: Geothrix sp. (assembly GCA_036504935.1). Classification (GTDB taxonomy): domain Bacteria; phylum Acidobacteriota; class Holophagae; order Holophagales; family Holophagaceae; genus Geothrix. Next base: position 9,339 of record DASXUH010000049.1, on the reverse strand, counting down.
GTGCCGCGGATCACCGGATGGTCGGGCGTGAGGGCCATCTTGCGGAACTTGGCCACCAGCTCGTCGGGGACCATGTGGCGGAGGTCCTCGTCATTGAGGATCTCGATCTTGGCCACCTCGTGGCTGGTGCGGAAGCCGTCGAAGAAGTGCATGATGGGCACGCGGCTGCGGAGCGTGGCCGAGTGGCAGATGGCCGCGAAGTCGTGGGCCTGCTGCACGCTTTCCGAGGACAGCATGGCGAAGCCGGTCATGCGGCAGGACATCACGTCCGAGTGGTCGCCGAAGATGCTGAGGGCGTGGGCGGCCAGGGTGCGGGCCGTGACGTGCATGCAGAAGGGCGTCAGCTCGCCGGCGATCTTGTACATGTTCGGGATCATGAGGAGCAGGCCCTGGGACGCCGTGAAGGTCGTCGTGAGGCTGCCGGCCTGGAGGGCGCCGTGGACGGCGCCGGCGGCGCCGCCTTCGGACTGCATCTCGATGACCGAGGGGATGGTCTTCCAGACGTTGGTCTTGCCCTGGGAGCTCCACTCATCTGCCCACTCGCCCATGTTCGAGGAGGGGGTGATGGGGTAGATGGCGATGACTTCACTGAGGCGATGGGCAACCGAGGCGGTGGCCTCGTTCCCATCCAGGGTCTTCATCACTCGCTGGCTCATGGTTCGCTCCTTCCGGGGGTACGCGGGGCGCATCCGGCAATAGGTCTCAGGACAGGCAATGCAACGCGTTCATCATATCCGATGAATCGGTCAATATTCATCACACTTGGTCCAGTGGTCAGACCGCTGATTGAGCTTCCCCGACCAGGCGGTTATGGATCGCCGCGGCGGCCCGGCGGCCCTGGCCCATGGCCAGAATGACCGTGGCACCGCCCGTGATGACGTCGCCCCCCGCGAAGACTCCCGGGATGGAGGTCTCGCCGGTTTCGTTGTCCACCACAACAACTCCGCCCTTGAGGGTCTTCAGGCCCTTTTCGGTCATGGCGATGAGGGGGTTCACATCAAAGCCCAGCGCCACCACCAGGGTCTCGCAGGGGATCATGATGCGCTCGTCGGTCATCTTGGGGCTGCGGCGGCCGTCGGGGCCGGGCTCGCCCAGTTCCATCACGGCGCACTCGGCGTGGGTCATCCAGCCCTTGTCGTTGCCGTGCAGCTGCACGGGCGTCGTGAGGAACTTGAACTCCACGCCCTCTTCCTCGGCGTGTTCCAGCTCCTCCTTGCGGGCTGTGGATTCCTTCACGGTCCGGCGGTAGACCACCGTGACCTTCTCGGCGCCCATGCGCCGGGCGGCGCGGGAGGCGTCCATGGCGGTGTTGCCGGCGCCGACGATGATGACGTTCTTCCCGATGGTCACGGGGGTGGAGTACTCGGGGAAGAGGTCGGCGCGCATGAGGTTGATGCGGGTGAGGAACTCGTTGGCGGTGTAGACGCCTTTGAACTCCTCGCCGGGGATGCCCATCATCTTGGGCAGGCCGGCGCCGGTGCCCATGAAGATGGCGTCGTTCTCCTGGCGGAGGTCCTCCAGCGTCATGCTGCGGCCCACGAGGGTGTTCATGACGAACTTCACGCCCAGGCGGCGGAGGGTGTCCACTTCCTGATCCACGATCTTGTTGGGCAGGCGGAACTCGGGGATGCCGTAGAGCATCACGCCGCCGGGCTTGTGGAGGGCGTCGTAGACCGTGACCTGGTGGCCCTTCTTGATGAGCTCACCGGCCACCGTCAGACCGGCGGGACCGGCACCGACCACGGCGACCTTCTTGCCCGTGGGGGCTTCGACGGGGGGCAGCTCCGTGGAGCCCAGCATGGAATCGCAGGCGAAGCGCTCCAGGCGGCCGATGGACACGGGCAGGCCCTTGATGCCCACCACGCACTTGATCTCGCACTGCTTCTCCTGGGGGCAGACCCGGCCGCAGACGGAACCCAGGGAGGAGCTTTCCTTGATGACCCGGGCGGCGGCCTGGGGATCATCGTTGACGATCTGCTGGAGGAAGGCCGGGATGTTGATGCTCACCGGGCAGCCCTCGATGCAGGCGGGATGCTTGCACATGATGCAGCGGGCGGCCTCCAGCTTGGCCTGCTCGGGCGACAGGCCCAGGCTGACCTCGTCGAAGTTGCACACGCGCAGTTCCGGCGGCTGGCAGGCCATCTCCTGGCGGGGGATCTTCATCTTCTGGCTGGGCTTGATGCCGCCCAAGTCCAGGTTCTTCCAGTCCAACTCAGTGACGGGCTCATTCAGGTACTTGGAGTAGTCCACGGGTCCGGTGGCGGCCACGCGGCCGATCTTGCATTCGGAGGGATCGCAGATGTCCTTCTCTTCCTGCTTGTACCAGTCGGACCGCATGCGGAGCATGTTGAAGTCGACCTTGTGGCCGTCGAAGTCGGGACCGTCGAAGCAGGCGAACTTGGTCTCGCCGCCCACGCTGACGCGGCAGCCGCCGCACATGCCCGTGCCGTCCACCATGAGGGCGTTGAGGCTCACGAGCGTGAAGATGCCGTGGGGCTTGGTCATGTCGGAGACGGCCCGCATCATGGGCAGCGGGCCCACGGCCACCACTTCGGCGATGGGCTCGCGGGCGATGATTTCCTTCAGGGCGTCGGTCACGAGCCCTTGCCGGCCCAGGGTGCCGTCGTCCGTGGTGACGATGAGCTCGGCGGAAGCGGCGCCCAGCTCATCGGCCAGCAGCACGCGTTCCTTGCTGCGGCCACCCAGGATGGTGATGACCCTGCGGCCCTGCGCGTGGAGGTGCTCGGCGGCGGGCAGGATGGCGGCGGAGCCGTAGCCCCCGGCCATCAGCACGATGGTGCCTTCTTCCGCCAGTTCCGTGGGGGTGCCCATGGGACCGGCCACGGCGAAGAGGCGGTCCCCGGCGCTGAGCTTGCCCATGGCCTGGGTGGTGGCGCCGACTTCCTGCATGATGAAGTGGATGTAGCCCTTGCGCGCGTCGCCGCCGGCCAGGGTGAGCGGGATGCGTTCGCTCTCGGGGAAGGGGGCCACCATGAAGAACTGGCCGGGCTTGCGGCCCCGGGCCACCTGGGGGGCCTGCACGATGAAGGACCAGGTCTCGGGGGCGATGAGCTTCTTCTCCAGGATCAAGTAGCCTTCCTGGGTCTCGTCCTCGGACCAGTAGAGCGACTTGCCCTTGAGGAGGGGCAGCATCAGCTTTTCCTCGGCCTCGATGTGGTCGCGGATCAGGTCCACGAGGCGCTGGCCCAGCAGGGTGAGCGAGCGGGGGGCCCGGACCTGGCCCTCATTGATCTCGGCCAGCAGCTGCAGGTTCAGGTCCCACATCTGGCGGTGGTCCTCCTGGAGGCGCTGGAGCAGGGATTCCGCCCCGATCTCATCGAGCAGGGGGAACAGCTCCCGTTCTTCGGCCTCGTTGTGGGGCTTCAGCACCTCGAAGATCCAGCGGGCGCCGGCATCCACGGCCTTCCAATCGCCGGCAGTCAGGCCAGCGGCCATGCGCGTCAGGCGCTCCTGGGCCTCCTGGTGGGTGGCATGCCAGTGCGGCGCGGGCAGGTTTCCGGCGGTGATCAGCTGACGGGCCGTGTCGGACATGGAAGCCTCCAGATCCGTTCAGCATGCGATGACAACCGGGGGATTTCTGTGTCAAAAAACCTAATCGGGGACACTTGTGATCCATGCCACAGGAGGCTTGAATCACAAGGACTTAGGTAGGGGATTAGCCATTCTGTATGGATTATTTGGTTGTGATTATGCGCTTGGGACTGGTGAGGATGTCCCGGACCCTGGCCACCAACTCCCGCACCCGGAAGGGCTTCTGGAGAAAACCGTCCGGGGGCAGGTCGGCCAGGGACTCCAGGGACTCCTTCTGGGTGTAGCCGCTGGTGAGGAGGATGCGGACGCCGGGGGCCAGGTCCCGGATCAGGCGGAAGGCCTCGGCCCCGCCCATGCGGGGCATGGTCATGTCGAGCAGGACCAGGTCTACGGCCTCCTGGCCGGCTTGGAACAGCTCCACGGCTTCGAGGCCGTCCCGGGCCTCCAGAACGTGGAAACCGGCATTTTCCAGGGCTGTGCGGGCCAGGTCACGGATGATGACCTCGTCATCCACCACCAGGATGGTTCCTGAGACCTGGGCCTGGGGCGGGGCGTCCGGGGGGGCGGTGATGACCGTGGCTTCGGTGGCGGGGAAGAGCAGGATGAAGTTGGTGCCCTCGCCCGGCGTGCTCTCGACGCGGATGCCCGCCCGGTGGCCCCGGACGATGCCCAGCATGGCGGAGAGGCCCAGGCCCCGGCCCGTGAACTTGGTGGTGAAGAAGGGATCGAAGATGCGGCCGATGGTTTCGGCATCCATCCCGCAGCCATCGTCCTGCACTTCCAGGCGGACATAGAGGCCGGGCTCCAGCACCTGGCCCGGGAACGCGGCGGATAGCTGGGCCTGGTTCAGCTCCATGGCCCGAGTGCGGAGGGTCACCGTGCCCGTCCGGTCGCCGATGGCTTCCGAGGCGTTGATCACCAGGTTCATCACGACCTGCTGGAACTGGGCGCTATCGGCCTCCACAGGCGGCAGGCCGGGTTGGAGATCCCGCTGGATGGCCACTTTTTTCGAGATGGAGACGGACAGCAGCTCACCCATTTCGAGGATGATGGCGTTCAGGTCGAGGGGGCGCACCGAGAAGTGGGCCTTGCCGGCATAGGCCAGCAGCTGGCGGGCCAGATCTGATCCGCGCTGAGTGGTGGCCTCGATGCGCTGGAGGGTGTGCTGCAGGCCCGGGTCGTGGCGGGTCCGCTCCAGGGCCACTTCTGCGTTGCCCAGGATGGCGGTGAGCAGGTTGTTGAAATCGTGGGCGATGCCCCCGGCCAGCACACCCAGGCTTTCCAGCTTCTGGGCCTGGCGGAGGGCGCCTTCGGCCTGTCGGCGCGCGGTGACATCGTCGGCCAGCAGGAAGGTCCCCAGGAACCGCCCCTGTTCGTCCCGCAGGGCGGTGTTGTACCAGTCGCAGATGATCCGCTGGCCCGTGCGGGTGCGGTTTTCCATGCTGACCCGGGAGCCTTCGGCGCTGGTGACCATGGCCTCCCGGCGGGCCTCCACGTCACTCTGCCCTTCAGGGGGAACGAGCAGGCGGGGGTCCTTTCCCAGGACCTCCTCACGGGTGTAGCCGAAGATCCGCTCCGCGGCCGGATTCCATTCCCGGATCCGGAAGTCGGGACCGGTCTCGATCACGGCCAGGGGGGTGTAGTCCAGATGGCGGCGGTTCCGCTGGAGGGCCTCGTACAGGGAGGCATTCATGTCCTGGGCGAGGCCGAGGGCCCGCACCCGCATGCCGGCCAGGGACCAGACCACCGCCACCAGGGAGAGGCTGATGATCACCCCGCCCAGGAGGAGGAGCGTGGGCTGGTAGCGCCCCTCGGTGCGGTAGAACCCGGGCTTGATGGCGTACCGCACCTGCCATCCCCGTCCGCCGATGTCCAGCATCCGCACCGCATCCGGCTTGGCTCCCGTGGGCCATTCCCGGGTGGCCACCAGCCACTGGGGACCCTGGGCCGAGAACGCGTCCACCACCTCGAAGGCCACGCCGGCATCTTCCCCCCGGAGGATGTCCTCCACCATCGGGCCCAGGAGGATGCCCGCAGAGACCCAGCCCTTGAACAATCGACTGCGCGCTTCCGGGGTCCTGGGCACAGCCGGTCCGGCGTACACCGGGACCAGCAGGGCCACCGCATCCCGCCGGGCCCCTTCGAACGTGGCGTAGAAGAGGCCCGAGAGGACCGGCTCGCCCGTATCCATGGCCCGCATGGCCGCCAGCCGGAGGGTGGGGCTGGCCCCCACGTCCAGGCCCAGGTCCTCGGCACTCCGCGGGCCGGGCTCGGACAGCTCGATGATCAGGTGATCACTATCCTGGCCGGGATCCCGCAGGGGCATGGGGTCCGCCGATGGGCGGTGATAGCAGTTCGCCAGGGCAGGGCGCTCCCGCAGGAAGCCCTCCAGTTCCGAGGCGGAGACCCGCTGCACGAAGGCCAGGCTGGATAGCCCTGGATGCCGGTCCAGGAGATCCAGGCGCTCGACATAGGCCCGCCAGTCGGCCGCGGAAATACTCCCCCGGTTCGCCGCGAAGAACCCCTGGGCCCCGCGCAGGATGTCCTCGTAGCGGCCCAGGCGGTACTGGAGGCTCCGTTCCGTCCGGCCCACGAACCGGTTGAGGCGGGTGCGATCCCGTTGTTCCTGGCCCCGGCGCGACGCGTTCCAGGCGAGGAGCGTGGCCCCCATGCTCACCAGCAGCACGGCCGTCGCCAGCAGCCAGGGCCCGCCTGGGCGGGGACGGGCAGGGGTGGACTGGGGCGGGGGCGGGGGCATGGGCGTCGCGGCGGCGAGGAGGCCCTCACATGGTAGCGGCCTTTGGAGCAAGGTCGGTCCCCGGGAGCCTCCAGGCTGCGGTAGGGTTAGGGCCGCTGGAGGCGTACCTGTGGATCTGCTCGATGATTTCCTGCCCTATGCGCAGAGCTGCCTGAAGCACCCGTCCGAACGGGCCCGCCTGGCGGCCCTGCTGACCCTCTGGGTGGCCAAGTGGCGGGGGAAGCATCGGGTGCTGGACCATTCCCGCAGCCACCACGGTTCCTTCCTCCACTTCAATCAGTTCATGGATGGCAAGTGGGTGCAGGCCTTCACCTTCGTGGCCACCCGCCGGGAAGGTGTCTGCCTGCGGGGGCCCGAGCCGGACCGCACCCGGAAATCCCACAAGTTCCGGCACAATCCCCTGGACTCCGCCCCCCTGGATGCCCTGTTCGAGGCCTGGTCCATGCACCCCGAGGCCCGGCCCGCGGGCCACGCCGTGGAATTTTTCCTGGAAGAGACGCCCGACGACGTCTGGACCGCCTGCCTGGCCGAGGTCATGACCTGCCTTGGGGCTTGAATCCCTTGCAGGTCCAGGTGTTTTCCGTCAAGGTGTCTAGACCGTGATGACCGTCTCCCGCCGCTTCTTCCCCTTTAGCTTTCGCACCCCGGGTGCGAGGGTAGGCGGCGTCTAGAACCGGAACCGCTTCGAACCATCGCCCCCGAGACCGCCAGGCTCGGGGGTTTTCGCATATCCAGGAGTCCACCATGACCGAGATCCCATCCCTCCCCGGCCTCCGGCAGGCCATCGATGCCGTGGACGACCAGGTGCTGGCCCTGCTGAACCGCCGGGCCGCCCTGGCCGGCGAAGTGGGCCGCCTCAAGGCCGCCGCCGCGCCCGAGGCCCTCTTCCACGCCCCGGCCCGGGAGCGGGAGGTGCTGGCCCGCCTGGAGGCCGCCAGCCCCGGGCCCTTCCCGGCGCCGGCCGTGCGCACGGTCTTCCAGGAGATCATGAGCGCCTGCCTCAGCCTGGAGAAGCCGCTGCGGGTGGCCTTCCTGGGTCCCGAGGGCACCTTCACCCACCTGGCGGCCCGGCACCAGTTCGGCGGCTCGGGCCAGGCCCTGCCCCAGGGCACCATCCAGGCGGTGTTCCAGGCCGTGGAGCGCCAGCGGGCCGACTACGGCGTGGTGCCCGTGGAGAACGCCACCGAGGGCGCCGTGGACTCCACGCTGGATGCCTTCCTCGACAGCCCGCTGCGCATCTGCGCCGAGATCCTGCTGCCCGTGGACCAGGCCCTGCTGTTGCGCCCCGGCCTGGACCTGGGCGGCGTGCGGCGGGTCTACTCCCATCCCCAGGCCCTGGGCCAGTGCCGCCGCTGGCTGGAGACCCACCTGTCCCAGGCGGACCGGATCGAAGCCCCTTCCACGTCCGAAGCCGCGCGCCTGGCCCGGGAGGACGCCGAGGGCGCCGCCGTGGCCTCGGAGCTGGCCGCAGACCTCTTCGGCCTGCAGGTGGCCGAGACGAAGATCCAGGACCTGGCCGCCAATGCCACCCGGTTCCTGGTGCTGGGGCCGAAGCCCGCCGAGCCCACGGGCCGGGACCGCACCACCCTGCTGGCCATGGCCCAGGACGGTCCCGGCGCCCTGCTGCGTCTGCTGGAGCCCCTGGCCCGCCGCGGCCTGAACCTCAGCCGCATCCAAAGCCGGCCGACCCGGCGCAAGGTCTGGGAGTACGCCTTCTTCCTGGACGTGGAAGGCCACGCCGCCGACGCCCCCATGACCGAGGCCCTGGTCGAACTCGAGGCTGCCTGCGCCTCGCTGAAGGTGCTGGGCAGCTACCCGAGGGCCGTGGAGGTCACGCGATGAATTCGATGGAATGGAACCCCGATTCCTGGCGCGGCCTGCCCGCCGCCCAGCAGCCGCGCTACCGGGATGCCGCGGCCGTGGACGCGGCCCTGGCGGAGCTGCGGGAGCTGCCGCCCCTGGTGGTGGCCGAGGAGGTGGATCACCTGCGCGGCCTGATCGCCGAGGCCGCCGCGGGGAAGCGCTTCCTCCTCCAGGGCGGCGACTGCGCCGAGGCCTTCGCCGATTGCCGCGGCGCCATCATCCAGGACAAGCTCCGGGTGCTGCTCCAGATGTCCGTGCTCATCACCCACGGCGGCCGCACGGGCGTCATCCACCTGGGCCGCATCGCCGGCCAGTACGCCAAGCCCCGCAGCGGCGACACGGAGGTGGTGGACGGCCGCCGAGTGCCCGTCTACCGCGGCGACCTGATCAACGGCCTGGATCCGGACCAGCGCGACGCCGATCCCCAGCGCCTGCTGGAGGCCTACCACCGCGCCGCGGCCACCCTCAACCACCTGCGGGCCCTGGTGGCCGGCGGCTTCGCGGACCTACACAACCCTGAGCACTGGGACCTGCCCTGGAGCCGCGAGGATGCGGGCCACTACCTGGAGACGCTGGACCAGGTGCGCGCCTCCCTCGACTTCGTGCAATGCCTGGGCGGCCTGCCGGAGCACCTCCGCACCGGCGAGCTGTTCACCAGCCACGAGGCCCTGCACCTGCCCTTCGAGACGGCCCTCACGCGCTGGGTGCCCGAGAAGGAGGCCCACTACAACCTGGGCGCCCACTTCCTCTGGATCGGCGAGCGCACCCGTCAGCTGGACGGCGCCCACCTGGAGTACATCCGCGGTCTGGCCTATCCCATCGGCCTCAAGGTGGGCGCTTCCATGACGCCGGAGCAGCTGCGACAAGTGCTGTCCAAACTGGACCCCCAGCGCCAGCCGGGCCGCCTCACCCTCATCACCCGCTTCGGCGCCGGCAAGGCCGGGCGCGTCCTCCCCGCGCTCATCGAAGCCGCCCGGGCCGAGGGCCACCCCGTGTTGTGGAGCTGTGACCCCATGCACGGCAATGGCCGCACCACCGCCGGGGGACTGAAGACGCGGGCCTTCGGCGACATCCTCCAGGAGCTGCGCGAGGTGGCCGACCTCCACCGCACCCATGGGTCGAGGCTGCGCGCCGTCCACTTCGAGCTCACCGGCGAGCCCGTCACC
>DASXUH010000048.1:0-3667 GCA_036504935.1 Geothrix sp. | reverse complement strand
AACAGGGCGGTCTCCTCCTCGGTCTCCATGGCGCTGATGAGGGCCTGGTTGTAGTCGGGCCGGCCCCGCTCCCGCAGCCAGGTGACGAGCCGCAGGGTCTCCACCTCGGTGAGGAAGGGGGCGTGGATGCGCTTCGGGTGGCTGGCGCCGTTGGGGAGGAAGAGGGCATCGCCCGCGCCCAGCAATTGCTCGCCGCCGCCGGAATCGAGGATGGTGCGGCTGTCGATCTTGGTGCGCACACGGTAGCTGAGGCGGCTGGGCAGGTTCGCCTTGATGACGCCCGTCACCACGTCCACCGAGGGACGCTGGGTGGCGAGGATCAGGTGGATGCCCACGGCCCGGGCCTTCTGCGCGATGCGGGCGATGCTGTCCTCCACCTCGCTGCGGGCGACCATCATGAGGTCCGCCAGCTCATCGATGACCACGACCACATGGGGCATGAGCTCCAGCACAGCCGGGCGGTCGGGCCAGCGGGGGTTGGGCGTGCGCTCGGAGATGTCGAGCGAGCCGCCGGCATCGGCGACCTTGGTGTTGAAGCCCTTCAGATCGCGCACGCTGAGCAGGGCCAGGCGGCGGTAGCGGTCCTCCATCTGGGCCACCACCCACTTGAGCACGCGGCCCGCCTCCTTCATGTCCGTGACCACGGGGGCCCACAGGTGCGGGATATCCTCGTAGACGCCCAGCTCCACCATCTTGGGATCCACGAGGATGAGCTTCACCTCGTCAGGCAGGGCGCGCACGAGGCAGGAGCAGATCATGGCGTTGACGCCCACGCTCTTGCCGCTGCCGGTGCTGCCGCCGATGAGCAGGTGGGGCATCTTGTTGAGGTCCGCCACGACGGGCCTGCCGGAGATGTCCTTGCCGAGGGCCAGCTGGAGCAGGCCCGGCGCGTCCCGGAAGGCGGGGCTGTCGATGACCTCGCGGAAGGTGATGATCTCCCGCCGCGGATTGGGCACCTCGATGCCCACCAGGTTCTTGCCCGGAATGCGGTCCATGCGCACGGCCTCGGCCTGCAGGGCCAGGGCCAGGTCCTCCTCCATGCCCAGGATGCGGGACAGCGGGATGCCGGGATCAGGCTGGAACTCGAAGACCGTGACCACCGGGCCCGGCTGCATGCCGGTGACGGCGCCCTTGATCTTGAATTCGGACAGTTTTTGTCCAATCACGTCCTTGATGATTTCCAGCGCGGCCAGGTCGGCCTTGGCGTGCTGGCCCGGCGGGTCGAAGAGGCGGCGGGGCGGCAGGGTTTCGCGCGCGGCGGGGCCCGGCTCCGGCGGAAGGGCAGGCAGGGGGCGCGAGGGGGTGGGCTCGGTGAGCGGCAGGGGCGGCTGGACGCTCTCCCGGCCGAAGCGATCCTTCGCCACCTGGGGCTTGGCCAAGGTGGGCTTGGGTTTGGGCGGCGCCGGGGCCTCGGCCAGCAGCTTGGCCCGGTAGGGGGCGTCGGCCGTCGGCGCCGAGGTGGCCGGAAGGGGCTGGGCCTCGATGAGGGTCGGGGCGGCGTCGAGGTTGATGGACTGGATGGATGGGAGCAGATCCTCGGCCCGGATGAGGGGCCGTTTCTTCCGGGCTTCGGCCGTTTCCAGCTCGGCTTTCAGGAGGGACTCGCGTTGGGATTCCAGGGCCTGCTGGCGATTGGCCAGGGCCAGCAGGGCCGCGCCGTCCGAAGCATCCAGGTCCGGCTGGTTGGGGTTGCGTCCGCGGAGGAAGGGCCGCTTCACCATGCCGAGAAAACTCTGGAAGCCCTTGGCCGGCATGGGCTTCACCCAGGGCCAGGCGGTTTCGCCCAGCCAGCGGTGAAGCAGCCTTCCCAGGGCCCGCGTCAGGGAGGGGGCCAGCACCAGGGCGCAGGTGAGAGCCACCAGGATCAGCAGCAGGGGCAATCCGAGGCCGAGGAACCGATGTTGCACAGGCCAGAGGGCGCTGCCCAGCCAGCCGCCCCAGCGGAATTCCACGGTGCCGCCCCCCTCAAGCCCGGTCCAGGTCCGGCTGCCGAAGGCGCCCAGGGCGGTCCACAGGGCCAGGGCCAAGCCCAGCCAGGCCAGGCGGCCGGGCCAGCGGTGGCCCTCCTTGGGCCAGGCCTCCCAGAGCAGGTAGGGCGGCGCGATCCACGCGCCCATGCCCACGAGGGTCTGCAGCAGGCCGGCCACGGCCGCGCCCACGATGCCGCAGAGGTTCTGCACGCCCGCCACTGCGGTGCCCTGGGTGAAGGGATGCGGATCCAGCGGATGGAAGCTGGCCAGAGAGAGCAGCAGCACCAGGGCCACGAAGCCCAGCACCGCCCGCAGCATCCAACGGCCAATCCCCTGCAACGCGCCTCCACGGTATCTGGGCATCAGTGTAGCCCAGCGGCGCCGGTGTCAGCGGGCCTGGGCCGTGGAGCCGAGAGGTTGCAGGAGGGCGAGGCGCAGCTGGGGGTCCCACGCGGGCTTCCCCAGGTCGTGCAGGAAGGCGCCAACCGCCACGAAGGTCCAGCCCTCCTGCTTCGCCTGATCCATGAAGGCGCCCAGGCCGGCGGAAGGCCGGTCCTGTTCCACCCGTCCCGAGCCCAGGTGCATGAGCACGATGAGCCCGTCGCCCTCGCGGTTCAGCCGCTGCCGGAGGCGCAGGAGGATGCTGCCGCCGCTGCGGTAGAGGCGGCGTTCCTTCGGGGTGGCCCAGTCGAGGGTATCGGCCCCCTCGCTCCAGCCCACGTGGCGGTAGCCGACCTCTTCGGCCCAGCGGCGGATCTCCGCCGTCTGCTCGCCGTAGGGCGCGCGCCAATAGGGATCCATGGGCCGGCCCAGGAGGCGCACCAGGGCCGCGTCGGCCTCCAGCAGCTCCCGCTGCACCCGCTCCCGGGTCCACTTGGGATCGCGCCGCATGCCTGGCGCGAAGTGCGGGTGGTTCATGGTGTGGTTGCCCAGCTCATGGCCCTCGGCGGCCATGCGCTTCACCAGGGCCGGGTAGCGCTGGATGAAGGCCCCCGTGAGGAAGATCGTGGTGCGCACGCCGCGGGCCTTGAGCGTGTCCAGCACCTCGGTGGCGACCTCGGAGGTGGAGCCGCCGTCGAAGCTGAGCAGCAGGCGCTTCTGCCCGCCGGGGCCCCGGGTGAGGTTGAGGGCCTCGCCGACGCCGGGCCAGGAGGCCGTCCGCGCCACGGGTGGGTAGGGTGCGGGGGAAAGGATGAGAGGCGGCGCCGGCGGTGGCGCGGCAGCCTGCTTGGGAGCGGACGCCGGTGCTTCCGGAAGGGCGCTCGGCCGCCGTGCCTTCAAGGGGGCCACGGGGGCGGGGGATGGATGGCTTCCTGTCCTGGCGCGAGGGGGCTCGGGTAGGGGCGCCGGGGGTGCGGGCTGGGCGGGCGGCGGTTCTTTCGGGGCCCCATGGCGGGCGACTCTGGGCGTGCGCGGAGCCGGCTTGGCCGATGGGAGCGTGAATTCGAAGCGGGCCAGGACCTGGCCTGATCCGGTGCGCAACACGGCGGCCTCGCCGCTGGGCGGGCGGAAGATCTCCCACCGCACGGGTCCGGGCTCGGCGAAGCGCGACTCCCGGATGGAGCGCCCCTCCAGCACCAGGTCGGTGGGCCCGGCCACCTCGCCTTCCACCACCGCCAGGCTGCCGAGGGGGTGCCAGGTCCAGGCCAAGGACTGGGGCGGGGCCGGAGGGGCCGCCGGAGGCTCCGGCGCCGTCT
>DASXUH010000047.1:0-13233 GCA_036504935.1 Geothrix sp. | reverse complement strand
TCAACTGTCGAGGTCTTCCTTCACGCCGCCGGTGCCCATGGTCACCAGGCGGTCCGCCGCGCGGCGGGCCCATTCAGAGCCGGGGTAGCTCTCCACCAGCTTCTGGTAGTAGCTCCTGGCCTCGTCCCGGAAACCCTTGATGCGATCGGTGCTGAAGGCGATGAAATCCTTCCCGTACTGTTGCCCCTCCTCCCGAGTGAGCCCCTTGAGGTCCTCCTTCTGGAGCTTGGCGGCGTAGTCCTTCTCGAACTGGGTCACCTCCTCCTGGGTGAGCAGCCGCTGGCGCAGGGCCTCGCCCAGATAGAAGTAGGCGCGCTCCCGATCCACGTAATCCGGGTAGGTCTCCAGGAGGGCCTTCAGGCGCCGCTCGGCCCCAGGGTAGTAGTAGACGTTCACGTAGAAGACGCCCACCACCAGCTCATGCTCGGCGATGCGCCGCCAGCACTGGAGCACCTTGGCCTTGGCCTCCCCGGCATAGGGGCTGCCCGGCGATTCGGCCAGCAGCTGCTGGAAGCCCTCCAGGGCCTTGCGGGTCTCGGACTGATCGCGTTCAGCGCTCTCGATGGAGGAGAAGTGGCAGAGGGCCCGATGGTACAGGGCGTAGTCCCGGAGCTCATGGCGGGGGAAATAGTTCAGAAAGCTCGTGTACTCCACTTCCGCCTCGGGGAAGCTGGGGCTCCCCTGGAAGAAGAAGCTGTCGCCCAGCATGAGCTTGGCCTTGGGGAACTCGGGCGAGCCGGGAAGGTACTGCTCCAGCTGGCGGAGGGTCTGCCGGGCCTCGTTGAACTTGCCCTGCTTCATCTGCTTGTCCGCTGTGGCCATCAGCACGGAGGAGACGACGGTCTTGTCCACCGTCTTCGGTTTGCGGCAGCCCAAGCCCAGCCCCGCGATCAGGACGGTGAGGGACAGGGCGGTGAGGATGCGCTTCATGCGGACTCCGGAGACAGCATTTCAGACATGGCGGGACGGAGCGAAGGGTTCCAGGGACGATGCGAAGGATTCCAGGCCTGGTACAGCTTCTCGAGCCACGGCTCGACCAGGGCCTGGGCCTCGTATCGTCGCCGGTCGTGGAAGATCTCGTGATAGAAACCTTCCAGCCGGTGGCGTTCCAGCAGGCCGGGCTTCACGGCGGACCACAGCGCTTCGGAGGCATCGGGATCCACCACCGTATCTTCGCCGGATTCCAGCAGGAGCATGGGGCGGTCCAGCTCCTGGCCGAGGGGCAGGAGCTCCGCCCGCCCTTCTTCCAGGGCGGCGCCGAACGCAGCGGTGGCCCAGCGGTGGCAGAGGGGATCCGCCTCGTAGCGCTGCACGAGGACGGGATCGGAGCAGACGCGACTCTTGTCGCCGTGGAGCTGGATGGGCCGGTGGGGCAGGAGCCAGCGCAGGATGCGGGAGAGCACGACCAGGACCTTCGAATTGGACCGCACGGCCAGGCTCGGGCTCGACAGGATCAACCCATCCAGGGTGTCCGCATGCCAGAGCAGGGTGAGCAGGGAGATCAGCCCGCCGAAGCTGTGGCCCAGCACCACCTGGGGGCAGACGGGAAGGGGCGGCATGGGCACGCCGTCCACGATCCGGGCCGTGGCGCCGGTGCGTTCGGCATCGTGGCGCCGCTCCTGGCGGAGGAAGAGGGCGAAGTCGTCGACGAAGGCGTGGATGCCGTCCGCGTCACCCCGGATGCCGCCGGACCGCCCGAAGCCGCTGTGGTCCATGCTGGACACGGACCAGCCCAGGCCATGCAGCCAGTGGGCCGTGTGCCGGTAGCGCTCACCGTGCTCACCGTAGCCGTGGGAGATCACCACCCGGCCCTTGGGCGCCGGGTGCTCCCAGCGCGACCAGGCCAGGGTCACGCCCCCATGGCCCGACAGGACCCCACGGGTGGTGGGCTCCAGATCGGCGGGCAGCACAGGGGTGGGATCATGCATCCGATCAGAATACCGTGGGGACGGCCCATCCCCGATTGCCTTAAACTCAAAGGTTCCCCGGAGGACCGGGCTGGAGACGTGGACGATGGATTTCGAGACCCTGGTGCGGGCCAAGAACGAACTGGAGCCCCGGGTCCGGCAGCTGGTCGCCCATCTCGATCCGGAGCGCAAGGCCCTGGAACTGGAGCAGATCGAAGAACGGACCACGGCCCCGGGCTTCTGGGATGATCCGGACGCCGCCAAGCCCCTCCTTCAGAAAAGGGGATCGATCACCGACGACATCGCCCTCGCCAAGCGGCTGTCCGGCGGGCTGGAGGATCTGGAGACCGGGCTCGAACTGGCCCGGGAAGACGCGGACATGCTGCTGGAAGTCGAATCGGTGGAAGGCGATCTGCGCAAGGTCATCGAAGACGCCGAACTCCGCATGATGCTCAGCGGCGACCTGGACCACAACCACGCCATCGTGGCCATCGCCCCCGGGGCCGGTGGCACCGAAAGCCAGGACTGGGCGGCCATGCTGCTCCGCATGTACCTGCGCTTCTGTGAAGCCAAGGGCTGGGCCACGGAGATGATCGACTACCAGGACGGGGAGGAGGCCGGCATCAAGGGCGCCACCTTCATCGTGGACGCCCCCTTCTCCTACGGCTACCTGCGGGCTGAGGCCGGCGTCCACCGCCTGGTGCGCATCAGTCCCTTCGATTCCGCCAAGCGCCGCCACACCAGCTTCGCCGCCGTGTACGTGAGCCCCGAGCTGGATGACACCATCAACGTCGACATCCCCGAGAAAGACCTCAAGATCGATGTCTTCCGCGCCAGCGGCGCCGGCGGCCAGCACGTGAACCGCACGGAATCCGCCGTGCGCTTCACCCACCTGCCCACGGGCATTGTGGTCAGCTGCCAGAACGAGCGCAGCCAGATCAAGAACCGCGCGACGGCCCTGAAGGTGCTGCAAGGCCGGCTCTACGAGCTGGAGCAGCGCAAGTTCTTGGACAAGGTGGCCGCCGCCAGCGGCGACAAGGCCGACGTGGCCTGGGGCAGCCAGATCCGCAGCTACGTGCTCCAGCCCTACCAGATGGTGAAGGACCACCGCACTGGCGCCGAGACCAGCCAGACCCAAAAGGTGCTGGACGGCGACATCGATGTGTTCATCCGCACCCAGCTGCTGGCCAAGTCGCTCAAGACCGAGGGGTGAGTTGCACTCCAGAAAAGCGCTGACAGGATTTACAGGATTAAATGCAGGATGAACAGGATTAGAACGGGATGATGCTTTTGAATCCTGTTAATCCAATCCTTTCATCCTGTTAATCCTGTCCAGACCTTTCGCTCGAGATCACTCCCCCTTGGCGATCTTCTCCTGTTCGTCCTTGGGCAGGCGGAAGACCCAGCGGCCGGTGATGCGGTCCCAGAGGTCGAAGCAGCAGAGCCAGTTGAGGAGGCCGGCGACCATCACGTAGGTGGCCCCGTACTCCTGCGTGAGCGTGCGCACGGGCTCGGTACCCGCCCCCCCGAAGGCCCAGGCGAAAGCGCCATACAGCGGCCCGATGCCCAGGGTGCCGAAGGCGCCGAGGGTGGGCAGCCAGGCCCCCTGCACGGGCACGAAGACGCCGCCCTTCACGCCGTCCACGGCGCCGAGTTGCAGCTGGAACGCCGCCAGCAGGCAGAAGAGCACCCAGACCCCGAAGAAGACCTTGGCCCGCCCCTTCTCCCCGATGACCCAGTACCCAGCCCCCGGCACCAGCCACTGCAAGAGCAGCGGCTTCCAGGCCATCTGGATGGCCTTCTTGCGGCGGAAGGGCATGGGGAGCCTGGGCGCGGGCGTGGGTTCGGACATGGCTCCAGCTTAAAGGAAAAGCGGGGGCCGAAGCCCCCGCTTTTCAGACGGCCGGTGCCAGGGTCAATCCGCGGCGAACGGCAGCAGCGCGATGTTGCGGGCGCGCTTGATGGCTTCCACGAGGGCGCGCTGGTGGACGGCACACACACCGCTGGTGCGGCGGGGCAGCACCTTGCCGCGCTCGGGGGTGAAGGCCTGGAGGGTCTTCACATCCTTGTAGTCGATCATGGTGGACTTCTCGACGCAGAACTTGCAGAACTTGGCGCGTCGTCCCCCAAAAGCCTTCTTCTTCTTGGGCTTGCCCTTCTTGGCGTCAGCTCGGCGCTTCATCCGACCACCTCCTCAGGTGCACGATCCTTGATGCCGGCCTGGGCCTTGCGCTTGGCCTCGCGCTCGATGCGCTGCTTGGCGCGGCCCGCGGCCTTCTCAGCCTCGTCCAGGCGGACGCTCAGGTACTTGATGACCGAATCGTTGTTGCGGAAGCGGCGCTCCAGCTCGGCGATGAGGTCGGGTCCGGCGTTCATCTCGAAGAGCGTGTAGTAGCCCTCGCTGAACTTCTGGACTTCGTAGGCCAGCTTCTTGCGGCCCCACTTGTCGGTCTTGAGCAGCTCGCCACCCTGCTCCGCAATGATCCCCTCGAACTGCTTGACGAGCTCATCGCTCTGCTCGTCCGTCAGCGTGGGGGAGGCGATGAAGATGGTCTCGTAGTGACGCATCTGTCCTCCTTGTGGATGTGAAGCCCCCCACTGGGTTCCGGGGAGCAAGGAAGACGCCCTCCAGCGGAGGACGCGAACAGGTAGTTTCGCGTGGAAAGGGCTGGAATTCAATGGAAAGTCTAGGACGTGGGCTCCCAGAACGCCGCCGGGTTCACCAGGTTGGCCAGGCCCTCCAGGTCCTCCGCCTGGCCGAGCAGGTCCAGGAACCGGGCGAAGGGGGCATCCAGCCGGTCGATGGCCTCCCACTCGGGATCCGTCCAGTGTTCCAGCACGAAGTCCACGAGGGGGCGCTGGAAGGGGCCGATGCCCAGCCGGAGCCGGGGAATGTCCGTGGTGCCCAGGCACTCGAAGACGGAGCGGAGGCCGTTGTGGCCACCGTCCGAGCCGTCGAGCCGGAAGCGGCCCGTGCCGAGGGGCAGATCCTTGTCGTCGTAGAGCAGCACCAGCTTCCGCGGATAGATGCCGGCGGCTTCGGCCTGGGCGCAGGCCTCCCCGGAGAGGTTCATGTAGGTGGCGGGCACGAGGGCCTGGAGGCGACCGGCCAGAGGGTAGAGCGTGCCGGATGGGAACCGCTTCGTGGGGGCGGGAGCCAGGTTGTGATCGGCCATCCAGCGCTGGAGCATGAGCCTGCCGAGGTTGTGGCGGGTGTCCTGGTAGTCGGGGCCGGGGTTGCCGAGGGGAACGAGGGTCCACATGGGTTGAAGCTATCAGCTGTCGGCTGTCTGCTGTCAGCCAGAACGCGAGCGGGCGCCTTACGGCGCCCCCTGGAGGCTGAAGGTTCCGGGAGTCCTCAGTGCTGGTGGTGGGCTTCCGCTTCGGCGGCCTCGGTGCGCGCGCCACCGGCAGCGGCGCGGTAGACGCCGTCGACGTAGTGGAGGAAATCCACATAGGCAGCCACGGCCTGGCGACTGGCGGCCACGTCGGTGGGGGTCTGGGCGCGGGCGGCGCGGGCCTGCTTGAAGCGGGCCTCGAGGCCGGGCTTGAGGACCCCGTGCATGAGGTCGAACACGGGCTTCATGTCGCCGGAGGCCAGGGCCTTGTCCGCGGCGGGGATGGCCGGGCCGAAGTCCATGCCGGCGGGTTTGAGGCCCGTGTAGGGGGCCCCCTCGCCGGCGCGATGGATCCGCACCAGCGTCTCGAAGAAGTAGGCCTCGGCCAGCTCCTTCGCCTCCGGGCCGAGGGCTCCGACCTTGAGGGTGCGGGCGAAGGCAGCCTGGATCTGGGCCTCGTCTTCCGCCTTCACCCAGGCGAGGACCGGATTCACGTCGCCCTTGGCCAGGGCCTGCTTGGCGGCGACGACCACGGGACCATCGAGGGCGTCGCAGTGGGCGCCGAGGGGCAGGGCGGACAGGCCAGCCAGGAGGGCGGTCAGCAGGATGGGGAAAGAGCGCTTGAGCATGGGAACTCCAAGGGAGGGTCGCCGGTTCAACGGGCGGGAGGGAGTTGCAGGATGGCGAGGAGGGTCGCGCAGGTCTCGCCGATGTCACCGGTCCGGCCATGGCCGGCGGCCTGGGTGTAGACGAGCTGCATGAGGAGGCCGAAGACCACGGTCAGCAGGGCCTTCGGCGGGAGGTCGGTGCGGATGGCGCCTTCGCGCTGGGCCTCTGCGAGGGCGTCCAGGAGAAAGGCCTGGGTCCGGGCGACCACCGTCCGCAGCCGCGTGGCGGCAGCCTCGGGCAGCGCCATGGCGAACTGTTCGGAGAACATCAGCCGCCCGATGCCCCGGTGGCCGCCCACCACCTTCACGCGGGCCCGGAGCAGGGCCTGGATGCGCTCCAGGGGCGGGGCCGTTTCGGGCGGGAAGGTGCCGAGGATCAGCTCCTCCACCCGCAGGACCACGGCCTCCAGGATCTCCTCACGGTTGGCGAAGTGGCGGAAGGGGGCGCCGCTGCTCACGCCCAATTCTCCGGCCAGGGCGCTGGTGGTCAGCGCGGCGATGCCCCGGGTCTCGATGATGCGCAGCGCCGCGTCCGCGATCTCCGCGCGCTTCGGGGTGAGTTCCAGGACAGGTCGGGCCATGGCTTGAATATAAGTAAGTACTTACTTTTGTCAACTCCCCAAAATACGGGCGCCAAAAGGCGCCCGCACGGAGGACTGAAGACTGGTACCTGAAGCCTGAAACGCTACTTCTTCTCTTCCTTCTTGCCCTTCTTGGCGACTTCGGGCTCGGCAGCGGCGGCGGCCGGCGCCGCGACCTCCTCCTCTTCGGCGGCCTTGCCGCGGACGGAGCAGACCGTCTGGTGTGCATCGCCGATGAAGGCGACATTGGGCATGAGGGCGATCTGCTCAAAGCGGATGCTGTCACCCACGGCGAGGTTGGTCACATCCACGTCGATGTGGGCGGGGATGATGCTGGGCAGGCACTCGAGCTCGATCTCGCGGTGCGCGAAGTCCAGCACGCCGCCCATGCTCTTCACGCCGATGGAGGTGCCGATGAGGCGCACGGGCACCTTCACGCGCACCTTGTGGGTCATGTCCACGCGCATGAAGTCCACGTGGCGCAGACGGCCGGTGACGGGGTCGCGCTGCAGGTCCTTGATGATGACGTGGCGCTTGATGTCCGTGCCCTCGCGCTGGAGGAACATCACGGAGTTCATGCCGGCGTCGCTGGCCAGCACGCGCGCCACGGCCTTGGGGCTGATGGCGATGGCGATGGGGGCCTCGTTCAGGCCGTAGACCACGGCCGGGATCATGCCGCCCTTCTTGAGGTCGCGGATGGCGGCCTTGCCGAAGGTCTCACGCTTGGGGACGATCAGGACTTCCTGGGACATGTCTTTCCTCCTACCTGGCAGCCCCGGCTTGGGCCTGGCTGCCCTCTCGTTGGTGGCGGGTCCGGGCGGACCGCACGGCGCCTCCCCATGGAGGGCCGAACCACCGATTCTGCCTCAAAAGCCCCCGAAAACAAAGGAAGATCTTGGAGTCGGGCGCCCTATGGCCTGTACCATCACATCGTTACATCCGGGCATCACACTGCCGCCCAGAGGCCTCCCGTGTTCCACCCCATCCCCCGTCCCGAGGAACTGCTCAACCGCGAGCTGAGCTGGCTGGATTTCAACGCCCGGGTCATGGAGGAGGCCGAAGATTCCACCGTGCCCCTGCTGGAGCGCGTCAAGTTCCTCAGCATCGTCTCCAGCAACTGGGACGAGTTCTTCATGGTGCGGGTGGCCGGCATCTGGCGGCAGATCGACGCCGGCATCAGCCAGCCGGGTCCGGACGGGCTCACGCCCCGCCAGCTGCTGGAGCGGGTGGCCTCGCGGATCCATGCCTATTCCGCCCGCCAGCACGAGCTCTTCCACGCCATCCTCGAGCCCCAGCTGGAAGCCGCGGGGATCCGCATCCTGGACCCGAAACACCTGGATGATGCCCAGAGCGCCTTCCTCCTGGACTACTTTGAACGCAGCCTCCTGCCCCTGATCACACCTCTGGCCGTGGACACGGGACACCCCTTCCCCCGCCTGGGCAACCGGGCCCTGGTGCTGGTGGTGGAGCTGGAGCCGGATGAGGATCTCCTGGACGGGGATCTCCCGGCCTCCGAGCTGTCCTTCATCCATGTGCCCACGGGCTTGGCCTCGCGGTTCCTGCGGGTGCCCTCCGCGCCCGGAGTCCACACCTTCGTGATGCTCGAGGACGTGGTGCGGCACCACCTGTCGCGGCTCTTCCTGGGCTACGCGGTGAGGAGCTGCCACGCCATCCGCGTGACCCGCGATTCGGATCTGCCGGTGGAGGAGGATCCCTCCGAGGATCTGCTCAAGACCGTGGAGGAGAGCCTGCGCGACCGGCGCCGCGGGGCCGTGGTCCGCCTCCAGTACGAGCACGGCCTGTCGGCCAAGGTGCTGGACCTGCTCATCGAGGAGATGGAGCTGAGTCCCGAGGACCTCTACCCCAGCCTGGGGCTGACGGCCTTCTCGGATCTGATGCAGCTCTGCGGCCAGCTGGACCTGCCCCACCTCAAGGACACGCCCCTGCCGCCCCTGCCTGTGCCCCAGCTCGACCAGGCCGGCAGCCTCTTCGATGTCATCGCCAAGAGCGACATCCTCCTGCACCATCCCTACCAGAGCTTCGACGACAGCGTGGTGCGTTTCGTGCGCGAAGCGGCGGAGGACCCCAAAGTCCTCGCCATCAAGATGACGCTCTACCGCGTGACGGCGAACAGTCCCGTGGCGGCGGCCCTGGAGCGGGCCGCGGAACGGGGCAAGCAGGTGGCCGCCATCGTGGAGCTGCGGGCCCGCTTCGACGAAGCCGCGAATATCGCCTGGGCCCGGCGCCTGGAGAAGACCGGCGTGCATGTGGTCTACGGCCTGCCCAACCACAAAATCCACTGCAAGGCCTGTCTCGTGGTGCGGCAGGAGGCGGGCGGCATCAAGCGCTACTGCCACCTGGGCACGGGCAACTACAACGAGCGGACCAGCCGCCTCTACTCGGACCTGGGGCTGCTCACGGCGAGGCCGGAATTCGGCGAGGACCTGTCGAACCTGTTCAACATGCTCACGGGCTACACCCGTCCGCCCCGGTTCCACCAGATCCTGCTGGCGCCCCAGCACCTGAAGAAGGCCCTCAAGGCCCGCATCCAGCGGGAGATCAGCCATGCCCAGAAGGGCCGGCCCGCCCGCATGGTGCTCAAGATGAACGCCCTGGTGGATCCCCAGCTCATCCAGCTGCTCTACGAGGCCAGCCGTGAAGGCGTGAAGGTGGACCTCATCGTGCGGGGCACCTGCTGCCTGCGGCCCGGCGTCCCGGGGCTGTCGGAGAACATCCGGGCGCTGTCCATCCTGGATCGCTTCCTGGAGCACGCCCGCATCTACCACTTCGCCAATGACGGCGAGTCCGAGACCCTCCTCTCCAGTGCCGACCTCATGCCGCGCAACCTGGACCGCCGCGTGGAGCTGGCCTTCCCCCTGGTGGATCCACTGCTGGCGGCCCAGGTGATGGAGATGGTCGAACTCCAGCTGCACGATACGCTGAAGGGCCGGGTGCTCGGGCCCGAGGGCGACGTGCTGCGCCGGGGCCTGGATCCCCAGGACCCGCCCCTCCGCAGCCAGCTCCGCATCTACGAGCACACCCTGCTCGCCAGCGGCGTGGGCGCCCTGACCCAGAAGCTGGGGCCGCTGGATCCTGATATTTGAGCATCCGTGTTCCGACCGCGATTCCGCCCATGTCAAACTGGTGGGCTGGAGACACGCATGACCAAGATCAGCCGCGCCGCCCTGTTCGAAGCCCTGAATGCCTACACCGTCCCCGGGACCAACGCCACCCTGACAACCCTGAAGGCGGTGAAGGGCATTGATGTCACTGAGGGCAAGGTGACGGTGCTGCTCCAGCTCATGGATGCCTACCGGGATCGCGTGGCGGCCATCAAAGAGGCTCTGGAGGGGCTGATCCGCCAGCAGCCCGGCGTCACGGACGTGGACATCGAGATCGGCTGGGAGAAGACCGCGCAGGTGGAGTTCAAGAACCTCATTCCGGGCATCAAGCGCTGCGTGGTGGTGGGGTCGGGCAAAGGCGGCGTGGGCAAGAGCACCGTCACGGCCAACCTCGCCATCGCGATGAGCCAGCTGGGCCTCAAGGTGGGGCTGCTGGATTCGGACATCTACGGCCCCTCCATCCCCATGATGCTGGGCCTGAAGGACTCGCCGCTGGGCACGCCGGAAGGCCAGATCCTGCCCCTCGAGAAGTTCGGCATCAAGGTCATGTCCATGGGCCTGCTCATCGAGGAGGACCGGCCCGTCATCTGGCGCGGGGCCATGCTCAACAAGGCCCTCCAGCAGTTCCTGAAGGACGTGGCCTGGGGTGACCTGGATGTGCTGCTGATCGACCTGCCCCCGGGCACGGGTGACGTGCAGCTCACCCTCATCCAGAACGCCCAGGTGGATGGCGCCGTCATCGTCAGCACGCCCCAGGACGTGGCTTTCCTCGATGCCAAGAAGGCCATTGGCATGTTCGGGACGGTGAAAGTCCCGGTGCTCGGCATCATCGAGAACATGAGCAGCTTCATCTGCCCCGGCTGCGGCCAGGAGACACAGATCTTCGGGCACGGCGGCGTGAAGGCCGCGGCCATCCGCATGGAGCTGCCCTTCCTGGGCGAGGTGCCCATCGACCTATCCATCCGCGAGGGCGGGGACAGCGGCAAGCCCTTCGTGGCGGAGCATCCCCACAGCCCCCAGACCAAGGTATTCCAGGACATGGCCGAGACCCTCAAGGGCGTGCTGAAGCTCTGACCTGGAGCGCGGATCAGCGGCCGAAGGCCTCCACCCGCAAGGGCCGGGCCACGGTGAGGGCCACGCTGCCACCGCTCTGGAGGGCCAGGCTGGAGCCCGGGCCCAGGCGGAAGCTCCCCTCCGGCGCGGGGAGGGCGCGCCCGTCGGGCAGGATCAGCGACTGGAAGTCCACGAAGCGGTAGTCGCCGCGCAGCAGGTGGACCTGGCCCACCAGCTGGGTTCCGATGGGGAGAAGCACCGTCCAGCCGTTCTGGGCCCGCAGCGGGGCCCGCAGGGTCACCCGGAGGACGGTCCGGCCCGGATCTGTCAGAGGCTCCATCAGATCGCCCTCCAGGCGGCCCTCGAGCTGGACACCGGGGCTCACGGCATATGCCGCCCCGTCTGGCCGGAGGCGGATCTCGGCGGGGCCGCCCGCGGTCCTCGCTGGCTCGGGGAGGTGCAGGCTCCGCACCGGCGCCCGTGTTGGGGCCGACGCGGGCGTGGCGCCGGGGTCGTGGAGGAAGGCCATCAGAGCCAGGGCCGGGAGCATGGGGGGTCTCAGTTGAGCTTGCCCGCGCCCATGGCCGCCAGGTCGCCGGGGATGGCCACGGCGCCGAAGCTGGCCACCGCCGCCTGGCCCTCGCGGGAGAGCACGAAGTGGAGGAACTCCTTCACGGCGGGGTCCAGGGCCCGGCCCGGGGCCTTGTTCACGTAGACGTAGAGGAAGCGCGTCAGGGGATAGGTGGCCTTCTGGATGGTCTCCAGCGTGGGCTCCACGAACTGGTCGCTGTGGAAGGAGGCCACGGGCACGCCCTTCACCATGCGGTTGGCGTACTGGAGGGGGCCGTAGCTGATGCCGCCGCCGTCCACCGCCGGCGCCTCCACCACGGCGAACTGGTCCATGAAGGCCTTCACCGTGGGCTTGAAGTCACCCTTCTTCATCACGTGCTCGCGGAAGAAGGCGCGGGTGCCGGAGTTCTCATCGCGGCCGTAGGCCTGGATGTCCCGCTGCTTCCAGTCGCCGCCGAGGCCGAGCTCCCCCCAGCGCTGGATGTCGCGCTTCGCGCCGCCCTTGCGCGTGGTGGAGAAGATGGCGTCGATCTCCTCCATGCGGAGCTGCTTGATGGGGTTGTTGGCGTTGACGTAGACCACCAGGGCATCCACCGCCACGGGGATGCGCGTGGGCGCGTAGCCGTACTTGGCCTGGAAGGCCGCCAGTTCCGCGTCGGTCATCTCGCGGCTCATCTGGCCCATGATGGCGCTGCCGTCCAGGAGGGCCTTCGGGGCGGTGGCGGAGCCCTTGCAGATGAACTGCGTGGTGACACGGGGGTGGAACTTCTTGAAGTCCTCGCCCCAGAGCACCATCAAGGGCTCCATGGAATCCGAGCCCACGCTCTTCAGCTCGCCGGATACCGGCCGCTCTGCCGCATAGGCGGGCAGGACTGCTTCCTTGGCGGTGAGGGCCGGGGGTGGCGCCGGTGCGGGGCCCGCTTCGGGCGGCTGGCAGGCCAGGCCGAAGGCGAGTAGGGCGACGGGAAGGATCGCGCGAAGTGTCATGGGGGTTCCTCCGGAACCATTGCCCCATGGAGGCGTGACGCGATCGTGAAGCCCTGGCTCCTTTGCCGTGACCTCGGCGAATGGAGCTATCCTGAAGCATGGCCAAGCCGCAGATCCCTGAGACCCTCGCTCCGGATCTCCTGGAGCGTCTGCGTGCGCGGTTCCACCCGTGGCCGCTCATCAGCGGCTGGGGGCTGGTCATCGAATCGGTGCGACCCGGCGTGGCCGTGATGGTGCTCCAGCCCACCAAGGCCGTGATCAACGGCTCCCGGGGCACCGTGAACGGGGGCGTGCTGGCCACCATGGCGGACATGGCGAGCGCCCTGGCTCTCAGTACCGCCTTCGACGGGGCCATGCCCTTCGCCACCTCTGATCTGCACATCCGCTACCTCGAGCCCGCCCGGGGCGAGGTGCGTGGCGAGGCCCAGGTGGTGCGCATCTCCGGCCGGGGCGGCATCCTGGAGTGCCGGCTCATCTGCGGTGACCACCTGGTGGCCCTCAGCACGGCGAATTTCGCCATCAAGCCCGGAATCGGGGGCTGAAATGCAGGCCGGGACGCCCTTTCCCGAGGCGCGGAACGCGCGGCAGGACGGTCCGATGCGGCGGCTGCGCTACACCCTGGCCCTGCTGGTGGCAGTCATCGTGTGCGGGGGGCTCGGCTACCACTGGCTGTCGCACCTCGACCCCCTCGACAGCCTCTACATGGCCATCACCACCCTGTTCACGGTGGGCTTCCGGGAACTGGGCGAGGTAAACGCCCGGACGAAGCTCTTCACCATCTTCTACCTCGTCATCGGCCTGGGCGTGGCCACCTACGCCATCTCGAACCTGACCGCCCTGCTCCTGGAGGGGGACCTCAAGGGCTACATCATGGAGCGCCGCATGCAGAAACGCCTGGATGACCTCAAGGATCACATCATCGTCTGCGGGTTCGGGAAGATGGGCTTCCAGGCCGCCTGGGAGTTGAAGAAGGCCGGTGTCCCGTTCGTCATCATCGAGCAGGACGA
>DASXUH010000046.1:0-22061 GCA_036504935.1 Geothrix sp. | reverse complement strand
ACGCCCTGGTTCGCCTTCGCGAAGGCGAGGAAACCCTCGGCCAGATCCGCCACCCGCAGACCCAGGATCACCAGGGCGTTGCGGAGGTAGAGGCGCAGGGCCAGGATCACCTGGTCGTTGCGGGAGCGGCCCAGGTGGATGCGGCCGCCCGCGGGCCCCAGGTTCCGCGTGAGGTCCGCCTCGATGGCCGTGTGGCCATCCTCCATGTGGGGCGGGATGGGAAAGGCGCCCTGCTTGGCGAGGTTGGCGATGCGCCTCAAGCCGCGGACGAGCGAGACGGCGTCCGCCTCGGGGATGAGGCCCGTGGCGGCCAGCATCCGCGCATGGGCGGCGCTGCCCAGGGCGTCCCAGGCCAGCAGGGCCAGGTCGGTCTCTGGATCCTCGCCCACGGTGAAGCGGTGGATGGCCGCGTCGAGGGGGATGTCCTTCGCCCAGAGGGTGGTGGCTTCCCCGGTCGGCGCGTGCGCCGACCGTGATCTAAGGTCAGGCCTCATGGCTGCACCTGCATCTTGAAGAACGCGGGGACGAGCTTGGCATAGAAATCCGCGCCCGCTTCGAGTTCCTGAATGGTCAGGTATTCGTTGGGGCAGTGGCTCCGGAAGGTGTCGCCGGGGCCGGCCTTCACGGCCGGGACGCCGCCCAGGAAGGCCCAGTCCGAGGTGGTTCCGGAGCCCACGGGACCCGCCTTCCTGGCGGCCTGGAGGGCGGCGCGGACGATGGCATGCTTGGGATCCGTGCCCTTGGGCAGGTAGCGTTGGGAGTGGATGGCGACCTCGCTCTCGAGCTGCCGCTGGAAGTCGGCGCAGAGGGCGTCGTGATCCTGGTCCGGGCCCGTGCGGAGATCGATGAAGAACTCGCAGGCGTCGGGCACCTGGTTGCGGCGCAGCCCGCCGTTGATCTGCGTGACCTGGGCCTTTTGGTTGCCCAGCAGGGGGTGGGCCGGGAACTCCATGGCCGCGACCTTGGCGATGTCCCGGGCCGCCTTGTGGATGGCATTCTCGGCGCCCAGCATCTGGGCATTGGCCACGTGGCCGCTCTGGCCCCGGGCCGTGCACTTCAGCAGGAGCATGCCCCGCTGGGCGGCGCAGACGCGCAGGCCCGTGGGCTCACCCACCACGGCGCCGTCGAAGGCGCCGAGCTGGTCGAGGATGGTGGCGATGCCCTGGCCCCCGGTCTCCTCCTCCGCCGTGAGGGCCACCACCACTTCGCCGCCAAGGTCCTGCTTCGAGAGCTCGAAGGCTGCGAGGAGGATGGCCGCCACGCAGCCCTTGGCGTCGTTGGCGCCCAGGCCCTGGAGCCGCGCCCCGTGCCAGACGGGTGTGAAGGGATCTCCCTCCCAACCGGCGCTGGGGGGCACGGTGTCGAGGTGTGAATTGAGCAGCAGACGGGGGCCGCCCCGCTTCCCGAAGGCGAACCAGAGGTTGTTCTCCTGCCGGTGGACCTCGAAGCCCTGGGCCGAAACGAGATTCTGCACCAGATCCGCGATGGGGCCTTCCTCGCCGGACACGCTGGGTGTGCCCACCAGGAGTGTGAGCAGCTCGGCGGGGCTCATCCGGCCACCGCTGCCGATGGGGCGGAGACGATCATGGTGCCGCTGCCCTCGTTGGTGAAGATCTCCGCCAGCAGGGCATCTGGGGCGGTGCCGCTCACCAGGTGGACGCTGAACACGCCCCCCTGGAGGGCCGCCTTCACCGCCGCCACCTTGGGGCGCATGCCGCCGCTGATGATGCCCTTGGCCTCGAAGGCCGCCAACTCGTCCAGGGTGGCGTGGGGGATGAGCGACGAGGCCTTGGTGACGTCCTTCAGCAGGCCCGGCACGGAAAGCAGGAAGAACAGCTTCTCGGCGTGCAGGGCGGAGGCCAGGCTGGCGGCGATGGTATCGGCGTTGGTGTTGTAGATCGTGCCATCCTCGCCGCCGGAGAGGGGCGCCACCACGGGCACGAAGCCCCCGTCCAGCAGGTGGCTGAGCACGTGGGGATCCACGGTGTCGATGTCGCCCACCAGGCCGAAATCCACCAGCTGGGGTTCCGTGGCGCCATCCGGCACCACGGCCACGGGCGGCCGCCGGGTGGCCTTCAGCAGGCCGGCGTCCAGTCCCGTGAGGCCCACGGCGGGCACCCCCGCGGCCTGCAGTTCCGCCAGCAGGTCCATGTGCACCTGCCCCGCGAACACCATCTTGGCGGCGTCCAGCACCTCGGGGCTCGTCACGCGCCGCCCCGCCACCTTCTGCACGGGGATGTTCATGGCTTCGCAGACGGCGTCCAGCTCCGCGCCGCCGCCATGCACCACCACCACGCGGATGGAGAAGGACCACAGCAGGGCGATCTGCTCGCAGAGCGCCTTGCGGATCTTGGGCTCGGCGATGACTTCGCCGCCCACCTTCACCACGAAGGTCTTGCCGCGGAACAGGCGGACGTAGCGGGAGGCTTCCTTGAGGGCGGCGTAGGGATTGGGGGAGAGCGGCATCGCAAACCTCGGGATCGGGAGACTGAGGACTGAGGACTGGGGACTGAGGACTGAGGACTCAGCGCTGCGTCAGCAGCGCGTCGATGGTGGCGCGCTGCACGTGGAAGCGGTTCTCGGCCTCGTCCACGACACGGCTCCAGGGGCCGTCGAGGACGCTGTCGTGGACTTCGAGGTTCCGGCGCACGGGGAGGCAGTGGGTGAAGATGGCCTCCTTGGCGGCCTTTTGCATGTGGGCGGCGGTGGGCATCCAGGCCCCCAGGTCGGCCATGGGCGCGGCTTCGAGGCCCGACGTGGTGGAGGGTCCCCAGGCCTTGGCGTAGACGGCGGCGCTGCCCTCCAGGGCGGCGTCCTGGTCCGTGGTGTAGATCACCTTCCCGCCGGTGGCCGCTGCGTACTTCTCGGCCTCGGCCCGGACTTCCGGCGCCAGCTCGTAGCCCTTGGGATGCGCCACGCGGATCTCCGCGCCGCAGGCCGCGGCGGTGAGTAGGAAGGAGTTGGGCACGGCCTTGGGGAGGGGCTTCATGTGGGGCGCCCAGGTGAGGGTCACGGGCACCTTCGTGGTGCCGTGGGCCTCCTGGATGGTGAGCAGGTCCGCCAGGCCCTGGTGGGGATGCTCGCGGGCGCTCTCCATGCTCAGCACGGGCACGGTGGAGAAGCGCCGGAAGGCGTTGATGACGGGATCGAGCTCGTCGATGGCGTCGCCATCCCCGTGGGAGAAGGTCCGCACGGCCAGGGCGTCCGCGTAGCGGCCCAGCACGGGCACACCTTCGCGCACATGCTCGGCGCGATCCGAATCCATCACGGCGCCGTCCCGGTCCTCCAGCTTCCAGGTGCCGGCGCCCACCTCGAGCACGATGGCGTGGCCGCCGTGGCGCAGCATGGCCGCCTCGAAGCTGGCTCGGGTGCGCAGGCTGGGGTTGAAGAAGACCATGCCCAGGATGCGGTCCGCGAAGATGGCGCCGGGCCGTTCCTTCTTCCAGGCGGCGGCCTTGGCCAGGATCTGCTGGACGCCCTCGGGGCCCAGGTCGGCGATGCGGGTGAAGTGCTTCATTTCTGCTCCGGCACGAAGGACTGGATGGCGGTGACGAGGGTGGTGAGGGCCGCGCCGCTGACGTTGAGGGGCGGCATGAGGCGCAGCACCTGGGGATCGCCGGAGCCGCCCAGGAGGATGTGCTGCGCCATGAGGTGCTTCTTGAGGGCGGCGGCGTGGGGCGTGCGGAGGCCCAGGAGGAGGCCCTCGCCCTGCACATCCGTCACTACCGTGTCTTTCAGCTCCTTCCGAAGCCGCGCAGCGGCTTCGGAAGCTCGCTCCATCAACCCTTCGGATTCGATGACGTCCACCGTGGCCAGCAGGGCGGCGCAGGCCAGGGGCCCGCCGCCGAAGGTGCTGCCCAGGTCGCCGCCCTTGAGCTTCGAGGCCACGGCGGCGGTCATGAGCAGGGCGCCCATGGGCACGCCGGAGGCCAGGCCCTTGGCGGAGGTCATGAGGTCGGGCCGCACGCCGTAGAGCTGGGCGGCGAAGGGCGTGCCCAGGCGGCCCATGCCCGTCTGGATCTCGTCGAAGATGAGCAGGGTGCCGGTGGCGTCGCACTTGGCACGCAGGGCCTGGAACCACTCCCGCGAGGCGGTCTTGATGCCGGCCATGCTCTGGATGGGCTCCAGGATGACGCCGGCCACGTTCGAGAAATCCGCTGCTTCCAGGGCCAACCGGTCGCCGAAGGGCAGTCGCAGGCAGGGCGTGAGGCTGTCCGCGAAGGGCTGGGTGATCTTGGGATCGTCGGTGACGGACAGGGCCAGGATCGTCCGGCCGTGCCAGCCGCCGTCGAAGGCCGCCAGCTGCTTCCGGCCCGTGAGGAGGAGCGCCACCTTCAGGGCGTTCTCGTTGGCCTCGGCGCCGCTGTTGCAGAAGAAGACCGAGTCCATGCCCGAGAAGGCCGTGATCTTCGCGGCGGCGGCATCCCGCACGGGCAGCGCGGCGGCGGCGGAGTAGAAGAGGAGCGAGGCGGCCTGGTCGGCCACGGCCTGCACCACCTTGGGGTGGCTGTGGCCCGTGGCGCACACACAGTGGCCCCCGTAGAAGTCCCACCAGGCCTGGCCCCGGTCGTCGAAGACCCGGTCGCCCTCGCCCTTCACCAGCGGAAAGGGATAGGGGGCGTAGGTGGGCAGCAGGGCGGGAACAGCGGAGGTGGAAGGCATGCGGAAATCCTGTGCATATGCGTGCATGAGAATGCATAACCATGCAATCGATTGCATAATATGCACACGTTGAATTCCCAGAATCAAGAAGTATTTCTCTATTTCCTATAGCTAGAGATTCAATGGCTTGCGATTCCATGCAATTTCATGCACCATCCATGCATGGATTTGGATCAGCTCATCCTCCAGCTGCTGGAGACCCACCCCATCGCGGACCAGACGGATCTGCTGGACCGGCTGTCCGCCGATGGCCACGAGCTCACCCAGTCCACGCTGTCCCGGCGGCTCAAGCGCCTGGGCGTGCAGAAGGTCCAGGGCCGCTACCGCCGGGTGGAGGGCTCCGCCCAGATCCTGCCCGAAGTGACCATCACCGAGGCGCCCCCCAACCTGCTGGTGCTGCGCACAGCGCCGGGCTTTGCCCAGGCATTGGGCCTCAGCGTGGACGCCGACCCCGTCCCCGGCCAGATGGGCACCCTCGCGGGTGACGACACCGTGTTCGTGGCCGTGCTGCCCGAGCGCCTGGCCGACGTGAAGGCGCATCTGGCGCGGGTGGTGGCGGGGAGGTAGGGACTCCGGCTGCCCAGCCTGTAGACTTACCTGGTACCCGTCTGGAGCCCCTCATGGACCGTTTCGGTAATTCGAAGCTGCGCATCGGCTGGACGCTGGTCTGCCTGTTCTTCGCCGGGCTGATGCTCATGGGCGTGCGGGGCCAACAGGGGACGGAGGGCTCGCAGATCATCGTCTTCGGGACCCAGGTGCCCCTGGGCGCCGATTCGCTGCGGGCCTATGTGCTGGGCAGCCTCCAGGGGGTGATGTACTGGCTGGTGTCGCTGGTGGTGCTGCTGGGCGCCTTCGGGCCCGTGAGCCAGTGGACCGCCGCCGCGGCCCGGGGGGAGCGGCTCAAGGGCTTCTTCGCGGGAACCGGCCTGGGCTTCGTGCATGGGCTGTTCCTCTCCCAGGTGGCGCTGATCCCTGTGTGGGCGCTGAGCTGGCGCCTCATCGGGGAAGCCTGGCCGCCGGAGCTGCTGCGGGCGGACCTGCACGGCCTCCTGCTGGGCCTCCAGATGCTGCTGTGGGCGGTGCTGCTCTCCCGCCTGCTGAAGTCCAGCGCCGGGTTGGCCCTGCTGCTGACGCTGCTGCTCCGCGAGCTGGGCCCCCGCCTGAGCTTCTTCCTGGATTTCGGCCAGGACCTGGGCTGGAGCGCGGGCCAGGTCAAGGTGCTGGAAGTCTTCGTGCGGCTGCTGCCCATGGCCCAGCTGCCTTCGGATCCCTTCTCGCCGCTGGCGCTGCCCCTGTCCATTGGCGGACCCCTGGTGCTGGGTGCCCTGGCCATGCTGCTGCCGGCGGGGGGCCGGAAGTAATCGGATGCGCCGCGGCCTGGGGCTCCTCCTCCCGGTGCTCCTGCTGGGCCAGGCGGCCCAGGAGCCGGCGGCGCTGCGCCAGAAGCTCGCCGCCATCCAAGGGCGCCTCGGCCAGGTGGACCAGCAGCTCGCGGCCCTGAAGAAGCGCCGCAAGGGCGTGCTGGTGGAGATCCAGGGCATCTCCCTGCAGCGGGACCGCGCCAAGGCGCAGGTGGATGGGGCCCGGCTGCGGCGGGATCAGGCCCAGAGCGAGGTCCAGGTCATTGGCCGCGAGCAGGTCCGGATCTCGGGCGAGGTGCTGAAGCTCCAGGGCGACCTCCGGAAAGAGGTGCGCTGGATGCAGGCGCTGGGCCCCTGGGGCGACCTGGGCCTCTATGCCACCTTCAAGGATCTGGACGCCTGGCTGGTGCGGGGCCGCATGCTGGCCTGGGCGCGCCTGCAGGAACGGAAGCGCCTCGACCTCATCCACCACCTCCAGGGCGACCTCGCGGTCAAGGAGAAGGCCCTGAAGGAGGTGCTCGCCCGCCTGGCCAATGAAGAAAAAGAGGCCGCCCAGCTCCAGGCCGCGCTCCGTGTCCAGGAGGACAAGCTCAACGGCTTCCTGGAGGGTCTCCAGAAGGATGAGGCCGCCCAGAAGCAGGCCCAGGCGGAGCTGGCGGAGGAGGCCATCCAGCTCGAACGCCTCCTGGCGGGCCTCCTGACCAAGCCCAAGGGCGAGGCGTTCGAGTCTGCCGTGAGCTTCGTCTCCCTCCAGGGCAGCCTGCCCCAGCCCGTGGAGGGCGTCCTGGCCCTGGGCTTCGGCGAGCATCTGCATCCGCGCTTCCACACCAAGACTGTGCAGAGCGGCCTGCTCATCGCCACCGCCAGCAGTGCCCCCGTGGCGGCCGTGGCCGATGGCAAAGTGGTCTTCGCCGACTACTACCAGAGCTACGGAGCCATGGTGATCCTTGAGCACGGCGGCGGCTGGTTCACCCTCTACACCCACCTGCTGGGCCTCCAGGTCGACAAGGGCCAGGTGCTCAAGGCCGGCGAAGCGGTGGGTGCCGTGGGCGACACGGTGGATGGCCCCCGTCTCGGCTTCGAAATCCGCCATCAGGCCCAGCCCCAGGATCCGCAGAAGTGGCTGAAGAATCGGTATCGCTAGGATGAGAAAGCGGATCCCCGGCTTTGCCGAGGATCTGCGCGGGGGTCCGGGGGTGTTCGCGCAGCGGAGCGGAGCGTGGAACCCCCGGAGGACACTCAGCGCACCACGCTGCTGGCGTTGAACAGGGGCACGTAGATGGCGAGCAGCAGGGCGAGGACGACCACGCCCATGAAGAGGATCAGGATGGGCCCGATGAGGCTGGTGACGGCGGTGGTGGCTTTCTCCACTTCCTGGTCGAAGAAGTCGGCCACGTGGTCGAGCATCTCGGGCAGGGCGCTGCTCTGCTCACCCACGCGGACCATCTCGACGGCCAAGGGATCCAGGATCTTCGCTTGTTCGAGTGCCAGGTTCAGGCTGCTGCCCGCACGCACCTTGTCGGTGACGGTGCCCAGGCCCGCTTTCATGCGTTCGCTGGGGCTGGTGCGCTGCACCACCTCCAGGGCCTGCACCACGGGCAGGCCGCCTGACAGCAGCACACCCAGGGTCCGCGAAAACACGCTGGAGTGGTACATGCGGTAGAGCGTCCCCACCTTCGGCACCATCAGCAGCAGCCGTTCCGCCAGCTTGCGCCCGGCCTCCGAAGCCACCATCCAGCGGACGAAGACCGCCAGTCCGGCGAGGATGAGGCCCTGCAGCCAGAGGGTGGAGCTGACCACCTTGCCCATGCCCAGCAGGATCCTCGTGAACAGCGGCATCTCGATGTCACCGCCCGCGTAGAACTCCGCGAAGCGGGGCAGCACCACGTTGAAGATCACGCCCAGGGCCAGGATCAGCACCAGCACCAGGAAGGCCGGGTAGAAGAGGGCCTCGATGATGCGGCGGCGGCTGTGCTGGGCGAACTTCTGGAAGGACAGCCAGCGGGCCAGCACGTCCGGCAGGGTGCCGCTGCGCTCGCCCGCCACCACGTTGCTGCGGTAGACCGGCGGGAATGCGCCCGCCTGTTCCAGGGCGTCCGAGAACGACATGCCCTCGCGCACCAGTCCCACCACCTGGGCGAGGCTGCGGCGCAGCTGGGGATCCTTGCCGTGGCCCACCAGCAGCTCCAGCGACTGCAGAAGGGGGATGCCGGCCTTCAGCAGGGCCAGCAGCTCCTGGTTGAAGAGCACCAGGGATTCGGTCTTCAGCTGCGCACGGCTGCGGAAGGCCGTGTCGGTGCGGGTGATCTCCAGCGGGAACCCGCCCTCAGCCAGCACCCGGGCCCTCAGGGCCTCGACGCTCTCCGCCTCGAAGTCCCGCACGAGGACTTCGCCGTTGGAATGGGTGAGCCGGACCGTGAATCGCATGGGCACCTGGGACGCCTTTCGAGGATACCGGGAAACCGGGTACAGGCCGGATCCGGGTAGCCTCAAGGGATGCCCCGGAGGCCTTGTGCCGCATCGCCCGTTGTTCCTGCTGCCCGTCCTGACCCTCGTCCTGGCCGCCCAGGCGCCGCCCGCGCCCCTGCGCAGCGGTGTGCCGGAGCCTGCGGTCCTGGACCTGCGCGGCGCGGACGGGGCCCAGCTGGTGCCGAAGGACAACCGGGATGCGGCCCAGGTGGAGGCTGCCCGGCAGCACTGGGCGCCCCTGATAGCGGAGTTGAAGGGGGCCCCCGCCGTGCGGCTGCGCCTGCCCTCCGGTGAGGGCCGGCTCGCCCTCCTCCTGGCGGCGGCCCAGGCCCTCAAAGCTCAGTCGCCGGACCAGCAGCTCTACGTGGCCTTCGATCCCCAGACCGCGCCCATCCTGGACGAGAACGCCTGGGGCGCCATGGACGGCGGGGCCCTGGTGCCGGCGGACCTGAACCTGGACCCAGCGGCCTGGCGCGCCCAGCTCACCCGGGCCCAGGATTCGTTCCCGGGCCGGCCCTGGACCCTCTGGCTGCCCTCGGACCCCGGGGCCCTGGTCTCGACGCTCCTGGGCGACGGCGGGCGGGTGGTGGTGCCCGCGGGCGGTCCGGGGGCCCAGTTGGCCGGGACCCTGCCTGCAGGCTTCACGGAGGTGGAGGGCGGCCTGGGGGACCTGACCCTGCGGAACCGCGCCGGGGCCCTGCGGCGCTGGACCTTCACCGGCGGCGCCTGGTCGCCGGTGCCCCTTCCGAAGGACCGGACTGAGGTGGCCGTGAGCGCGGCGGAGACCTACGACGTGGGCGCCCTGCTGGCCAAGGTGCGGGCGGCCCAGCTGCGGTCCCGGGCCGCGGCCCGGACGGTCCAGGCCAGGGCGGAACTGGATCTGCACCTCCAGGCCCCCGCGGGCCGGGGCGGGGATCTGGGCTTCAGCTTCGGCTACTTCGAGAGGGCCGGCGAATGGCCGGAGCTGCTCCAGAAGGAGGTCCGCTTCAACGGCGTGACCGCCAAGCTCAACGGGGAGGTGCAGCTGCCCCTCATCGAAAGCCGCCAGTCCATGTCCCTGCCCGTGGCCCTGGGCATGACGGAACGCTACCGCTATCGCGACGGCGGCCCCGCGGGACCGGGCCGACGGCTGCTGCGCTTCGAGCCCGTGGGCGCGGACCCGCTGCTGTACTCGGGCGATCTGGAGGTGGAGGAGGCCACGGGGCGCGTCCTCCTGGAGCACCGGGAGCGCACGAACCTGCCGGGCACCGTGAAGAGCGAACGGGAGATCCTCGCCTACGGCGAGGCGGCGCCGGGCCTGTGGCGGCCTGTCGCGGTGCAGACCTTCGAGCGGTGGGTGAGCGCGAGCGGCGTGGTGCAGGTGCAGCGGCGCTTCACCTACCGGGATTTCCAGGTCAACGGCGAGAGCTTCGAGGCGGCCCGAGATGCTGCCCGGGCCTCGGGTTCCACCATGCTCAAGGTGACGCCGGAGGGCGCCCGCTACTTCACGAAGCAGGGCGACGGCACGCGGAAGATCGAGGAGAAGCCCAAGAGCAGCGGCCGGGCCCTGGCGGGGGTGGTGCTGGTGGATCCGGGCCTGACGCCACCGGTGGCGCCGCTGGGCGGCCTCCTCTACTTCGACTACAACGCCTTCGGCAAGGGCGTGCAGCTGAACGCCCTCACGGCCATCCTCTTCAACACCGCCAGCCTCGCCATCCCCCGGGGCCTGGGTAGCTTCGACGTGAGCGCCGACGCCACCACCCTGCTGCTCAAGAGCACGGAGCGCCCCGTGCTGAACGGGCGCCTGTCCGACCAGGACGGCGTCGGCCGCCGCTTCGGGAAGGCGGGCCTGGGATTGGGCCGCGACCTGGGCCTGGGCTTCCGCCTGGAGGGCCGCGGCGATTTCCAGTACGACGACTTCAGCGAAGGGGACAGCAAGTACCGCACCCCGGGCTACCAGCTGCCGCCCTCGGGCCTGACCCGCATCGGCACCCTCCAGGGCTCCTGGCTCTTCCGGGGCTTCCAGCTGCGGGCCTACCACGGCTGGGGCCGCCGTCCCGAGGGCACGTACGGCTTGGCCACGGCCCCCCAGGAAGTTCCCGAAGGCGGCGATTTCCGCCGCTGGGGCGGCAGCCTGGGTCTGGACCGGGAGGTGGTGCCGGGGTTCTGGTTTCACGGCGAGGCGGGCTGGGCTTCGGGCCGGGCCTTCGACCGCTTCAAGGCCCTGGATGTGGGTGGCCTGGGGGGCGTGGTGCGCATCGCGGGCATCCGGGCCAACGCCATCACGGCGGACCGGCTGGCCTACGGGAAGACCTCCCTGGCCATCCCCACGGGGCCGAACCTGCGCCTGTCCCTCAGCCTCGAATACGCCCGCGCCCGCAGCCTGGACGACCAGAAGACCTACGGCATGAGCGGGGTCGGCATCACCGGCGACCTGCCGGGCTTCTGGGTCTTCACGGCCGTGCGCGTGGACCTCGGTGTGGGCGTGCAGAGCGACATCGCCGGAGTCCGCACTGTGAACGGGTACGTGGCCCTGCTCAGAGTGTTCTAAGAGCACTAGGTCGAAAAAGTCTATGTATTTATTTAATTTAACTTAAATTAATTTTTTATATTGTGGAAGGGGCCCTCTGGGACCATGATGGCAATCCTGATGCCTTTTTCATGGGCATTGATTCGGAGGCGAACATGCTCACATGGCGCACGGGCCTTCCTGATGTTGACCGGTCTGGGCTTGGCCCTTCTGGTGGCCTGTAGCAGCGGGTCGAGCCCTGGCACCAGCAGCAGCGTCCCAAACGGAACCACGAGTGTGCGCTTGGTGGACGGGCCCATCGCCGGCTACCTCGGTTCCGGCAACACCGTGAACCTGGCGGATGGCACCGTCGAGCCCCTGAAGGTGCCCTCGGGCATGCAGAGCGGCATCGAGCTGATCGTGAACTTCGACGTGGCCCCGGGGACCACGAAGGATGTGTGGATCGACTTCGACGCGGCCCACTCCATCCAGGTGGTGATGGCCGGGATGTCGGGCCAGTACCTCCTGCGCCCCACCTGCTGGGCCTTCGACAAGACCGCCACGGGCTCCATCCACGGGACGTTGACCGATGCCGCCACCACCCCGGTGTTCACCTACAGTGCCGCGTTCACAGCGGATGCCTCCACGGGCGGCGTGGGCGCGGCCTTACCCCAGTGGCCACCAGCAGCCGGAGCGACCGGGTGAACCTGCTCCAGTCGCTGGCCACCTCCTCCGGAAGCCACAGCTTCATCCTGCGGACGACGATGGCCACCGTGGGCACCTCCACGGAAACCTACAGCTTCACCACCGTTCCCGCTGGCGCCTACAACCTTCAGGCCGTGCGGGCCACCCTGAACCTGGATGGGACCACCACCACGACCCAGTCGACCATCCAGCCGGCCACGGTGGCGGCTTCCGCCACAGTGACCGTGAACCTGGGACTCTAGCCGGAGTCAGCATCCGCGGATCCGGGGGCCTCCTGCCGGGGGTTCATCCGGATCCGCGGGACCTTCTCGCGGTGCAGGATCTGGAACCGGATGGGGCCGAGGTTCCGCCTCCGGTACGTGTGCAGCTTGGCGTGCATGATCCGGAAGGCATCCACCATGGTGGGGCAGAAAGCCACCTTGCCGGGACTGTCCTTGAGGCCGCCTCGCTCGAACACGGCGCGGGTCTGGCCATGAAGGCCCACGAAGATGGCTTTGATGCGCTGCCGGGCCAGCTCGCGCAGGATCCCCTCCATGGCCACCAGGCCGGTCACGTCAGCGCTGATGACCTGCTCCATGCGGAAGATGATCACCTTCACGTCCGCGCCGATGGCCCGCATGGCGTTCAGGGCCCGCTCCGCGGCGCCGAAGAACAGGGGGCCGGAGAGGTCGTAGATCACCACGCCCGCCGGCAGGGGTCCGGGCAGGGCCCGGTGGTCCGGCTCGGCCAGGTGCCCCTCCGAGACTGTGGCCATGCGCCGCATGAAGAGCAGTGAAGCCAGCATGATGCCCACCGTCACGGCGATCACCATGTCGAAGAGGACAGTGAGGCTGAAGCAGGTGAGCAGCACGGCCACGTCGCTCTTGGGGGCCACGCGCACCGTGTGGATGAAGTGCTCGGCCTCCGACATGTTCCAGGCCACGAGGAGGAGCAGGGCCGCCAGGCTGGCCATGGGCAGGAAGCGGAGGAGCGGAGCCAGGAGGAGGATGGCGAGGAGGATGGTCAGGGCGTGGGCCATGGCGGCCACCGGGGTGCGCCCCCCGTAGCGGAAGTTGGTGGCCGTGCGGGCGATGGCCCCCGTGGCGGGGATGCCGCCGAAGAAGGGGGCGAGGATGTTGCCAGCCCCCAGGGCCAGCAGCTCGGCATCCGGGTCGTGGCGGGTGCGGGCCATGCCGTCGGCGACCACGGCGGACAGCAGGGACTCGATGGCCCCCAGCATGGCCACGGCGAAGGCGCTGGGCAGCAGCATCCGCACCGTGGCGAGGCTCATGCCCAGGGGCTGGCCGTCCGGGCCCGGCGCGTTCCATGGCCACATGGGCATGGGGGGCACCTGGGGGATGCCCTGGACCACTCGGCCGCCGAGGACCGTGTGGAAGCGTGTCCCGATGGTGTCCACGGTGAAGCCCGGCATCAGGTGGGAAAGGGCCCAGGCCGCCACGGCCGCCAGGGGCAGGGCGATGAGGGGCGGGGGCACCTTGCGCAGCGGGCGGGGCAGGCGCGCTAGCCACCGCTTGGGCAGGCGCGGCGCCAGGAGGATGGCCAGGGTGCCCATTCCCACGAGGAGCTCCCAGGGTGAGGCGGTGTGTCGCGCGCGGGCCATGGCGACCAGGCGCTCGAAGAAATGGTCGGGATTGCCGGCCAGCTTCAGGCCGAAAAGGTCCTTCACTTGCAGCAGGGCGATCACTACGGCGATGCCCGAGGTGAAGCCCGTGGTCACGGGGAAGGGGATGAACTCGATGAGGCGGCCCAGGCGCAGGGCGCCCATGCCCAGGAGGATGAGCCCGGCCAGGAGGCCGGACACCAGCAGGCCGGCGAGGCCGAAGCGGGCGTAGAGGGGGGCCAGCACGACGATGAAGGCGGCCGTGGGGCCCACCACCTGCACCCGCGAGCCGCCCAGCAGGGCCGTCGCGAAGCCCGCCACGATGGCGGTGTAGAGGCCCTGCTGGGGCGGTACGCCCACGGCGATGGCCAGGGCCATGGCCAAGGGCAAGGCCACGATGCCCACGAGAAAGCCCGCCGTGAGGTCCCGCTTGAGCTGCGCCCGGGAGTAGCCCTCCGCCATCACCGCCCGCATCGCCGCCCCGGGCAGGGCCAGGAGGGGGACGGCGGAGGCGGGGTCCTGGAATCGAGTGCGGGCCATGAGACTCCTGGATGGCTTGGGAGGAACCTCCATGGTACTCCTGCATCCGCAACCCGAGGCACTCCAAGGCTAGACTGGAAGCCAGATGCCGACGATCCCGTTCCACGTCCACGCCTCCCCGACCCTCAAGGTGAGCGGGCGCCGCATCCTCGGATGGCGGACCCTCCTCTGGACGGCCCTGGCCGCCCTGCTGCTCTATAGCCTGGGACTGAGCAACCACGAGCTTTGGGACTACCACGAACCTTACGTGGGCGGCATCGTGCGCGAAATGGCCAGCAGCGGCGACTGGATCGTGCCCACGCTCAACGGCCAGCCCTACCTGGAGAAACCCCCGCTCTTCTACGCGATGGGGGCCCTGATCTGCCGCCTCACGGGCAGCTTCGAGCCCTGGGCCCTGCGCCTGCCTTCAGCCCTGCTCGCCTTGGCCACGGTGGGGTGGATGAGCTACCTGGGCTGGCGCCTCAGTTCCGCCCGGGCCGGCGGCTGGGCGGGCTACATGGTGGGCACAGGGGTGTTGTTCTTCCAGGTGGGGCACATGGCCGTGGTGGACATGACCCTCACCGCGGCGGTGAGCTTCGGGATCGGGTTGGCCTTCCTGGCGCTGGTGGAGCCGGCCTACCGTGACCGCTGGGTGCCCTGGTTCTGGGCCAGCCTGGGCCTGGCCTTCCTGGCGAAGGGGCTGGTGGGCCCGGTGCTGGTGCTGCTGCCCCTGGCGGTCACGCTGCTGATCCAGCGCGATCCGGGCCTGCTGAGAACCTTCGTCCGCCCCAACTGGGGCATGGCCGGGGGACTTGGGCTCGCCTCCATCTGGATCGGGCTGCTGGCGCGCCGGGGCGGCTGGGACTTCCTGGCGGAAGTCTTCCTTCGCAACACCCTGGGCCGGTTCCTCGCCGACCCCGGCCTGGTGCCGCACACCGGCCGCCTGGGCGAACACGTGGAGCCCTTCCTGTTCTATGTCCAGCGGGTGCCGGGCAACGTGCTGCCCTGGCTGGCCATCTGGGCCGCGGCGCTATGGTCGGCTTTCCCGAGACACCGGCGGCACCATCTGTCCCCCCGCACCTACTTCCTGCCGCTCGCCTTCGGGTTGGTGCTGCTGCTCCTATCCTTCTCGGCGGAGAAGCGGATGGTCTACATCCTCCCGGTGTTCCCCATCACCTTCCTGCACGCGGCGCTCTGGCTCGACATGCGGGTGCCGAGGGCCCGCCGCCGCATCGACCGCACCCTGATGGCGGTGTTGGGCCTCACGTTCTTGCTCATCGGACTGCTGGGCGCCGGGTTCCCGTGGGTCGCGATGGTCCGGGCCCAACTTCCCTGGGAGGCGGCCCTAGCCATGTCCCTGGGGTCGCTGCTGCTCAGTTTCCTCTCCCTGCGTCTCCTGTGGCGCCGCGATTTCCCCGGTGCCCTGGATTGGGGCATGACGCAGTGGACGGGATTCCTCGTGGCCTTCCTGGTCTTGGCCGTACCCCAATGGGACCGGGAACTCTGGCGCCCCTTGGCGGATCCTTACACTGTGGCCAGGGGGTTGGAGCTTCGTGGGGCACGCGTGATCGAAGGGCGGCTCTCGGAGACCCAGCTTGGCTTTGCCAGCCTGCGGTTGCGCCATGTCCTGCCGGTTGTTGATGAGGTGGACGGGTTGCGCGAGGTGCTGGATTCGGCCCGCCCGGTGGTGGCCCTGGTGGAGCCTGGCTGGTGGAGGGCTGAGTTGGCTTCCCAGCCACCGGGTAAGGTGTGGCCTACGGCGGCCTCAGGGCTGCGGACTTCCCAGCGCGACCGGGCGCCCCTGGTGGTGGTCAACCCTGCGGCGGCGCAGCTGGCGGCACGCTGAGCGAGACTTCCAGGCCTGCGAGCACCCGAGTGATCTCGCTGTCGTCTGGCCGCAGGTCGGGATCCTTCTCTAGGAGCCGCGCCACCAGGCTGCGGAGGGGCCCCGGGACATCCGGCCTCAGGACTCGCAAGTCCGGGGGCAGAGCCGAGCGGTGCCGGTCCAAGATCTCGAAGGGAGTCTCTCCCTGGAACGGGGGCTCGCCAGCGAGCATGTGGAAGAGGATCACACCCAGGCTGTAGCGGTCGGCTGCCGGGCCCACGTGGGTCTTGAGCTGGGCCTCGGGCGCGGCGTAGAGGGGCGTACCCAGGAAAGCGTACGTGGTGGTGACCGTGTCCGCGTCCATGACACGGGCGATGCCCAAGTCCATGACCTTCGCGCCGCCAGGTGTGAGCAGGATGTTGCCGGGCTTGAGATCCCTGTGCACCACGCCATGGGCATGGGCGTGGGCCATGGCCTCCGCCACTTGATAGGCGAGGCCCACAGCCTCCGCAAGGGGCAGGGCGCCTTGGGCCTTGAGATGCTCATCGAGGCGCTCGCCGGGAACGTATTCCATGGCGAGGTAGGGCGCCCCGTCTTCTGGGCCTGGGTCCAGGATCCGAACAAGGTTCGGGTGGTCGAGGAGGGCCCCAAGCCGCGCTTCCAGCCGGAAGCGCGCTCGGAATTCTTCATCGTCCACGCGATGAGGGTGGGGCAGCTTGAGCGCCACCTCCTGTCCGGTGGCCCCGTGCCGGGCGAGGTAGGTATCCGCGAATCCGCCTCGGCCCAAGAGACGCTCCAGCCGGTAGGGACCTACAATCTTGGACGCAGGGCCTAGGTCCGATGTCGGCCGAGGCTCCAAACTCCGCCAGGATCGCTTTTTGCGGCTCCGGGCCCAGACGGCCAGGCCGAGCAGCCCCAGCAGCCCCAGCGCGAGCAGTCTCCCCGGCCCCAAAGGGCCCAGGCGAATCGGCTTGGGATCCTGCGGGCTCGGGGTTGGGGCAGGCATGGCGGCACTGGGGTTCTCGACCCGTGGCGGTTGGGCCGGAATGGGAGTTTCCGGTGGGGGCTCCGGCC
Source organism: Geothrix sp. (assembly GCA_036504935.1). Lineage (GTDB taxonomy): Bacteria > Acidobacteriota > Holophagae > Holophagales > Holophagaceae > Geothrix. The sequence continues at coordinate 5,358 of DASXUH010000046.1, read as the reverse complement.
GAGTCAGAGGGAGCGCGGGTACCTCCGCGGGCTTGCCGGTCGGCTGGGGTGCAGGTTCCGCGGCCGGTGGCAGGGCCGGGGGATGAGCCTTCGGGGTGGGCTCCGCAGGCTGGGTCACGAAAGCCGGTTCCTTGGGGGCAGGGGCGGGTTGGGTCTGCTGGCTGATGGCGTGATGGAGGGCGTCCCGGTCCGCCTTTGGTTCGCCGTAATGGGCCGCCTTACTGAGGGCGGCCTGGGCTCCATCCACGTCTCCTGACTCCAGCAAGCACCGCGCCAGGCGGGTGTGGGGCGCATAGTTGTTGAGCAGGTTGTTGCCGTAGATGACCACTCGCCCGGCCGAGGCGGGCCTGAGCTCGATGGCCCGGCGATAGGCTGCGGTGGCGGCTTTCCATTGGCCCTGGCGCTCGGCGTCGAGACCGTCCTGGTAGGCCGCGTAGAATGTGGGCTGGGCCTGGGCCATCAACATGGGGGCCATCCACAGCCCCAGGGTGGCGTGTCGCACCTCAATCTCCCACAAAGAGGAAATGAAGGGCCCGTTCCAGAGGGCGGCGGTCGAACTGGACGATGGTGGAGATGTCCAGCCGGTGCTCACGAATGTGCTCGGTCCCCACGGACGGGGCCCCGGTCCGGGCCAGGATCTGGTCCACTTCCAGGGATTGCGAAACGCGTCGGCTGGACCATCCGTACCGGTAGGCGACATCCACGCCCACGGACCCCCGCTTGAAGCCGCTGCCCAGAGAGGCCCGGTACATCACCCTCTGGGTGCCGGTGACCGCATCGACCACGGGTTGCGGTTCCCGGCTCAGTCCCGCCCTGAGGGGGATCACCGATCCGCTCTGGGTGATCTTCAGGAATTCGAGACCCAGGTGGACATCGGTGGCATTGGGGGTCCGGTCCCCCTTGTCGAAGTCGAAGAAGCTCTGGCCGTTGAGCCGCGAGGAGGCGGACATGTACCGGGTGGTGGACCAGAGCGTGTGGGACATGTCCGCCGTGATCAGCCACAGGTCTGAGGGACGGTAGGCGAAGCCGACACCGGTCCCGGCAGGCCAATGGAGCCCGGTGGTTGTGGGCGCGCCGGTAAACCCTCGCTGGCTGAGGTTGGTGGAGAGCTGTGTGGCAAAGGTGTAGTCGGCGTGGAACCCCGTGCGGTGAACAAGCCCGAGGCTCCAGGTGGGCCAGCGCCAGATGAGCCCCAGGTTCAGATTCTCGCCATCCATGGCGTTCGACTGCTGGAAGGCCACCGCCGCCCGGGTGGTTCCGGTGGTGCGGAGGCTCGCCGAGGCGAGGTCCCAGCGCCCGCGCCACTGGTTGTAGGAAAGGCCCAGGAGGACCCGCTGCGACACCTCGTAGGCGGCTGCGAAGGAGTAGAGATCGATCTGCCCGGTCTGGCTGACATCTTGGATCACCCTGGAAGGCAAGGCAGAGGCCGGAGTGATCGGGGATTCGGTCAGGGTCCGCTGAGTGTGGTCCGTGAGGGCGAAGGCACGCTGGACTGACAGCTGGAGCACGAGATTCCGGCCCCTCATTTGCAGAGGGGCGGTCGCGGAGACGAACAGGGGATCGAAGCGCGTGGAGCTGACGAGGGCGTCGCTCACGGCCAGGATGCGGCCGCGGCTCGAGGTCTCGAAGTCTTGATACCCCACAGAGCGCTGGGTCCCGCGTGCGACGAGGCTCACCTCAGGATGGAGGAGCTGCGCCAGGCCCGCAGGGTTGAAGGAGACGGCGGTCGCGTCATCCGCCACCGCGATGAAGGCCCCTCCCAGCCCCATGGCACGGGCCCCGGCTCCCTGGACGGTGAAGTTGGTTCGGGATTGTTCCGAGATCAGGGTGCCGATGGGGGTCTGGGCCTGCAACATCCCCCAGGCCCGTCCGATGAGGAAGAGCCAGGAGAAGGCGACCGGCGAACCGCGGCGAAGGTATAGCACTCGTACATCATGCCTGTTCCTGGGGGAAGCTGGGAACGGGGATCATCAGGTGGACCGGGCCGGTCAGGACGCTGTGAGAATGGTTCGGATTTGCCGGGAAAGGCCGTCCATCAACGCGTACCGTTTTGCGTACATGGAGCGCTTGTTGGGCTTAATCTCCTCGGGAAGTCTCCTCGACGCCTTCAAAGGCAGGCGGTACCAGCCTTCAGACTCGCGTTCACCCCCCACCTCCAGCCAGAGATCGTCGTAGTCGAAAAGGATCTTCTTGGCCGTTCCGAGGGCCCGGCCCCGGGCCACGTGGATGCTGTTTCCCACGCCGAGCAGGTTGGAGACACGCAGAGAGCGGGCGATCTCCTGGGCCGCGAAGGCCATGAAGGCTTTCGGCCGAAGCCCGTGCATGGCTTTGGTCGCAAGCTTGATGACCTCCTCGTCGCCACCCTTCCTTCCCTGGAGGGCGCCCAGGTAGCAGGTCCAGCCCGAAGGGGAATGCTCCAGCGAGAAGACGAAGGAGCTGATGGCGCCCGGGATCCCTTCCAGCTCGAGGAAGACTCCGATCTCGCCTTCTTTGCGGAACTGGGCGTCCGCGCGCATCCTGAGGGTCAGCGCCCCTGCCTTCTCCAGGGGAATCCTGGCCAGAAGCAGGCCCTCCTCCCGGAGCATGGCCTCCTGGAAGACGCCCCCCTTCGCGTTGACGAAGATGTAGGTATCGCGGATGACCTTGAAGCGCCTGGACCAGTCCCATCTGCGGGACATGTAGGTCCCCATGGGACGGAAGGCCAGCCTGGGGTTGGCCACCACGAAAGGCCGAATGACCGGTTCATCGAGAAAAGAGAACCAGCCTTGGACAGCAGCCTCGCGGAGGATAGCCAGGGCCGCCCAGCGCAGGTGCCGCTTGAACTTCCTCTGTTCCCCGGGCCGGGCCTCGTAGGCCCTGGCGCTGTAGGCCCAGGCCTTCCTGGAAACCTGGATATAGCTTTGGATCAAGCGTAGAACCCACGGTACTTCATGGCCTGGGCGACGCGGTCCAGGGCCAGGATGTAGGCGCCGATGCGGGGGTTGGTCTTGTACTTGTCGGTGGTGGCGAAGGTGGCCTGGAAGGCATGGGTCATGTAGTCCACCAGGCGCTCGTTGACTTCGCGCTCGCGCCAGTAGAAGCCCTGGCGGTTCTGCACCCACTCGAAGTAGCTGACGGTGACGCCACCCACGTTGGCCAGGATGTCGGGCACCACGAGGACGCCATGCTCCAGCAGGATGGGGTCCGCCTCGGGCGTGGTGGGGCCGTTGGCGCCCTCTACGATGACCTTGGCACGGACGTAGGCCGCGTTGGCTTCCGTGATCTGGTTCTCCGAAGCCGCGGGCACGAGGATGTCCACCGGATGGGTCAGGAGGGTCGCGGGATCCAGGGGCTCGGCGCCCTTGAAGCCGACGACGGTGCGGGCCTCGGCCACGTGCTTGAGCAGGGCGTGGATGTCCAGACCGCGGTCGTTCTTGACGGCGCCCTGGATGTCGCCGATGGCTACGATGCGGGCCCCGGCTTCATGCAACAGGCGGGCGGCCTGGCTTCCCACGTTGCCGAAGCCCTGCACGGCCACGGTGGCGCCCGCCAGGGGCTTGCCCAGGCGCTGCATGGCCTCCCGGGCGGTGATGAGGATGCCGCGGCCCGTGGCCTCGGTGCGGCCCAGGCTGCCGCCCAGACCCAGGGGCTTGCCCGTCACCACGGCGTTCTCCGTCTGGCGGACGTGCATGGAGTAGGTGTCCAGCACCCAGGCCATGGTCTGGGCGTCCGTGCCCATGTCGGGGGCGGGCACGTCGCGGTCGGGGCCGATGATGTCCATGATCTCGGCGATGTACCGGCGCGTGAGCCGCTCCTTCTCGCCCAGGCTCAGGTTGGCGGGATCGCACACGATGCCGCCCTTGCCGCCGCCGAAGGGGACATCCACCACGGCGCACTTCCAGGTCATCCAGGCCGCGAGGGCCTTCACCTCGTCCAGGGTCACGTTCATGTCATAGCGGATGCCGCCCTTCGCCGGCCCGCGGGCGATGTTGTGCTGCACCCGGTAGCCCGTGAAGACCTCCCACTGGCCGCTATCCATGAGCACCGGCAGGCTCACGATCATGGACCGGCTGGGGGCCATGAACACCTTGAAGAGCGCATCATCCAGGCCGTACAGCTGGGAGGCGACTCGCAGGCGGGCCTGCATGGCTTCGAACGCATTGGTCTGGTCGGTCGGCATGGAGGTCATCTCCTACGGGCGTGCATCGGATGCGGGATGGGCCTCAGCGGGCAGCTCCAGCTCGCGGCCGGCGCTCCAGAGTCCCTCGAGGTTGTAGTGCCTGCGGGTCTCCTCGTCCATGACGTGGACCACGAGGTTGCCGTAGTCGAGCAGCACCCAGTTGCCGGTGGCCTCGCCCTCGCGGGAGATGGGGTGCTCGCCGGCCAGCTTGAGCGCATCCTCAATGGCCTCGGCGATGGCGCGGTTCTGGCGGTCGCTGCCCCCACTCATGAAGGCGAAGATATCGGTGAAGCTGGCGATGTCCTTCACGTCCACGAAGCGGATGCGGAAGGCTTTCTTGGACCGGGCGGCGTCGACGACGGTCGCGAGCCGGGAATCAAGGGTCATGCGGGCTCCAGAGCAGGCTAACGATACAGGTTTTCGGCGCGGATGGCAGCCAGAACTTGGGACGGGATGCCTTCGGGATCCTGGGTAGGATCCGCCGCCAGGCACCGGCGGAGGTTGGTGGATGCCAGGTCGGTTTCGGTCGAGGGGAGCCAGACCAGTTCGCCGGGCCTACCGGACCAAGCCGGCACAGGATGGAGCCCCGGGGTGTCCGGGACAGTGGCGGGGGCGGCAGGTCTTCGGCCCACGGCCAGGGAGGCCAGCTCGAGGATCCGCTCCGGGCGGCGCCAGGTGGCGAAGTCCGCCAGCTGGTCGCTGCCCATGACGAGGATCCAGTTCGTGCCGGGTTCAAGGGAGGCCAGCGTCTCCAGGGTGTCCACCGTGTAGCTGGCGCCGCCGCGCTCCACTTCGGCCAGCTCCACTTTGCAGCGGAAGTCGAAGGCGCGCAGGGCCTCGGTCAGCAGATGCAGGCGCGCCTCGATCCCTGGACCGCCCGGGTCGGGCTTGTGGGGACTGAGGGCCGTGGGGACGAAGCGGAGCTCGTCGAGGTCGAGGTGGTCCAGGGCAAGGCGCGCCAGCTTGAGGTGGCCTTCGTGTGGGGGATTGAACGCGCCCCCGAGCAGGCCGGCGCGCACTACCAAACCTCGCCCTTGGGAACAGCTTCTTTCTGTCCGGCCAGGATCTTCAGGGCATCGTCCACCGCGAACGCCAGTTCGCGGAGGCCCTCGCCGGTGACGCCTGAAATGAAGATGGGCTTCTGGCCGCGCTCGGCGCAGAGGGCCTCAAAGGCCTGGCGGCGCGCGTCGTCCTGCAGG
>DASXUH010000045.1:0-3342 GCA_036504935.1 Geothrix sp. | reverse complement strand
GGCGATGCACTCGCTGGTTCGGCCCCAGGCCCTCAACAAGACCAGGGAGGCCGGATGGCCCCCCTGGTCTTGTTGGTGTACCCGACTGGGGTCGAACCAGCGACCTTTGGCTTCGGAGGCCAACGCTCTATCCAGCTGAGCTACGGGTACTACGACTGTCCATCATGGCTTCGATCGGCTTTTCATTCAAGGCTGAGGCTTCGGCACCAGGGCTTGTAGGGCTTGGCTTCGAAGGTCGACGCTCGTTCAGCGGGGCCCGGCCACGGTCCTCCGGCGCACGCTGCCGTTGGCCTGGGCGAAGTAGCGCCGGACGCCGCGGGTGATGGCGTCGGCCACTTTGGCGCGGAAGGCGGCCTCCTTCAGCTTCGCCTCCTCCTTGGGGTTGGAGATGAAGGCCACTTCCACGAGGACTGCGGGCATGGCCGCGCCTCGCAGGACGATAAAGGGAGCCTGCTTGACGCCGCGCTCCTTGATGCCGGCCAGGCGGTTCAGCTGGCCCTGGATGGCCACGGCCAGGCGCTCGGAATCCTGGAGGAACGCCTTCTGGGCCAGATCATCCAGGATGCTCGCCACCACGCTGTCTGCGGTGGCCGGGGCGGCTCCGGCCCCGGCGTTCTCGGCGGCCACCACCTCGTCATCGTCGCCCTTGCCCAGGCTGAGGAAGTAGACCTCGGAGCCCCGGGCGGCCCGGGTCCGGGCGGCGTTCAGGTGGAGGCTGATGAAGAGATCGGCGCCCTGGGCGTTGGCCGCCCGCGCCCGGTCCCAGAGGGGGATGAAGGTATCGTCCGCCCGGGTGAAGACGGCCTCGAACCCCGCGGCCTCCAGCTTGGCGGCCACGGCCAGGCCGATCTCCAGGGCGGCGGCCTTCTCCTTCAGGCCCCTGGGGCCTTTGGCGCCACCATCATCTCCACCGTGCCCGGGATCCACCATGACCTTCAAGCGCGGGGGATGGACCGGGGGACCCGTGGGTTTGGGACTCTGGGCCCAAGACAGTAGGCTGAAGGAGAGCAGGAGGCTCAGGAGTCGGATCATGGCCCAGTCGGTGAAAGGCATGCGGGATCTGTTCGGGGCGGAGCTGCGTTGGTTCCAGCATATCGAAGATACCGCCCGCCGGGTGTTCGGCCGGCACGGCTATGGCGAGATCCGCACCCCCATCCTGGAGGAACTGGACGTCTTCAAGCGCAGTGTGGGCGAAAGCTCCGACATCGTGAACAAGGAGATGTACGAGTTCACGGACAAGGGGGGCCGCCAGGTGGTCATGCGCCCCGAGAACACCGCAGGCGTGGTGCGGGCCGCCATCCAGCACAAGCTGCTGGCCTCCAGCGATCCGGTCCTGTTCTATTACATTGGCCAGCAGTTCCGCTACGAGCGCATGCAGACGGGCCGCTACCGCCAGTTCTGGCAGATCGGCGCGGAGAGCTTCGGCGTGGCCACCCCCGAAAGCGAGGCCGAGAGCCTGCTCATGCTCTACAGCTTCCTGAAGGAGCTGGGCTTGAAGCAGATGGTCTTCTCCATCAACAGCGTGGGCACGCCCGAGTCGCGCCCCGCCTTCCACGCGGCGTTCCGGGCCTTCTTTGCCGAGCGCGAGGCCTGCTTCTGCGCGGATTGCCATCGCCGCATCGAGTCCAATCCGCTACGCGTATTGGACTGTAAAAACGAAAACTGCCAGGCGGCCCTGGAGGGCCATCCGGTCATCACGGACTACCTGGACGAGGCCTCCGCGAAGCACCACGCCCGGCTCAAGGCCCTGCTCACGGAACTGGGCATCCCCTTCGAGGAGAACCCACGCCTGGTGCGGGGCCTGGACTACTACACCCGCACGGCCTTCGAGCTGCTCAGCTCCGACCTGGGGGCCCAGAGCGCTCTGCTGGGCGGCGGCCGCTACGACCTACTGGTAAAGCATCTGGGTGGCCCCGACGTGCCGGCCTTCGGCTGGGCCATCGGCCTGGACCGGCTGGCCATGGTGCTTCAGCAGGTGCGTGGCGACGCGCCCCACCCCGCTCCGGCCCTGCTCATCCCCCTAGGCGAGCGGGCCGCCACCGAAGCCTTCAAGCTGGCGCGCGGCCTCTGGGACGCCGGCATCGCCCTGCAGCTGGAGACCCGGGGCGGCGCCCTCAAGAAGGCCATGGCCACCGCCAATCGGATGGGGGTGCAGACCGTCCTGATCCTGGGCGACGGCGAGCTGGACAGCGGCACCATCACCGCCAAGCACATGGCCACAGGCGAGCAGGAGAGCTGGCCGCAGGCCGAGGTGGTCGGACGGCTGGCCAAATCCTGACCGCCGTGGTAAGGTAAAGCCTTCGTGATCGCAGGCGACCCCCGGTCTCCGCCTCTTTTCAATCCGAATAACCCTTTTTCGCCCTGACCGGGCCTCCGGAATCCTTCCGTGGGCGGGCCCCTTCAGGAGCGACCATGTCCTTCGATACCCTCGGGCTGCTGCCCGAGCTGCTGCGCGCCGTGCGCGAGCAGGGCTACGAACACCCCACCCCCATCCAGACCCAGGCGATCCCCCTGGTGCTGGAAGGCCGTGACCTCATGGGCCGGGCCCAGACCGGCACCGGCAAGACCGCGGGCTTCACCTTGCCCATGCTGCAGCTGTTGGCCCCCCATGCCAGCACCTCGGCCTCGCCTGCGCGCCACCCCATCCGCGCCCTCATCCTCACGCCCACCCGCGAGCTGGCCATGCAGGTGGAGGAGAGTGTCCGCACCTACGGGAAGTACATTCCCCTGCGCTCCACCACCATCTTCGGCGGTGTGAACATCAACCCTCAGACCAAGGCCCTCCGCGCCGGAGTCGAGATCCTCGTCGCCACCCCCGGCCGCCTGCTGGACCACCAGGGCCAGGGCAACCTGAACTTCAGCCAGCTCGAGATCCTGGTGCTGGATGAAGCCGACCGCATGCTCGACATGGGCTTCATCCGCGACATCCAGAAGATCCTGGCCCTGCTGCCCGCCAAGCGGCAGACCTTGCTCTTCTCGGCCACCTTCACCGACGAGATCAAGCAGCTGGCCTCCAAGTTCCTGAAGACGCCCGCCTCGGTGCAGATCACACCCCAGAACACCGCCGCCGAGCTGGTCCGCCAGGTCGTCCACCCCGTGGACCGCGAGCGCAAGCGCGCCCTGCTGGCCCACATCATCCAGTCCCGCAAGCTCGAGCAGGTGCTGGTCTTCACCCGCACCAAGCACGGCGCGAACCGCCTCTCCGAGCAGCTGGACAAGGACGGCATCAGCTCCATGGCCATCCACGGCAACAAGAGCCAGCCCCAGCGCATCAAGGCGCTGGAGGACTTCAAGAAGGGCGCGGTCCGCGTCCTGGTGGCCACGGACATCGCCGCGCGCGGC
>DASXUH010000044.1:0-5682 GCA_036504935.1 Geothrix sp. | reverse complement strand
CTCAGCCAGCCCTTCTTCGTGGCCGAGCAGTTCACGGGCATGTCGGGCAAGTACGTGAAGCTCGAGGACAGCATCAAGGGCTTCAGCGAGATCTGCGACGGCAAGTGGGACCACCTGCCCGAGCAGGCCTTCTACCTCGTCGGCACCATCGAGGAAGCCGTCGAGAAGGCTGAAAAGCTGGCGGCTGTTTAGTTTTGCCCTTCCCTTGCTCGGAATCCGCTTCGCGGATTCCGAGTCTTAAAAAGAGATTGCCATGTCTCAAACCATCAAACTGGAAGTGGTCACGCCGGAACGTCCCGTCTTTTCGGCCGAGGTGGCCGAGGTGCAGTTCCCCACGGCTGCCCGCGGCTACTACGGCATCCTGCCGGGCCACACGCCCCTGATGACGGAAGTGGGCGATGGCCTGCTGTACTACATCCAGGACGGCCAGAAGCACTGGCTTACGGTCTTCGGCGGCTTCGCGGAAGTGGGCCCCGACCGGGTCACCATCCTGGCCCGGGAAAGCGAGACCATGGAGATGATCGACCTGGAACGGGCCGAGGCCTCGCGCCAGCGGGCCCTCAAGCTCCTCAAGGAGGCCCAGACCGAGCACGATCTGGCCACGGCCCAGGCCAAGCTGGACGCCAGCCTCATCCGCCTCCAGGCGGCGGGCCATCCCGCTGGGCACGGATTTTAATCCTCCCCAACCTTCCGTCGGTTCATTCTGTCCATCCTTACGGACCCGCTCTGCCGGTCCGATGGGGTGGGCAGATGTGTTTTTGGAGTTCTCTTGTCTGACCTTCTTCCCGTGCTCGACCCCCGGCCCCTCCAGGACCTCCTGGACATGGGGGCGGAGCCTGGCCTGGTGCAGGAGCTGATCGATCTGCTCAAGGAGGACGTCCCGCCCCGGCTCGTCTCCCTGCGGAAGGCGCTGGAGGCTTCGGATGAGGCTTCGGCGCTCCAGGAGGCCCACCAGCTGAAGGGGGCCCTGGGCAACCTGGGGCTCCAGCGGTTTGCGGATTTGGCACGGTGCATCGAGGAGCACGTCCGGGGGGGACGCTGGGAGAGCGCTCGGTCCCTGGCCCAGGGCCTTCCCGCGGCCTATGAAGAGGCCCTGGCCACGCTGCGGTCGGCCTTCCCGGAAGCCTGAAGGACCGTTCCTACCAGGCCAGCCGCTCGTCCTGGGCCAGCAGGCTCACCCGGGGATCCTTCAGGGCCTGCAGTTGGGGCAGCATGGTGGGCTTGTCGCCGGGCGTCAGGTGGTAGATCCGCACCGGCACCTCCCGGTGGAGCTTCTTCAGCTCGGCCCCCAGCTTGGCGGGCGTGAGGTGCTTGGAGGCCTCCGCCAGCCAGGCCTGCTCGTTGGGGAAGCTGGCTTCCGTGATGACCAGCCGGAGGTTCGGGGTGGCATTGGCCACCTCCCAGATGCGGTCGGTCTCGGCGGTATCGCTGGTGAAGATGAAGGCGTCCTTCCCGTCGTCCACCTTGTAGCCGACGCAGGGCACCAGGTGGTTCACGCGGATGGGCGTGATGTGGAGGCCGCACACGTGATAGGTGCGCCCGGGCTCGATCTCGGTGTACCGGATGGTGGGGTCGTTGGGGCTGGGGATCACGCTGAAGTCGGGCCAGAGCTCATCGTTGAAGAGGTGACGGCGCAGCGCATCGAGGGTCTCGGGCAGGGCATGGATCTCCACCGCCTCGTGGGTGTGCCCGAAGATGTTCTTGGTGAAGAAGGGCAGGGTGCAGATGTGGTCCAGGTGCGAGTGGCTGAGGAACACGTGCTGGATCCTCACCTGCTCCTCCACCGTCAGGGCCGCCGTGATGGAGCCGGCGTCGATGGCCACGCAGCCGTTCACGAGAAGCCCCGTCAGGCGCTCGCCTTCGGCTTCTCCGCCGCTGCAGCCCAGGACCCGGAGTTCCATCGCCCCTCGGTATAAGTGGATTCATCATACGAAAAAGGGGCGCCAGAGGCGCCCCTTTTTCGCAGAGGGGACAACCATTAGAACCGGATGCCGCCGTAGATCCCGATCTGCACCTGGGGGGCCAGGGCCTCGGTGAAGTCGCTGGGGGTGCCCGTGGTGTCCTTCTTGGAGAGGGGAGCGGCCACTTCCACGGCGAAGAAGGGGCTCACGACAGGCGTCGGGATGCTGAAGCCCACGTTCACCCGGGCCCAGGGGCGGCCGAGAGTGGCGTCTCCGCTACCATAGGCGGCCGTGGTGCTGTGCCACGTGAGTTTTTCTGAGCGGTATTCCACGCCGGCGCCCACGTTCACGAGCAGCTTCCAGTTCACCATGGCGCCCACGGCCCAGTACTGGTTCTCCAGCTCGCCGTACTTGGTGCCGCCATAGGTGAGGTCGCCGGTGGTCTTGTTGTGCCAGGTGGCGTTCAGCTGAAGGGCGGCCACTTTCAGGTCCACCACATCGAAACCGCCCCGGATGGCGAAGCCCGTGGGGCTCACAGCGTCATACTTCTGGCCGGTGCCGAAGGAGGCCGCCTGGGCCTTGCCGACCTGCTTGTCCACGAGCACGCCGAGTTCGCCGGCAGCAGCCGGCAAGGCGGTCAGCGCAGCCAGCGCCGAGAGAAAGAGCAGTTTCCTGCACATGTGGTCCCCCAATTAGGCAGATAAGGCATCATCAGGCCTGGATCGGGCGCGGTCAACCTCCAATGGTGCAGTCGTTTTGCTAACCTCAGGTCATGCGGGCCCACCTTCGCTTCCTGATACTGGACGGTTTCGACCCTGACACGGGCGAACTCGCCCTGCGGGTGGCCTTCCAGTCCGGACCGGAACCGGGCCTGGACCTGATCCGGCTGCGCCTCCACCTGGGGCGGACCGGCAACACCCTGGAACCCCTCAGCCGCGAGCTGCGGACGCACGTGCAGATGCCCGTGCCGCCCCTCTGGGAGCACGGCCTCCGGACCATCATCCACGCCATCGAGGAGGAACTGGCCGGGCCGGAGGGACGCAACGCCCTCCGCTACCTGTGGGTGAAGACCCAGCTGCTCCACCCCGCCGAAGCGGCACGCTCCACGCCGAACCATCCCGTGGCCCGCCAGGTGGAGATCCTGCGGGACTGGGCGAACCGGCTGGATCAGGAGGGGCAGACCCTCCGCGCGGCCGAAGTCCTGGACCGCCTGCTGCTCCTGGCGCCCAAGGATGTGGCCAGCCTCGCCTACCTGGCCGGCTTCTTCCGCGCCCAGGGGATGGCCGAAGAGATGGCCGCGGTCGCCGAGCGCTGGACCAAGGCCGAGCCCGACCGGATCGAGGCGCGGCTGCGCCAGGGTGAGGCCCTGCTGCGTCTGGGCCGTGCCCAGGAGGCCCGGGCTGCCTTCGAGGCCGTCCTCAAGGTCCAACCGATGCACCTGCTGGCCCACCTCGGCATGGCCCAAGCCCTGGGGCTGCTGGGGGGAAATCCGTTCCCCCACCTGGATGCGGCCCAGGAGCTGGATCCCGCCGCCACGGCCTCGGTCCTGCGGGAGACCTTCGACTACCACCTGCTGGCCCCGCCGGCCGGGGACCGGGCCCATGGTCTGGAAGCCCTGCCGCCGCTGCTGGGCGTGTCCGGCGCCGAGGTTCAGGACTTCCTCCAGTTCCTGGGCCTGCCCCTTACCGGACCCGAGGGCACCGTGCGCGAAGCCGAGCTGGCCCGGTGGGCAGGGGTGATGAACCGCTACGCCCTGCTGCCCGGGGGCCTGAACTGGTCCGCTCCCACGCCCAGGCGCCTGCCGGATCTGGTCTAGGAGCTGTCAGCAATCTGCGGGCAACTGTCAGTGACTGACCGGTGACGGGCGACAGCTAAGATGGATCGATTCCGGAGGCCCCATGCCTGTCCTGCTCAGCACCGACCTGCCGTTTCCCATCTTCCGCCGGGGCAAGGTGCGCGATGTGTACGACCTGGGCAAGCAGCTGCTCATCGTGGCCACGGACCGCATCAGCGCTTTCGACTGCGTGATGCCCGAGGGCATCCCGGACAAGGGGCGCATCCTCACGGCCGTGGCCTCCTATTGGTTTGCGGCCACGGAGGATCTGGTGCCCAACCATTTCCGCGGCAACCCCGGCTGGCCCGCCATCCTGGAAGCCCACCGCGAAGCGCTGGCCGGCCGTGCGGTCATGGTGGAGAAGACCGACCCCCTGCCCGTGGAGTGCGTGGTGCGGGGCTACCTGGCGGGGAGCGGATGGAAGGAATACCAGGCCGGCGGAGCGGTGTGCGGTGTGCCCCTGCCTCCGGGCCTGCGCCTCGCGGACCGGCTGCCCGAGCCCATCTTCACGCCCGCCACCAAGGCCGAGGAAGGCCACGACGAGAACATCAGCTTTGAGCGTCTGGCGGAGATCGTGGGTGCGGATCTGGCGGCGCGGCTGCGGGACCTGAGCCTGGCCCTCTACCGGCGCGGCGCAGAACTGGCCGCCCAGCGGGGGATCCTGCTGGCGGACACCAAGTTCGAGTTCGGCTTGAGCGACGCCGGAGAGCTGATCCTCATCGACGAAGCCCTCACCCCGGACAGCAGCCGCTATTGGCTGGCGGATACCTGGGCGCCGGGGAAGAATCCCCCGAGCCTGGACAAGCAGTTCCTCCGCGACTACCTCGAGACCCTGCCGGACTGGGATAAGCAGCCGCCGGCGCCGCACCTGCCGGCCTCCGTCGTGGAGGGCATCCGGGACCGGTATCTCGACCTGGCCTCGCGCTTCGGGGTGGACATCTAAGAGTGCCTAACAAAACCCCCACGGGACCGCGCGAGGGTCGCCGGGCGAGCGAGGCGAGGAACGCGAGGAGACGCGTAGCGGGTACTACGCGCGACGAGCGTGACGCGGCATCGCGACGCCCGCCGGCCCTCGCCCGGAGGGAGAAAGCCAGGTGGGCGCCCCGCGGCGTCACGGCCCTTGAACGATGTCCCGCATCGCCCTGCGGGCCCTTCCCTCTCGGTATCGCCTCTGGCGATACGCGAGACAAACCGATATCTGCTGTGCATCCCACCTGGCCTTCTCGCGGCCTCGTCGGGGTTTTGTTAGGCACTCTTAAGGCCATCGCGGACGAGCGGGCCGGTTCAGGTTTCGACGAAGGCCTTGAGGCGGCCCAGGGCGACGTCCCACTCCCTGGACAGGCGCTCCAGGTACTGGTGGGCATCCTCGAGGCGCTTGGGCTCGAAGGCCCAGATGCGCTCCCGCCCCTGGCGGCTGCTCTTGACGAGCCCCGCTTCGGAGAGCACTTCGAGATGCTTGGTGATGGCCTGCCGGGAGACGTCGAACTGGCCGCTCAGGCGCGTGACCGTGAGCGGTCCGCCGGAGCAGAGGCTGACGAGCAGGCCCAGGCGGGTGGCATCCCCCAGGGCGGCGAAGAGCGGGGCCGCGTCTTTCATCCGCGCGAGGGAGAGGGCCTCAGCTCGCGACATGGCGTTCGATCCGGGCCATCTGGCCCGTCCAGCCCGCATCGTTCATGCGGAAGGCCTCGTCGCGCCGCTCGGGCGGCAGCTGGTCGAAGCCGGACTCCACCACCTTGAGCAAGGTGCCGCCCTCGGCCGCCTCAAGATGGAACTCCACGAGAGTCATGGGCTCCTTCGAGTAGTCCTTCGTCGCGTCCATGGGGTACGGATGCCAGCGGTAGGAGAAGAGGCGCTCCGCTTCCATGCGCTCGACCCTCATCTCCAGGTGGATGTGCGAGTAGTTGGGATGGGTGATGCGCCCGAAGACCGGCTGGCCGGGCACGAACG
>DASXUH010000043.1:0-8755 GCA_036504935.1 Geothrix sp. | reverse complement strand
CTTCCTCACCGACGTGAGCTCCGTGGCTCCCAACGCCCACGGTTTCCGCGAACGCGTCGACCTCACGGACGTCTATTTCGACACGCACCTCACCTGGACGGCGGGATCCGCCCTCAAGGTGGTGGCAGGCCTGGACCATCTTCACGGCCAGGGCCGTGGCCGGGGCGGGGACTTCGACTACGCCGTGAACCTTGATGGATCCGGCGCCCCCGGGGCTGCCGCCCTCCCCAGCCAGGCGGCCATCCGCATCGACGACCGGCGCGACTTCTCGGGCCTCTACGCCTTCGCCCAGTGGCAGGTTGCGCCTCGCCTGGTGGTCGAGGCGGGTTTGCGCCTCACCCGCGCGGAGGAGGCCCGCCGCACATCCACGCTGGATTTCGCCAGCGGGACCCTTGCTGGCGGTTCCGACACCCGGACCACCACCCGGCTGGGCGGCAGCGCGGGGGCCACCTGGACCGCCTGGCAGCGCGGCGAGGATCGCGTGAATCTCTACGCCGGCCTCCGCAGCACCTTCAAGCCCGCGGCCATGGACTTCGGCCTGGATAGCGGTGCGCGGATTCTGAAGCCGGAGACGGCCACCAGCTACGACCTCGGCCTCAAGGCCGACCTCCTGGAACGCAGGCTAGCCCTGGAGCTCAGCACCTTCCTCATGGACTTCGAGAACCTGGTGGTGCCCCAGTCCGCGGCCGGTGCGCCGGTGCTCGTGAACGCGGGCAAGGAGCGGTTCCAGGGTGTAGAGGCCAGCGCGGCCTGGCGCTTTACGCACGACCTCGCGGCCCGCCTCGCCTACAGCTACCACGACGCCCGGTTCCGCGACTACGCGAAGGATTTCGGGGGTGGCACGCTCACCCAGCTGAGCGGAAAGCGCCTCGAAATGTCGCCCTACCACCTCGGCGGCCTGGGCCTCGCCTATGCGCCCGCCCGGGGCCTGGTGGCCACCGGCGAGCTGAACTACGTGGGGGCCGTCTTCCTCAACCAGCGCAACACCGCGCCAGCCGGGGGCTACGCCACCTGGGCCGCCAGCCTGGGGTGGCGCGAAAAGGCCTGGGAGGTCCGTCTGGACGGCCGCAACCTCACGGATCGCCGCAAGCCCGTGGCCGAAAGCGAGCTGGGCGATGCCCAGTACTACCTGCTGCCCGGCCGCCAACTCGCCCTGAGCGCCCGCTACCGGTTCTGAACCGTCGGAACCCTGAAAAGCTTGGACAGGATTAACAGGATGAAAAACATGATTAACAGGATTCATGTTCTTGGTTTGAATCCTGTTAATCCAAAGAAATCCTGTTAATCCTGTCCCAGCCTTTTTCTCAGTACACTCGAAGGTTTGGGCGGTGCGATGAAGTTCCACATCCAGACCTGGGGCTGCCAGATGAATGACCACGACGGCGAGAAGCTGTCGGGGCTGCTGTCCGCCGAGGGTTTCGAGGCCGTGGATTCAGCCGAGGATGCTGAATTGGTGCTGCTGAACACCTGTTCCATCCGCGAGAAGGCCGTGCACAAGGTCTATTCGGAGCTGGGCCGCCTCCGCGAAGAGAAACAGCGACGCCCTTTGCTGGTGGGCGTCACGGGCTGCCTGGCCCAGCAGGAGCAGGCCGCCCTGTTCAAGCGGGCCCCCCACATCGACTTCGTGCTGGGCACCATGGCCCTGAAGCAGCTGCCGCGGCTGGTGGCCGAAGCCCAGGCAGGCAAGGCCCGAGTGATGGATACGGGCGAGTACCCCGACAACCATCTGTTCCCGCCTTCCGTCACACGCCGCCGGGATACCGCCAAGGCCCTGGTCACCATTACCGAAGGCTGCAACCACGCATGCACCTACTGCATCGTCCCCACCACCCGTGGCGCGGAGCGGCATCGGCCTTACGCGGATGTTCTGGGCGAGGTGCGGGGCCTGGTGGAACGGGGCTACCGCGAGGTGGAGCTGCTGGGCCAGAACGTGAACAGCTATGCGGGCGGCTGCACCTTCGCGGAGCTGCTGGAGCGCGTGTCGGAGGTTGAAGGCTTGGAGTGGATCCGCTTCACCACGAGCCATCCCATGAATTTCACCAGGGACCTGGCGCGGGTGCTGGTGTCGAATCCCAAGGTCGTCCCCTTCCTCCACCTGCCCCTGCAAAGCGGCAGCGACCGGGTGCTGAAGCGCATGCTGCGCGAGTACACGGTGGCAGAGTATCTGGAGCGCCTAGGCTACCTGGGCGAAGGCCGCGCCCGGATGACCCTCAGCACGGACTTCATCGTGGGTTTCCCCGGGGAGACCGACGAGGACTTCGAGGACACCCTGCGCGTGCTGGATGAGGTCGCCTTCGACGGCTCCTTCAGCTTCATCTACTCGCCCCGGCCCGGCACGCCCTCCCTGCGCCTCAAGGACGACCTGCCCATGGCCGTGAAGTCCGCGCGGCTGGGCCGGCTCCAGCAGCGCCAGGCCGAGCTCACCAGGGCCAGCAACGAACGGTTCGTGGGCCGCGAGATCCCGGTCCGCGTCGAGACCCACGGCCCCACCGAACATGGCTGGTGGCTGGCCCGCAGCGGCGAGTGGAAGACCATCCACCTGGCGGCGGGGCCAGACCGCAAGTTGCCCTTCGGCGAGCTGGTGCAGGCGAAGATCACCCTGGCCAGCCCGCACTTCCTGGGGGCGGAGCTGGTTTAGGAAGCTGTCGGCTATCAGCTGTCAGCTATCGGCTGTCAGCGTGAGGGACCAGCGGCGGGTGGCGCTGGGGGGCAGCAGGAAGCCACCCGGCTTGTCGGCGAACTCCCCGTCCCACCCTTCGGGATCCGCATGGCCCTCCCAGGGCTCGATGCAGAGGAAGGCGGGGCCGGGTTCGGGCTTGGCCCACAGGCCCAGGTGGGGGAAGCCCTCCCAGCGCAGGGTGAGGGCCGGCCCGCCCTCGACCTCGAAGCGGAGGCTCCGGCTCCGGGGCTCCAGGAAGATCAGGGCGTCCTCGGCGAACAGGTCTGCGCGGAGCGGCAGCACCCGCCCCAGGATGGGGGTGGAATGAAGGGCTGGATCCAGCAGCCCATCGGTGGTCAGGCGCCGGAGGGGGCCGGGTTCCTCGGCCTCGAAGACGAGGCGATGCGCGGCCTTGGGCAGGCCTGGCGCCAAGGGCCACCGGAAGGCCGGATGCAGGCCCAGGCTGGCAGGCAGGGGGGCTTCGCCAGGGTTGCGCAGGGCGATATCCATGCGCAGGGAGGTCGCCTTCAGGGTGTAGGCCACCCGCAGCAGGAAGGGAAAGGGGTAGATGGCGCGGCTGGCCTCGTCATCGCGCAGTTCCACGGTGCAGGTGGAGGCGGTCCCTTCGAGCAGGGCGAAGGCCCGGTCCCGGGCGAAGCCGTGCCGGGGCATGGGGAACGTCCCGCCCTGGTGCCGCAGGGTGTCGCCCTGCAGGCGGCCCACGATGGGGAAGAGCAGCGGGGCGTGCCGGGGCCAGAGGGGGCCTGCATCCCACAGCAGATCGTGGCCGCCCAGGCGCAGGGACTGGAGCTCGGCGCCCTGGGCCGAGATGACGGCTTCAGCCGCGCCGGTGTGCAATCGGTGGATGTCCATGCACGAGATTATCCCCGCCGTGGTAGATTTTCCCCGCCAAGCCTGCCGCATTCCTCCGGGAGCCAGCCATGCCTTTCACGGCGGACGTCATCGCGACGACCCTCCACGCGCCCCTCGCGAATGTGGAGCAGAACTGGCCACTGGTGGTGCAGGCCCTGAGCGCGCTCAAGATCCTGGATCCGGCCACGGAGGTGGCGGCCATCGCCACCATCGGGGCGGAGAGCTACCTCTTCGCGCCGGAGCGGGAACAGGGCAGCGAGGCCTACTTCCGGCGCATGTATGAATTCAAACGTGCCCTGGGCAATACGGAGCCCGGCGACGGGGCCAAATACTGCGGGCGGGGGTTCATTCCCGTACTCGGCCGGGCCGAGTACGCGCGGTTCGGGAAGCTGGTGGGGGCCGAGCTGGTGGAGGACCCGGAACGGGCCCTGGAGCCGGCCCTGGCGGCCCGCATTCTGGCCTACGACTTCATGCTCAAGGAAGTGCCCAAGGCCGCCGCGGAGGGCGACTGGGTGAAGGTCCACCGCCTGGTCCGCGGCGACCTCACGGGCTGGAAGCGGTTCAATGGGATCCTCATCTCCCTGCTGAAGCTGATGGCCGAGCAGAGCTGAGGCTGGAACTGGTGCGCCCGACCAGACTCGAACTGGTACTCCGTTTCCGGAAGCGGATTTTAAGTCCGCAGCGTCTGCCATTCCGCCACGGGCGCGCCGCTCCAGCCTAACGGGGCTTTCCCGCCCGTGGTAGCGTCGAGCCATGGGGCTCCGTTCCGCCGCGCTGTTGCTGATCCTTTCTGGTCTCCTGTCCGCCCAGGCCAGGGACCTGCGGACGTTCTACCGGGAGCGCTGCGTGGTCTGCCACGGCATTGACGGTACCGGCCGCGGGCCCAGCGGCGCCCGCCTGGGCGGCCGGAACCTCACGGATGCCCGCTGGCAGGCCCGGCAGGAAGACGCTGCCCTGGTGGCCTCGATCCTGAAGGGCCGGGGCGCCATGCCGGGGTTCGGCCGGCAGCTGGTGGAACCGGAGGCCCGGCGCATGGTCGCCGAGGTGGTGCGTCCCCTGGCAGGCCGACGAAAGCCCTGACCCCCCCTTGCGCCGGAGCCGGGAGGACCCATCCTAGCCTGGTGTTTCAACATCCATTGAGGTGGCCATGCGGACCGTCGTGCTGCTCTCCTGCCTCCTGCTTGCCACCGGCCTGGGCGCCCAGGCCCCGATGAAATCGGTGGAGGAGCTGCGGGCCTTCTTCGCCCAGAACTGCGTGAAATGCCACGGCCCGGATGGGTCCGCCCACAGCGCCGAAGGGAAGAAACTCGGCGGATTCGATTTCACGGACATGAAGAAGGCCGCGAAGGAAACAGATGCCGATATGGAGAAGACCATCCGCAAGGGCATCTTTTTCGGCATGGTCATGCCCTCCTTCAAGGACCGCCTGACCGAGGCCGACATCAGCCTCATGGTGAAGGAAGTGGTCCGGAAGGCCGAGAAGGGCAAAGCCATCGCGCCGTAGCAGGAGGCGGGCCGATAGGATGAAGGGATGCCCGGCGCCCCCCCCGATCCTTCCACCCACCCCCTGCTTCGCAATCTGAATGCCCCCCAGCGGGAGGCCGTCTGCCATGCCCATGGGCCGTTGCTCATCCTGGCGGGTGCCGGCTCCGGCAAGACCACGGTGATCACCCGCCGGATCGCCTGGCTCATCGAGGAGGAGGGCGTCCATCCGGGTTCCATCCTGGCCATGACCTTCACCAACAAGGCGGCGGAGGAGATGCGGGAGCGCGTCCAGCGGCTCGTCTCCGTGCCCGCCGCGCAGATGTGGGTGAGCACCTTCCACAGTTTCTGCACCCGCATCCTGCGCCGCGAGGGCGAGCGCACGCCCGTGGGCCGGGATTTCGTCATCTTCGATCCGGCGGACCAGAAGAGCCTGATGAAGCAGGTGCTGGCGGAATTGAAGCTCCCCGAGAAGCAGTTCCATCCCAAGAAGGTTCTGGAGCTCATCAGCGACTTCAAGAACCGCTGCCTGTTGCCGGAGGAGGCCCGGGAGGAGGCCCTGGATCCCTGGACCCGCAAGGTCCTGGATGCCTATGACCTCTACCAGAAGGGCCTGAAGAACCACCGAGCCTGCGACTTTGACGACCTGCTGCTCTACACCGAGCGGCTCTTCCGCGAGCCCGTCATCCAGGCGCAGTACGGGGAGCGCTTCAAGTTCATCCTCGTGGACGAGTACCAGGACACCAACCGCGCCCAGTACCTGCTCGTGCAGCACCTGGCCCGGCGGCACCACAACCTGTGCGTCGTGGGCGATGAGGACCAGTGCCTCGCCAAGGGCACCAAGGTGCTCATGGCGGACGGAACGCAGCGTCCCATCGAAAAGGTGGCGGCGGGGGATCTCGTCACCGCCGCTCACGGCAGCGGAACCTTCCGGTCCGCGAAGGTCCTGAAGGCCGCCACGCGGATGCGCCACGGGCTGGGCATCCGCCTCACCACCACCTCGGGCCGTTGCCTCACCAGCACACCGGAGCACGTCCATCTCGCGGGCTACCGGCTCGGCATCTCACCCCAGCTGCACTTCGTGTACCTCATGTGGAAGCGCGGCACCGGCTGGCGGCTGGGCACCAGCCAGACCCACACCCACGGCCAGGTGAAGCCCGTGGTGGGCTTCCTCCAGCGGGCCCGGCAGGAGCACGCCGACGAGCTGTGGGTGCTGTCCACCCACGCCAGTGAACAAGCGGCCCGCCTCCAGGAGGAGATCTGGTCGCTCCAGTACCAGCTGCCCACGCTGCCCTTCGTGCCGCGCAAAGGCGGGTCCACCCGTGGGCTGGTCCACGACGCCGAGGCCATCCGCCGGGTCTTCGCGGCGGTGGATTCCCAGGCGGGGGCCGAGCGGCTGCTGGCGGATCTGGGCATGGCCGTGGAGGCGCCCCACCACCGGGCCCAGGCCAGCGACGGCTTGCGCCGCCTGGTGACGGTCACCCTCTGCGGAGACCGCAGGGGCAAGCGGCCCATGCATCGCATCTCCATGGTTGGCCGCAGCGCGGAGGACCGACGCGTGCTCGAAGGCCTGGGCCTGTCCGTGCGTCCGGCGAAGGCCGGTTCAGCGAGCTGGCGCATGGAAACCTGCGCCGCGTCGTTCCAGGACATCCGAAAGATGGCGGATCGCATCCGGAAGCATCTGGATGCGGAGATCCATCTGCAGGCCCGCCTGGGCGCCAGTCCCGGCCGGGAAACCAGCAGCCTGCCCTTCCTCCCCGCCTGCAACCTGAAGCCCGGCATGGCCCTGTTCGATGGGGAAGGGGGCCTGGACGTGATAGCCCACGTCGAGCGCATTCCGCTCAAGGCTGAGGTTCATGACCTGGACATTGAGGGCGTCCACACCTTCGTGGCCAACGGCCTCGTGACCCACAACTCGATCTATGGCTGGCGCGGCGCTGACATCCGCAACATCCTAGACTTCCAGCAGGACTTCCCCGAGGCCGTGCGCATCGAGCTGCTGCAGAACTACCGCTCCACGAAGAAGATCCTGGACGCGGCCTCCGAGGTGATCGCCAACAACTCCCAGCGCGTGGAGGGCAAGGGCGCCCTGATCACCGACCTGGGCGAGGGCGAAGCCATCACGTTCAAGCTCACGGACGAGGGGCGGCTGGAGGCGGAGTGGGTGGTGCAGCGCATCCAGGAACTCCGCCACCGCGAGCCCGAAGCCAAGGTGGCCGTGCTCTACCGCGCCAACTGGCAGTCCCGGCAGATGGAAGAGGCACTTCGCGCCCAGAACATGCCCTACCGGCTGGTGGGCGGCGTGAAGTTCTACGAGCGCCAGGAGGTGAAGGATCTCATCTCGTACCTGCGGCTCATCTCGAATCCCTTCGACCTGGTGAGCTTCCGCCGCTGCGTGAACGCGCCCACCCGCGGCGTGGGGCCGACCACGCTGGGGAAGATCGAGGGCGCCATCCCCGAGGGCGGCACGCCCCTCGAAGGCCTGGCCCTGCTGCTGCGGGCCGGCGAGCTGAAGGGCCGGGCCCAGCGGGAGATGGGCAAGTTCCTCGAGCTCTTCCACCGGGCTGGCGCGGAACGGGAGGCCCAGGGGCTGGCGGGCCTGGTGAAGTGGGTGCTCCAGGAGAGTGGCTACCTCCAGAGCCTGGAGGACGAGGCCACGCTGGAGGCCGAGGGCCGGATCCGCAACCTGGAGGAGTTCCTCAGCGCCGCCGCCGAGTCTGAATCGCTGGGCCTGCGCCTGTCGGAGTTCCTGGACCGCATCACGCTCGCGGCGGACGCGGACCAGGTGGAGGAATCCGCCCAGCTCAGCCTCATGACCATCCACTGTGCCAAGGGGCTGGAGTTCCCCTTTGTCTTCGTCATCGGCATGGAGGAGGACGTCTTCCCCAACCGCAACGCCCGCGAAACCTCGGAGGGGCTGGAAGAGGAACGGCGTCTCTTCTACGTGGCCATCACCCGCGCCCAGCGCCGGCTCACGCTGAGCGCCGCGCGGCGACGGCGCATCATGGGCACCGAGATGCTCTCCATGCCCAGCCGCTTCCTGCGGGAGCTCCCCGCGGAGGCCCTGACGGCGCCCATCCGCTGGGGCACCGAGCTCTACCAGTCCGGCGAGGGGGTGCGCCCCGGCAGCTCCTTCACCCGGGGAGCCAGCGGCGGCTCCGTGGCCACGGAACTCCAGCGCATCCGCAGCTTCTTCGATCGCGTCAAAGAGGCTCCGCCACCGGGCTCGGAAGGCGGCAGGTTCTCCGAACCTGCCGAATCAAAAGATCCGGGCGCTTTTGACGTGGGAACGCGGGTGAAGAGCGCCCGCTTCGGCGCGGGCACGGTGCTGGCTTCATCGGGGCGGAGCGAGGGCCTGACCTACACCATCCGCTTCGACCAGGGTGGCGACCGGCGCATCATGGCCCGTTTCGGCGGCCTCGAGCGCCTCTGACAGCCGACAGCTGATAGCTAAATCAGATCCTCCAGGGCCTTCGTGGCGCTGGAGAACCGGAATCGGAAGCCCAGGTTCTGGGCGCGGGACGGGATTGCGAACGCGCCCTGGAGCAGCAGGGCCTCGGCCATTTCCCCCAGGAGCACCTTCATGGCGGCGGCGGTGAGGGCCCCCGGCACCGGCAGCAGGGGACGATGGAGCCGACGCGCCAGGAGGTCCGTGAAGACCTCGTTGCTGACGGGTTCCGGCGCCGTGCCGTTGAAGGGGCCCTCCCAGGCAGGATTCCGGGCGGCCTCCAGGAACATGGC
>DASXUH010000042.1:0-3773 GCA_036504935.1 Geothrix sp. | reverse complement strand
CGAAGGCCAGCTCGAAGGCCATCTCCTTCCTGAGGAGCTGCTCGGCGCGGCCGTTCGGCGCCGTCGGCACCTTGGCCCGGGCGGCCAGGTAGCTGGCCCTGGATTCGGCGGACATGGCCTGGAGCATCCGGGCCTGGAGGGGCGGCCGGCCGGGCGCGCCCAGCTCGAAGACGGGCAGGGTGGAGGTGACGGCCACGTGCTTCGCCACCAGCGCCCGGATGAGACCCTGCACCTCGTGCCCCGCCACGTCGAGCTTGAGCCAGGAGCCCCAGGAGGCGGAGACCGGCGGACCCACGTCCGGTTGCTTGCCCGGCGTGAATTCCGTATCCGTGTACACGGGACCGTGCTCGAAGTCGTCGATGCCCAGGGCCATGGCCTCGGGCCAGGTGATGGAGCCCAGGTGGCCCGTCACCTTGAGGCCGCGCTTGTGGGCCTCCTCGATGGCGGCGCCCAGGTCGGCCCGGGTGATATTCATGTACGCCTTGAAGGAGGTGACCCCGGCGTCCGCCCAGTAGGCCACGAAGCGGCGGGCATCCTCGGGGCCGCGCAGGGCGTGCATCTGGGGCGTCATGGGCTCGAGGCCCTCAAGGTAGGGCCCCGTCACTTCCATCTTCGGGCCGGGCATGAGGCCCGCGTCGATCTGCCGCTTGAGGTTCAGGTCCGTATAGGGCTCCAGGCTGCCGGTGGTGCGGATGGTGGTCACGCCGCAGGCCAGGTAGAGGCGCGGGGCCGAGTAGGCGATCTCGGCGAAGAGCCGCCCGGGCGGCACGGCGGCGCCCTTCTCGTCGCTGTGGATGGAGTGGGTGTAGAAGAGGTGGTTGTGCATGCCCACCAGGCCCGGGAGCACCGTGTGGCCGGTGAGGTCCAGCACCTGGGCCTCCCTCGGGACCGCCACCTTGGACGCCGCGCCCATGGCCTCGATGCGGCCGTTCCGCAGGACCAGGATCTGGTTCTCGAGGGCGGGCGCGCCGGTGCCATCCACGACCCGGGCATGCGTCAGCGCCACCACCGGAGCGTCAACCTTGAGAAAGGAGCGGACCTCGGCGGAAGGGGCCTGAGTCCGGGCCGGGAGCGCGCAGAGCAGGATGGCGGCAAGAAGGCTTGCGTGGCGCATCGAGTACTCCCTGTGTCGAGACAGCCACGCTACTGGCGACCTGGGGGACAGGCAAGGGAATTCCGGGCCCGGGCCTTGGTAGCCTGGAGGCAGGAGCGCACCGCATGACCCTGCCCGATGGGATATTCAGTTTCCTTCAGCCCTCGCCGGGAGGGGCCGCGCAGCATGCGGGCCGGTTCCTGGCCTGGATGGAGCGGACCGGCTGGGAGAAGCTCCAGCACCTGCTCCTGGTGGCCCTGGCGGGGCTGGCCCTGCTGCTGGCCGTGAAGCTGGTCACCCGGGCCGTGCGGCGGGCTGTGGATGATGGCAACGAGGACGTGACCACCGACGCCGAGCGCCGGGCGGAGACCCTCGGCAGCGTGCTCACCAATACCGCTCGTGTCGCCGTGGTGGCGTTCCTCCTGCTGATGGTGCTCTCGGAGTTCGGGGTGAACATCGGGCCCCTGGTGGCCGGCGCCGGCATCGCGGGGGTGGCGCTGGGCTTCGGCGCCCAGAGCCTGGTGAAGGACGTCATCAGCGGGTTCTTCCTCCTGCTGGAGAACCAGTTCGGTGTGGGCGACATCATCAACGTGGACGACCGGCACATCGGCACCGTGGAGCGCATGACCCTGCGCGTGACCCAGATCCGGGATTCGGAGGGCCGCGCCCACTTCGTGCCCAACGGCTCCATCGTGCGTGTGGTGGTGCTCTCCAAGGACTTCGCCCGGGCCCGGGTGGAAGTGGAGGTGGGCTACGACACGGACCCCGGCCGGGCCTTCGAGGTGCTGAAGGAGCTCGGCCGGAAGCTGCACGAGGACCGGCCCGACCAGGTGCTGGAGCCCCTGGAAGTGAAGGGCATCGAAGTCCTCGGGGCCAGCGGCTTCACCATCCTGACCCTCACCAAGACAGCGCCCGGGGCCCAGTGGGAGGTGGCCCGGGAACTGCGCCGCCGCACCCTGGTCGCCTTCCGCGAGGCCGGCATCGAAATCCCCTACCCCCAGCGAGTGGTGCACCACCGCGGTGCCGCCGGGCTCGACGTGGACGCCGAAGGCTAGGCCCTCAGTCGCAACGCCGCCAGCCTCCATGCTTCATCCAGATCATCCCGGGCCAGGGCCACCTGCATGGCCCGTTCCAGCCCCTCGACATCCACTGGATCGTCGGCGCGCCCTTGCAAGGCGGTGAGGTCCGGCAGGCCCGGGCAGTTGGCCAGCTGGCCCAGGTCGTTGGCGGTGAGGATGCGGCTCTGCTTGAGGGGCTCGGGCAGGGCGTCGTAGCCCAGGGGCTTCCCAGCGGGCTTGGGCACCTGGAACACGGCCGCGCCGCTGGCACGGGTGTAGAAGGCGCCGCCGTTGCGGCCGATGAGATCGAGGGCGTCCGGATGGAGGAGGCCGTCCACGAAGCAGTCCTCGCGCACATGGAAGGCCAGTACCTCGCCGATGAGCATGAGGCCGGAACCTGGACCCGTGCCCAGCTCCACCACCTGCTGCAGCCGGCACTCCATCTGGAAGGGGCTCTCCGCCACCAGGGCGGGCTGGACGATCCGCGCCGGCAGCGGCGTGAGGCCGCTCTTGGGGAACTCATCCACGCCGTCCGGCCACTCGGCGCTGGCCACGTTCATGGGGTGCAGCATGGCGTGGCTCACGGCGGCGATGACGAACTCGCCCGTGGCCACGGCGTTCAGGTAGGTGTGCTTCACGGTGCCATCGCGGCCCCGGCGGTTGGGCGCGAAGGCCACCGTGGGCGGGTTCGAGCCGAAGGCGTTGAAGAAGCTGAAGGGCGAGAGGTTGCGGATGCCGTCCTTCGAGAGGGTGCTGGCAAGGGCGATGGGGCGCGGGGCCACGCCGCCGCAGAGGAGGGCGTTGGTCTCGATGGGCGAGAGGTCCGCGGGGAGGATGGTGCGCAGGGTCATGGCTTCCCGAACGGCACAGTCTTCCGGCCCGCGTCCGTCTCCTTCAGGAACCGGATGAGGCCCTGGTTGTAGGTGGCCTGGTCGTCCCACATGGCCATGTGGCTGCCCTTCGGGCAGAGCAGGAAGCTGCCGTGCTGCACCTGGGTGGAGACCCACTTCATGTGGGCGGGGTCCATGGTGTCGTAGGTGCCGCCGATGACGAGCGTGGGCATGGCGAGTTTCGGCAGGTCGGTCTTGCGGTCCCACTTCTCCAGGCGGCCTGAGGCGCCGAACTCGCTGGGGCCCTGCATGAGCACGTAGATCTGCTTGTTGATCTTCCCGAAGCCCCGGTTCACCGCGTCCGGCCACTCCGGGAGGCGGCACAGGTGCTTGGCATAGAAGTTCGGCAGCAGCAGCTCCATGTACCGCGGGCTCTCGTACTGGCCCTTCGCCTCCAGCTCCTTCACTTCCCTCACCACCGCGGGATCCATGCCCTTGGCCAGCACCTCCTCGGCGTACCGGTTGTAGTCGGGGATGCTCATCATCATGTTGGAGATGATCAGGCCCTTGAGGTTCGCGCCGTATTTCAGGGCGTATTCCGTGGCGAGGATGCCGCCCCAGGAGTGGCCTAGCAGGTAGAAGTTGGAGCGGTCGAGCCCCAGGGCCTTCCGGACCTGCTCGACTTCTTCGACGAACCGCTCCGTGGTCCAGAGGTCGGTGTCTTTGGGCTGGTCCGAATAGGCGCTGCCCAGCTGGTCGTAGTAGATGAACTCGATGCCTTCGGCGGGGAGG